>CANJIU010000012.1 GCA_947474365.1 Opitutia bacterium | reverse complement strand
TTCGACCCCAGACCAACCGGAATCGACGGGGCGCGACCGCCCTGCCGGCTCCATGCTATGTCTATGCTATGTCCATGCTGCGTCCCTCGATGGTGTTTTCCGGCTGCCGGCCGGGTTTCGGCGCCCCCGTGTTTGCCGAACAGCCGCACGGCGAGTGCGGCCAGTCCGGCGAACGGGAGTAGTTTGGTGAGCAGGGTGGAGCGAGCCACACCCTGAGCGGCGGCTTGCGCCCCCGCGTCGATGAGCGGCTGGATGCCGCCCGCTTTCTGACTTTGGTTTTTCATGACTTTCCTTTCCTTTGGTTTTGGTTTGCACCCGATCCCGGGACGGGGAGCCGGAGGCCAGGGGCCGCGGTCCGTACCGTTCGGGTGCGCCGCCATATTAACCCAAAAGTGCGCGGGGACGGTGATAGTTTATAGCTATCACCTGATAGCTGTAGCCTATCACCCCGGTCGCGCAGCAGCGGTGGCCGGAGCCGGCGACAGACGCGGCGCGATCGCGGGTCTGTCGTAACTTCGGGACAATGGGGACACGTCGCCCTCGTCGCGTTTCGCCGGCGACGGGGGCGTCGCCGCTCCAGTTCGAGCGCGATGACGGCGATGGAATTTTTCGCGCACCCCATCAAGAAAACCGTCGGGCAACGCGTCGGGCTGCCGACGTCGCGCCCGGTGTGCTCCCCGTCAAGCCGCGTGTTAGGGGGCAGCGGAGGACCGAGGGGCGAAATTCATCACCCGATCGATCTCATCATAGCCGCTTGCGTGTCCGCTGCGCGCCGCGCTCAGGCGAACACCTTTCGAATCACGTTCCCAGCGACGTCGGTGAGGCGCTGGTTGCGGCCGTTGTGGCGATAGGTGAGGCGGGTGTGATCCAATCCCAGCAGATGCAGGATGGTCGCATGGAGGTCGTTGACGTGGGCCTTTTCCGACTCGGCGCGCAGGCCCACCGGATCGGTCGAGCCGATCACTTGGCCGCCCTTCACGCCGCCGCCGGCGAGCCACATCGAAAATCCGTGGGGGTTATGGTCACGGCCGTTCGAGCCCTCGCTCATCGGCATCCGGCCAAACTCCCCGCCCCAGATCACCAGCGTGGAGTCGAGCAGGCCGCGCGACTTGAGGTCCTTTAGCAGTCCCGCGACGGGCAGGTCGCTCTGCGCGCAAAGCTTGGAGTGGTTGCCCTCCATGTCGGAGTGGCCGTCCCAGCCGTTGGTGTCGCCGCAATAGATCTGCACGAAACGCACGCCGCGTTCGAGCATCCGGCGCGCGAGCAGGCAGCGCAGGCCGAACTCTTCCGTGACCTTGCGGTCGAGGCCGTAGAGTTTCCGGGTCGCGTCGGTCTCGCGGGAAATGTCCACGACTTCGGGCGCGTGCGTTTGCATCCGGAATGCCAATTCGTAGGCCGAGATGCGGGCGGCGAGTTCAGAGTCCTCATCGCCGGGCGCAAGGTTGCCGCGGTTCAAGCGGTTGATCAAATCGACGGTCGAGCGTTGTTGATCGCCCGAGATGCCGGCGGGCGTGTTGAGATTGAGAATGGGAGAGGCGCCGCCGCGGAGGATGGTGCCCTGATACGCGGCGGGCATGTAGCCATTGCCCCAGGCCGGAGCGCCGCCTTTTACCCAACCGGTGGGGTCGGGCATCACGACAAAGGCAGGCATGTTTTGATTTTCACTGCCGAGGCCGTAGGTGGCCCACGATCCCAGGCTCGGGCGCCCCATCAAGATGGAGCCGGTGTTCATCTGATAAACGGATTCGGGATGGGTAACGCTGTCGGCGTGACACCCGCGCAGGACACAGAGGTCGTCGACGCACGTGGCGAGATGGGGCAGGAAATCCGACACCTCGATGCCCGACTGCCCGCGCGGCTTGAACTCCCGCAATGGCGCGAGGAGCTTGTTTTTCGCCACGGCGCGCCGGGTCTTGAACGAGCCGAACGATTCGGGAATCGGCTGTCCGGCGAGGCGAATCAACTCGGGCTTTGGGTCGAGCAGGTCCACGTGGCTGGGGCCGCCCGACATGAAGAGAAAAATCACGCGCTTCGCGGTCGCCGGAAAATGCGGCGCCTTGGGGGCAAACGGACTCGGAGGTCCGGACACCGCGCCGCCAGAAACAACAGGGGGCGCGGCCGCGAGCAGACCGTCGCGGTCGAGCAGGGAGGCAAGGGCGAGCATTCCGAAGCCACCGCCGGCGTGGCGCAGGAACTGTCGTCGGGACGAAGGGTAAAACGCGGGAGCGCCGGGACCGGGGCAGGTGTCAGTCGACATAGACGAAGGCGTTCAGGTTGAAGAGGGCGCGGCACAATTCGCTCAGCGGCGAGTGCGCCAGAAATTCCCGCGACAGGCGGTGCTCGGCGTCGGCAGGCGGCCGGCCGGTGATGTGCCGGTAGGCGAGCGTGATCTGGGCGTCGCGCGAATCGGTTTCGCTTTCCAACCGGCTCGCCGTGAGACGCGCGGCGCGCAGGACTTCCTCGGCATTGAGGAGGGTGAGCGATTGGGGTGCGGTGGTGCTGCGTTCGCGTGTCGGGCAGCTGAGGTTGTTGTCGGGCGCGTCAAACACTTCGAGGAAGGGGAACCGCAGGTTGCGCCGGGCGAAAATATAGAGGCTCCGCCGTGAGTGCTCGCGCGGATCGGAATTCGTCGTCCAGCCCTTGGCACCGGCGAATATCTCCCGGGGAATCGGCGGAAAAACGCCGGGGCCTTCGATGGTCAGATTCAATTCACCGCTGATCGCGAGTAAACTGTCCCGCACGACTTCGCCCTCGAGGCGAACGCGGCGCATGCGGGAGTAGAGCCGATTTTCGGGGTCGGTTGCAGCCGCGCCGGAATCGGCGGCGCTGGTCTGCCGATAGACGGATGATGTCAGCATCAACCGGTGCATCGCCTTCACGCTCCATCCGCGGGCGACGAATTCCGTTGCGAGCCAGTCCAGCAGGGCGGGGTGAGTCGGCTTCTGGCCGTGGGTGCCGAAATCACTCGGGCTCGGGGCGAGGGCGCGACCGAAATGATGCTGCCAAATCCGGTTAACCATCACGCGGGCGGTGAGCGGGTGCTCGGGACTCGCGATCCAGTGGGCGAGCGGAGCGCGAGCGGACTGGGCCGCCGCTGGAGTGGGGGCCGGGGACACGCCCTTCCGGCACAGGACCTCCGGAAACCCCGGTGTCACCTCGTCGGCCGGCTGGTTGTAGTCGCCGCGGTAGAGCACGTGGGTCTTGACCGGTGGCCCATTCTGGAGGGCGAGCGTCGCGGCCAGCGGGGGTGGTTTGGGAAACGGCTTCAGTTCCTCCAGCAGCTGCTGGTGAGCCTCGCGGTCGGCCTTCTTCATCGCGGCGACGAGTTCCTTGGCGGTGATTTGCACCATCTCCGCCGTCTCCTGCACCTGGTTTTCCTGCTCGGTCGTCCGCTGGTCCTGGGGCGTCCGGTGCGCGGACTGCGCCTCGGGCGAGAGCTTGGCGAGCTTTCGGGCGTACAGCTGCTTCCGATACGGCGCCTCGAGCGCGGTGATTTTGGCCTGCAGCTCCTTCGTCTGTTCGTTGTAGACGGCCAGGGCGGCCTGGTGGTCGGTGCGTTCGCGGGCGGTCGGCACGGCCAGGTCGGAGCGGAATTTGGCGGAGGCGAAGAACGCCTGCAGGCTGTAGTAATCCCGCTGCGCGATCGGCTCGAATTTGTGGTCGTGGCAGCGCGCGCAGCCCATCGTCAGGCCGAGAAACGCCAGCGCCGCCGTGTCGGTCATGTCGTTGAGGGTGTTGCGCCGGCGCTGGATTTGGTCGGCGGAATCGACCATGTCGGGACCGAGGAGATTGAACGCGGTCGCAATCAGGGCGTCCGGCTCGTGGGGATACAGTTCGTCGCCGGCGAGTTGTTCGCGGATAAAGCGGTCGTAGGGTTTGTCGGCGTTGAAGGCGCGGACCACATAGTCGCGGTAGCGCCAGGCGTGCGGCCGCACGGCGTCGTGCTCGAAGCCGTCGGTCTCGGCGAAGCGGGCAAGGTCCAGCCAGTGGCGCCCCCAACGCTCGCCATAGTGCGGCGACGCCAGCAGGCGCTCGATGAGCGCCTCGTAGGCGGTGGGCGCCGGATCGCGGACAAAGGCGTCGATTTCCGCCGGCGTGGGCGGCAGGCCGACCAGGTCGAGCGTGACGCGCCGTATGAGCGTTTCGCGGCTGGCGGGAGCAGACGGTTTGACGCCCTTGGCCTCCAGTGCGGAGAGGATGAACGCATCGATGGGATTCTTGCCCCATTCGCGGTTTTGGACGGCCGGCAGCGCCGGGCGCTGCAGCGGTTGAAACGCCCAATGGGCTCGATCGGCATCGGTGATGGCGAAGGCGGCTTTGGGCGCGGTGGCAGCAGGGGCGGTCTGGCGCAGCGGGCGCGAATAGGGCGTCCCGGCGCGGATCCACCGGCCGATTTCCGCGATGGAGGCGGCGGGCAATTTGTCCTCCTTGTGTGGCATGCCCGGCTCCTCCTCGTGTGTCACCATGCGGTAAAGCAGGCTCGCCTCCGGACGAGTCGCATCGATGGCCGGGCCGCTCTCGCCGCCGCGCAGGAGGTTTTCGCGGGTTGTCAGATCGAGTCCCGCCTTGGTCTTTTCGCCACCGTGGCATTTGACGCACTGAGCTTCCAGCACCTCGAGGGCTCCGGAATGCCGGTGCGGGTCTTGGGCTCGGACTACGAGGATGTTCACAAACACCAGCAGCGCCGCCGCGATCAGTTGCGCTCGTCGGGCGCGGACGGCGCGGAATCCGGACAGGAGTGGGCTGGGGACGTTCATCCAGGAGTGGGAAAGCGGGGTGGGGCGGCGAGAGACTCGATCAGCTCCGGGCGGAAATCAACGCGCCGTTGCGGCAAAATCGTGCCGGGATCGGTTGCGCTGGGGTGTCCCGTGCATTTGATGGCGGGCATGCCGTCCCGGTTCCCGCAACTCCCCTCCCGCGTGCTCCGGTACGCGACGTTGGCGGGAGTGGTGGTGCTCGTAGCGGGCTGTGTCACACTCGACCCTGATTTTGAGGCGACGGCGCTGCGAAAGCCGGTGATGCCCACCGTGCAACCACCGCCGGAGCCACCACCGCGGGTGGCTTTGACCGACGAACTCTACGCCGCGGCCATCCTCCCGCCGGCCCGGCAAAACGATTTCTCCGGGGCTTTACGGAAACTTGGAGAAATTCGGGAGTCGTCACAACGCCTGCGGGTGCAGGCACTCGTCGTGACGCAACTGGCCGAGGGCGATCCGCGGTTGGCGGCCGAATTTGCGATCGCCCTGCCGGAGAACGGCGTGCCGTCGGGGGCGATCGAGATTGCGGCGCGCGCCCTGGCCAAATCGGAACCTGCCGGTGCCCTGGCCTGGGCGGTGGGGATGCCGGATACACCTCCGGCGGGTGTTGTGCGGCGGACGGTGGCTGGCGAACTGGTCGTCGCGGATCCCGAGGGGGCGGTGGGGAAAATCGGGGCGTTGCCCGCGGGGGCCGCGCGAGACGATACGCTTGGCTTCGCCGCGGCGAGCTGGGCGCGGCGCGACGAGCTGCATGCGGTGGCGTGGCTGCGCGGGCGCCCTGATGATCCGCTGCGGCAGCGCCTGACGTCCGCGATGGGGTTTGAGATTGCGCAGACAAGCCCGGAGCGGGCGATTGCGCTCGCCGAGACGTTGCCGGGCGGCCGGAACCGGTGGTTGTTAATCGGTGCGATTGCCCAGACGTGGGTTGCCACGGACGCGCGGGCGGCGATGGCGTGGGCGCGAAAGTTGCCAGCGGGGGAATCGCGGGAGGCGGCGTTTGCCGGTGCGGAAACCGGACTGGGCCTCCCGGTATCGCGGCGGCCGGTGAGCGTTCCGACGATTCGCAATTCGGGTCCGCGCGGACTCGGCGGTTCGATCGCGCCGGAGGAGGCGAGTTCGACCGAGTTTGCGGCATGGCGGGCGCTGCAGGGGGCGGGACTGTCGCGGGACGAGGCGATTCTGGAATACGTGCGGCAGCGCGGCGGGTTCGATTCCGGCGCGATGGGCCAATGGCTCACGACGCTGCCCGGGGGCGCGACCCGCGAACGGGCGATGGAAATCTATCTGGAAGGATTGCTGCTCGGGGCGCCCGCGGCTGCCGCCGATTGGCTGCGGACGCTGCCGCGTTCGGATCGCAGCGACGACATGGTGGAACAGGCGGCGCGACGATGGCTCTTGATCGATCCCGACGCAGCGGCGGCCTGGCTCCTGACGACGCCGTTGCCACCGGATCGCAAGGAGTGGTTGCTGCGCCAGGCGGGGCGGTAACGGGGCGGGAGCGTGGGATCCCGCGAGACGCGGGGACGTATTGTTTTTTGGTGGCGGTTTCGGGGCGGCGTATCGAGTCTGGCGAAAACATGGCGACGACCGAATCCCCAGTGCCCCCACTAAGTATGATGAAGCGCCTCGGCGCGGCGGGTCCGGTCGGCATCGTCCTGTCGTTTTGGCCGCCGCTGGGCGGATTCATCCTGCTGGCGTTTCTCACCCGTCTCGGTCCGTGGCTGCGGGTTCATGGGCAGGAAGGGTGGTTGATTTATTTCCTGGTGGCAGGCGTGCTGATGGGGCTGTCGTTTATTCCGACCTATTCGTGCGCGATTCTTGCCGGATGGGCGTTCGGTTTTGCGGTGGGTTGGCCACTCGCAATGGTCACGATCACGGCGGCGTCGGTGATCGCCTATGCGCTTGGCCGTTGGATTTGTCAGGACCGCGTGCTTGAGGTCATCCGGGAGCGCCCGAGTTGGAATGTGATTCATCGCGCCCTATTGGGCCAGAAATCCGCGCGCACCTTTGCGGTGGTGACTTTGCTTCGCGTGCCGCCCACCTCGCCGTTTGCGCTCGCCAATTTCGTCCTGGCGGCAGCCAAGGTGCCATTGATCGATTATACCCTCGGAACCCTTGTCGGAATCGCCCCCCGCACGGCGCTCGCCACCTTTACCGCAGCCGGCCTCGAACAATTGCAGTTTAAGATGAAGTCGGAAACGTGGGTCGTGGTGGCAGGAATTGTGGCGACGGTGGTCGTGTGTGTCATCCTTGGCGCGCTGGCGAAACGCGCACTCAAACAGATCGCCGATACGCCGCACGGCGCGTGAAGAGCCGCTGCGATCTCCGGCAGCGAGAGGGGCGGTGATGGAAAATTTCTTGTTCAGGATCGGCGAACGCTCAGAGTCGTCGCGGCGCCGTCGACAGACCGTGCGGCGCAATTGCAACCCCATCGAATACCCCTGTCATGACTTCTGCGGCCGTTTATTGCGTTCTCCGTCTCGGTCGTCTCCTGCGCCGCCTCGCCTTGCCCGCGCTCCTTGGCGGGGCGTTTATGGCTGCCGCGGCCGTGGAGGGCGGAGGAGTCATTACTGGCACGGTGAGCAACACCGCGACCGGCAATCTCCTCGAGGGCGCGCGGATCGAATTGCCTGGGCTTGGGCTCGCGACGTTCACCGACGAAACGGGCCGTTTTGTAGTGAACGGAGTGTCGGCGGGAACGCACGAGGTTGTTGCGACCTACACGGGCCTCGATGCGCAGCGCAGTTCGGTCACTGTGGCGGCCGGGCAACGCGCCACGCGCAACTTTGATCTCACGACGGGAATCTACCGGCTCCAGGAATTCAAGGTCACCGGCGAACGCGAGGGCGGCGCGGCGGCGATCACCGCGCAGCGCAATTCCGACAACCTGCGCAACGTCGTCGCGACGGACTCGTTCGGCAATCTGCCCAATTTGAACGCCGCGGAAGTCGCCATCCGCCTCCCGGGCATCGCGGGTAATCCTGACGACGGTGGCACGTACACGGGTTTCACCATTCGGGGAATGGGCACCGGGCTCAATACCATCACCCTTGATGGCGGACAGCTGACGGGGCAGGGCGGCATGGCGCGCAACACGATGATCAACAATTTCAGCAGCTCGATGCTGGAGCAATTGGAACTGATCAAGGGACACACGCCGGACAAGGGCGCCGACTCCCTTGGCGGCACGATCAACCTCAAGAGCCGCTCCCCGCTCAACCTGAAGGAAAAACGCCGCACGACCTACACGTTTGGCGGGCGGCTGGCGCCCTCATTCACCGAGCAGATCCCGATGCGCGAGGCACATCGTCTCCACCCCGTGCTCAACCTCGCGCACCAGGAGGTCTTTGATGCCTTTGGCGGCGAGCGCAACCTCGGCGTCTCCCTCAATCTCTTCTACAGCGAAAACATCGTCACGTATTTCAACACCACGCGGGACTTCGAGAACACCACGCGGACGCCCGCGTACCTCTGGGACTATCGCACGACGGATTTCTACGCGAACCGCAAGCAGGCCAGCATCAACCTCAAGATCGACTACCGGCTGTCGTCCGCGACGAAGTTGAAATTCAACGGGATCTACAACGACACCAACGTGACCGACCGGCGCACGCTGGAATTGCGGGCGTTCACCGCGCAGACGGTCGGCACCACCGGGACTGCGGGTATCCTGCCAGGCTATACGGACCGCATCACGCAGGTACGGCAGACCGCGGGTTCGGTCGTCGAAATCACCGCCGGCATGGTGACCACGTGGAACCGGCTACGGCATGTCGACGTGGGCGCCGAACATGAATTCGGCCCGCTGCAACTCGAATACAGCGCGCGCTACAGCCAGACCCACATCAATTCCGGCAACGGCGGCGAGTCAGGCACGCTCGTGCAACGCGTCTCCAATGTCGGCTGGATTCTCGACCGCACCCAGTCCGATCTCTATCCGCGGCTCATCCAGACCGCCGGGCCCGACATCACCAACCCGGCGAATTATCGCCCGACGGCGGGCGGATTCACCAATGCGAATGTCGGCAATGACAACGGAGTCGGGGAACTGGGCGGGGATGCCCGGTACACGTTTGCGACGAAGTTTCCGCTCTTCTTCAAGGCGGGATTCAAGCTGCGCGATCAGGCGGCCGACGACACCAATGCGGGCAGGCGCTGGAGTTACGTTGGGACGGCGGCGCTGCCCAACGATCCCACGATTCTCACCCTCGATGCGCACAAGACTGGACTGAATCTGCCGCGGTGGGAATCGGCCGCCTTCATCCGGGAGCGCAATCCGATCAACCCGGCGCTCTGGTCGGAGGATGTCTATTTCCGGGAACAGTCCCGGTTCACCGGTACACGCGGCGTGTCCGAGTTCATCACCGCGGGCTACGCGATGTTTCAGGGGCGGGTGGGGCAGACTGGATTTCTCACCGGCGTGCGTCGGGAAAAAACCGAAACGGAGAGTTGGGGATGGGTGCGAGCGCGAGTGGCCAGCACGGCGGCGCAGCAGGCGGCTGATCCGGTCGGGGCGGCCCAACGCGACTATGCGGGGAACCGGCGCGAACGCAGTGGCGGCTACACGAAATCATTTCCGAGCGCGCATCTGACTCACGACCTCACGCCCAACCTCAAGGCCCGGCTCAGTTGGTCGACGAGTTTCGGTCGTCCGGCGCTGACCAACCTCCTGCCCAACGAGACGGTCAACGAGGCCAACCGGACGCTCACCACCAACAACCCGAGTCTCCTGCCCCAGACGGCCTCCAATTGGGACGCGTCGCTCGACTATTACTTCGAGCCTGTGGGCAACCTGTCGGTTGGCTGGTTTCACAAGACGATCAAGGACTACATCGTCACCGGCATCAACGGCGGCACGATCGCCAGCGGCGCGGACAATGGCTACAACGGAGAGTTCAGCGGCTTCAACCTGCTGAGCTCCGCCAATGCTGGCACCGCCTACGTGCAGGGCTGGGAGCTGAGCTATCAGCAGCAGTTCACGTTTCTCCCGGGCCTCCTGCGCGGCTTGGCGTTCTCGGCGAACTACACGCTGCTCGACACCCACGGAAATTTTGGTGGCAACGCCAATCTCACCACCGGGCAGGTTGCGGGCTTCATCCCTCGTACCGCCAACACGAGCGTCTCGTGGCGGCATCGCGGCTTCAGCGTGCGGGCGCTGGTTAATTTTACCGGCCCGTATTTGCAGACCTATTCGGCGGCGAGCCTCGGCCGGAATCTTTACCGGTTCAAACGTACGATCACGACGCTCGGCTTCGGCTACCAGATTCGTCCAGCCGTCAGCCTTACCTGCGATATCGACAATCTCTTCAACGAACCCCAGAGACGTTACCGTGGCATCCCTGACCAGATGCAAAGCACCAGTATGACCTCCTCGACCGTCACGGTCGGGGTGAATGGACGTTTTTGACCAACTGACCATGCAACTCGAAAATCCCCCCGCAATCTCCCGCTACCGCCGGTTCTTCGGCGTGTGGCTCCTCTGCGCCTTTGCGCTCCTCGCCGCCCTACGCGCGGCCGATTCCAGCGCCATCCTGAGCGGAAACATCAGCAACGTCGCCACTGGCAATCTCCTGGAGGGTGCGCGGGTGAGTGTGCCCTCGCTCGGCGTGGAGGCGCTGTCGGACAACACCGGTCGCTACGTGCTGCCGCCACTGCCTGCGGGCACCTACGAAGTGGTGGTAGCCTACACGGGACTGGATTCGGCACGCGCCCAAGTGACGGTCGAGGCCGGGCGAATGGTGACGCGGAATTTCGATCTTACGACTGCGATCTACAAGATGGATCAGTTCAAGGTCGTCGGAGAGCGCGAGGGCGGCGCCTCCGCCATCACCGCGCAGCGCAACGCGACCAATCTAAAAAACATCGCGGCGACCGACTCGTTCGGGAACCTGCCCAACATGAACGCCGGTGAGGTGGCGATCCGGTTGCCGGGCATCTATGGCAACCTCGACGCTGGCGGAAATTTGTCCGGCTTCACCGTGCGCGGGATGGCGCCGGGACTGACCACCGTGACCATGGACGGTGCCATGCTCACCGGACAGGGGGCCTCAGGACGCGGAATTTTCGTCAATAACGTCAGCGGCGCGATGTTCGAGCAGGTGGAACTCATCAAAGGCCAGACGCCCGACAAGAGCGCCGATTCGCTCGGCGGGATGATCAACTTCAAGAGCCGATCGCCGTTGAGCATGCGGGAGAAGCGCCGGATTACGTACACGTTTTCCGCGCGGATTGCGCCGTCGTTCACGCAGCAGATTCCGCTCCGGGAAAAGAGCCGCACCCACGGGCTCGCCAACTTCTCGTATCAGGAGGTCTTTGACGCGTTCGGGGGCAGCCGGAACCTCGGGGTGGTGGTGAATATTTTCGACAGCGAGACGGCGCTCGGGTGGTTTACCTCCCAGCGCGATTTCCAGACTACGGCCACCCAGCCCGCCTATCTGTGGGACTATCGCACGGGTGATGTCTACAATCACCGCCGGCAGAAGAACGTGAACACCAAGGTCGACTACCGGCTGTCACCCAACACCAAGCTCAGTTTCCTCGCCGCGTACATTGACCATTCTGAGGTGTTCCGCCGGCAGTACGACACCCGCGCCTTCACAACCCAGGCGATCGGCACCACGGGCACCGCGGGCATCCTCCCGGGCTACACCGATCGGATCACGCAGGTACGGGCCGCGCCGGGCTCGACCATCGACATCACGATGACGGGGCCCAACAACTTCTTCAACCGGCTGCGCCGGGCCGACCTCGGGGCGGAGCACAATTGGGGGCCATGGCAGCTGGAGTACAACGTGCGGTACACGCAGACGCACATCAACATTGGCAACGGTGAGGGCGGCGTGCTGATCAACCGGCTTACGGGCATCGGCTGGATCCTCGATCGCACCCAGTCGGATCTGTTTCCGAAATTCATCCAGACCGAGGGACCGGATTTCACGAATCCGGCGAATTACCGGCCGCCGGCCAACGGACTGACCAACGCCAATAACACGCAGCGGCACGAGGTGACGGAATCCCGTGCGGACGTGCGTTACACGTTGCCGGTGACGGCGCCGATTTTCGCCAAGGCCGGCGTGGCCTGGCGCGAACAAGTCGTGGGTCTGGGCGGAACGTCACGCCGTTGGAACTACACCGGCACCGGCCCGCTCCCGGTGGATCCGTCAATCCTGATGATGGATCAGGTGAAGACCGGCCGGCGGCTGCCGGAATGGGAGGCGTCAAACTTTATCCGGGCGCGCGAAGTCATCGACCCGACAATCTGGCGCGAGGACCTCTATTTCCGGGAGTCGAACAAGTACAACGGCAACAGCACGACGACGGAAACCGTCAAGGCCGGCTATCTGATGGCCCAGGGAAAATTCGGGCACGACGGCTGGTTGAGCCGGACCGGGTTCCTCGGTGGCGTTCGGATCGAAGAAACCGGCAATGAGAGCAACGGCTGGGTGCGTGCCCGTGTTCTCAGCACGGCGGCGCAGCAACTGGCGGACCCGGTCGGGTCGGCCAAGCGGGATTATGCTGACAACCAACGCGAGGTCAGTGGCAGCTACACCAAGGCCTTTCCCAGCATCCACCTGACCCATGATGTGACCCAGAACTTAAAGACGCGGCTCAGTTGGTCGACGAGTTTCGGTCGGCCCGGATTTGGCAATCTCACCCCCGGCGAGACGCCCAGCGAAGCCAACCAGACGCTGACGATCAACAATCCGGCGCTGCTGCCGCAGACGGCCAAGAATTGGGATGCGGCGATCGAGTATTATTTCGAACCCGCCGGATCGCTTTCGGCCGGCTGGTTTCACAAGACGATTAAGGACTATATCGTGAGCGGCATCAACCAGGGGACGATCGGCACGGGCACGGGCAACGGTTTTAACGGTGAATATCCGGGGTTCTCGTTGCTGACCACGGCGAATGCCGGCACGGCGATTGTGCAGGGCTGGGAGTTGAGCTACCAACAGCAATTCACCTTCCTGCCCGGCCTGCTCAAGGGATTGAGCGGCTGGGTCAACTACACCGTGCTCAACACGCACGGCAATTTCGGCGGTGCGACGTCGCTCGGCAACGGGGAGGTGGCGGGCTTCGTACCCCGGACTGCGAACGCCAGTCTCTCGTGGCGCTACCGCAGCTTCAGCACCCGCGTGCTGGCGAATTACGCGAGCACCTTTCTCCAGACGTACGCGGCGGGTAATCCGAGCCGTTATCTTTATCGCGTTAAGCGCAACCTGATCAACCTGGGCTTCTCCTATCAGGTGCGCCCATCGGTCAATCTCACGCTCGACATCGATAATCTGACCAACGTCCCACAGAAACGCTACCGTGGAATTCCGAGCCAGATGGAGTACTACAACTACCCGGGCACGACGATCACGGTCGGCGTCAACGGCCGATTCTGATTCCAACCGACCCGAGTGCGGGCCGAACCTCTTGGGTGCGGCCCGCCGATCGGCGCAGTCACTCGCGTTCTGGCTCGCGCGATTACATCCAGCCCGGCCGGTATTCCTTCGTCACGAACTGATTCGCATCCGGGACATTCGTCACCTTCATCGCGGCGGAGTCCCACTCGATCCGCCGGCGCGAACGGATCGCGACGTTTGCGAGCAGCACCGCCTCGGTGAACGGGCCGGAGTACTCGAAATTCGATCCCGGCTTTGGGCCACCCTTGCAGCCCAGCGCCCATTCGGCGAACGGGCCGTCCTTGACCCGGGGAATCGTCTTCGGCGGAAGGCTCGATGCCATCGCCTGCATTTTCACCTCCGGGATGATCCGCACGGTTTCATAGTAGAAGCTGCAAAGGACCGTGGCCTTGCTGCCGAAGAGCAATGTGCCGGCCTCCTCTGGCAGGTCCCGACCGAATTCGAGGTCGGCGGGTAGCGGGGGCATCAGACTGCCATCCGACCAGGTGTATTTGACCGGGGGCATTTTGCCGCGGGCCGGGAAATAATTTGTCACCACCGAGGCCACCGGCGTGGCGAGTTTGGTCGCGCCGGTTGACATCGCTTCGACCGCCGTCGGCGCGCCGAGATCGAGCGCCCAATAGGCGCCGTCCATGATGTGACACGCGACGTCGCCGAACGCTCCGGTGCCGAAATCCCACCAACCGCGCCATTTCCACGGGGCGTAGGCCGGGTCGTACGGACGGTTGGACGCCACGCTGAGCCAGGCGTCCCAATTGAGGGTCTTCGGCACGACCGGCACGAACTTGGAGTGATCGGGAGCCTTGAACGAACCGACGGGCTCGCGCCACGGCGGAAAGAACGGCCGGTTGGTCCAGCTCACGACCTCGCGGACCTCGCCGAGGACGCCCGCCTGTACCCATTCGCGGAGCAGTCGCGTGCCGTCATGCGTGTGCCCCTGGTTTCCCATTTGGGTGATGACCTTTTTCTCGCGGGCCATCCGGGTGAGTTCGCGGGTTTCCCAGACGGTGTGGGCGAGCGGCTTTTCGACGTAGACGTGCTTGCCATGGCCCATTGCGGTCATCGCCGCGGGGAAATGTGAGTGGTCGGGCACGGACACCGTCACGGCGTCGATCTGGTTGCCGAGCTTGTCGAACATCTTCCGATAGTCGTTGAAGCGCGCCGCGGTCGAGAGCTGTTTTCCCTCCTCAGGAAACTTGCCGGCGATCGACTTCAGTGAGGCGTCGGCCCTTTCCTGGTCGACGTCACAGATCGCGACGATGTTTTCATTGATCAGGCCGGTGACTGCCGCGCTGCCGCGACCGCCGGCGCCGATGATGGCGACATTCAGCCGGTTGTTGGGCGATGGCGTGCCGGCCGGCTGGGACCGCATGACCGCGGGAAACGCGAGCGCGCTGGCGGCGGTGGTGGTTTTGAGAAACGTACGACGCGTAACGAGGGGATTCATGGAGTAGAAGTGGACGGTCGATCGGGGATTGAGGTCGGCGGTGCGCTTCTTGCGGAAGAGTTTACCGCGAACCCAGAGTCACGTTCTCGCCGGCGATGGCGCCCAGCGCAATTCCAGAGTGCGGCGCCGGGTGGTTCGGATCACGATTTATCCTCGGGGCGCACAAACGGCAGCAGCATCCGCTGGAGTTCACCCAGCTTCACTGGCTTGGAAAGAAACCGATCCATCCCGGCTTCCTGGCATTTCGCCCGTTCCTCGGGAAGAGCGGCGGCGGTCAGGGCAATGATCGGGAGAGCGGACACTCGTTTTCGGATCGGATCGGTTTCATCTACCCAGCCGCGGATGCGTCGCGAGGTTTCCCAACCGTCGAGGTTGGGCATGTGACAATCCATCAGGATTACTTCGGGGAGAGGTTCCTGCTGCAACGCCGTCAGCGCGACTTCGCCGTCTCCAGCCAGGGTAAAATGACAGCCGAGACGAGTGAGTTGGGAGGCGATGATCTTTTGATTCACGGCATTGTCCTCCACCACCAGGACGCGAAGATTGAGGGCCGATTCCGGCTCGGCGGCGGCGGTCGGTGCAATCGCGGCAACGCTGACGGCGCGGAGCGGGATGGAAAAATGAAACATCGAGCCCCGGTTCGTCTGGCTCTCGACCGCCAGCTTTCCGCCCATGAGACCGACGAGGTGGGCGCTGATCGCGAGCCCGAGACCCGAGCCACCGAAACGCCGCGTGGTGGACGAATCGGCCTGGGTGAAGCGTTCGAAAATCCGACCCAGGGCCGCCGCATCCATGCCGATGCCGGTGTCGTGCACCTCGAATCGGATCTCAGAGGTGACGGGTGACGTCGTGACTATTGCCCGCACGCGGCCGCCGCGCGGGGTGAATTTCACGGCGTTCGATAGAAGATTCAGCAGCACCTGCCTCAGTCGATAACTGTCACCCTCAAGGTGTTTTGAAATGTCCGGTGCGACGGAATATTCCAGAAACACGTCGCCCGCGATCGCCTTGGACGCGACGAGCGCGACGGTGTCGGCCACCAGTGCGGAAAGATCGAACGTATGTTTTTCGAGGCCGAGCTGTCCCGCCTCGATTTTGGACAAATCCAGAATGTCGCTGAGCAGTTTCAGGAGCAGGTCGCCCGACTCCGAGACGAGCCGCACGTGCTCTCCGGCGTCCGGTGGAAGATCGGGGCGCCGCAGCAAAAGGTCCGACGAGGCGATAATGCCGTTGAGCGGAGTGCGAATCTCGTGACTCATGTTGGCGAGAAACTCGCTCTTGGCCCGTGAGGCCTCCGTGGCGCGGCGCGTGGCCGCCTCAAGATCCCGGGTGCGCTCGGAGACGAGCTGTCCGAGATTCTCGTTCATGATTCGGGTCTGACGGAGCGACTCCTCGCTGCGGCGATGGGCCGTCTCGATCATGTGCACGAGAGTGACCGCGAGCAGGAAAACGAAACACATCGCGATCAGTCCGTCCCGCAGCAGCGTGGATGCGGCAAAGTCGAGCGAACCGGCAATCGGCAGATCGCCCAGCGCAAGCTCGTGGAAGGCGACGTTGCCACCGACGATGACGGCGAGGAGGAAGAAGGCGACGCGGCGCGACGCAAACACGACCGCCAGGAGCAGGAAGACTAGATCGTAGACGAACACCTGGATGCCCACGCTCAAAGGCTGCTGGTAGCTGCGGGAAAGGAACGCGAGCGCGTGGACCGGCACGATCAGCGCGATCGCCAGCCCACTTCCCGCCATCTCAATCTTCCCCTTGAACAGCAGCCGGAGCGAAAAAATGCCCGCCAACATCATCACCAGATTAATCCCGACGCGGGTCGGAATTTCGGGCGGTTGCACCCACAGAAGTTTTCCGAGGTTGATCGGGATGAAGACGATCAGCAGTAGATTGAAAATTGCCAGCAACCGTGCCTTGACCCCGATAAAATACGCCCGATCACGATAGGTCTCGTCCAGTCGGCGGGCGTAATTCGAGAAGAGTCGGCGCATGGACGAGCCCCAGTAAAGGGATCCGACGGGGCGCTGCTATCTTTATCGCAGGCAAACTGCGTTTTTCTGATCCGGGAAAAGGCCTCGCACCTGCTCCCGGACGATGTCGGTTATCCGACCCAATCTCGCGCGTTGCGGAAGAGCTTCATCCAGGGGCTGTCCTCTCCCCACGAGGGAGGCGCCCAACTCATCGCGACGGAACGGAAGACCCGTTCGGGATGAGGCATCATGATCGTGACCCGTCCGGTCGTGGTGGTGAGGGCAGTCATGCCATGCGGCGAGCCGTTCGGATTGAGCGGATACTGTTCGGTAACGCGGTGGTGGTTGTCGACGAAGCGGGCGGCAACGAGTCCGGATTCGCTGCAGCGTCGGGCAGCGATCGCGTCGGCAAATTCGGCGTAACCCTCGCCATGGGCGACGGCGACGGGCAGCACGGAGCCTTCCATGCCGGCAAAGAGGATGCTCGGGCTGCGCTCGATTTTCAGGGAGACAAACCGGCCCTCGTAGCGTTCGGACTGGTTCTGCACGAACCGGGGCCAGTGATCTGAACCCGGGATGATCGAGTGGAGGTTGCTCATCATCTGGCAACCGTTGCACACCCCCAGGGCAAACGTATCCTCCTGCGCAAAGAACGCGGTGAACTCGGCGCGCGCGCGGGCGTTGAAGAGCACGCTCTTCGCCCAACCTTCGCCGGCGCCGAGGACGTCGCCGTAGCTAAATCCGCCGCAGGCCACAAGACCCCGGAAATCCCGTAGCGAGATCCTTCCAGCGAGGATGTCGGTCATGTGCACGTCGATCGCCCGGAAGCCGGCGCGGGTGAAGGCGGCCGCCATCTCCACCTGTCCGTTCACGCCCTGCTCGCGGAGAATTGCGATGGGGGGGCGCAAACCGACCAGCGGGGCTGGGGCGGAGGCGGCGTCCATCGGGAACGTGACCTTCGGCGTGATTCCGGGATTCGTCGGATCGAGCTTCAGCTGGAACTCCGATTCCGCGCACGCCGGGTTGTCGCGCAGCGCGGCAATCCGCCGAGTGACATCCGACCAGAGCGCGCGCAGGGCGAAGAGGTTCTCCTCGAACAGCACTTTGCCTCCGCGGTTGACGCGAAACGCGTGGGTACGGTTGAGGGTGCCGATGCGCGTGGTGCACGCCTTGAAGCCATGCTGGCGCAACGCGAGCGAGACCTCGTCGAGGTCTGTTTCGAGGATCTGGATGACGGCGCCGAGTTCCTCGTTGAAGAGAACGGAATAGGGATCATGGCCGGCGGGTATCTCCAGATCGACGCCGGTGTGTCCGGCGAACCCCATTTCGACGGCCGTGGCAAGCAGACCGCCGTCGGACCGATCGTGATACGCGAGGATTTTTTTCTCCCGGCCGAGCTGTTGGATGACGTTCCAGAAATTCTTCAGATCGGTGGCGTTGTCGACGTCGGGCGTGGTTTCGCCCATCTGCGACACCACCTGGGCCAAAATCGAACCGCCGAGGCGGTTCTTGCCGCGGCCGAGATCGATCAGGAGGAGAAGCGAGTCATCGACCCGGGCGAGTTGCGGCGTGAGCGAAAGGCGGATGTCGGTCACGGCGGCAAACGCCGAGACGATCAGTGAAACCGGTGCGGTGATCCGGCGGTTTTCCCCGGAGGCCGCATCGTGCCAGCCGGTGCTCATGCTCATCGAGTCCTTGCCGACCGGAATGGTGATGCCGAGTGCCGGACAAAGTTCCATGCCGACGGCGTGAACCGCGGCGAACAGATCGGCGCCGTCACCCGGGATGGCGGGCGCGGCCATCCAGTTGGCGGAAAGGTTCACCTTCCCAATCGCTCCGACCTGTGCCGCCGCGAGGTTGGTGAGCGCTTCACCGACGGCGAGGCGGGCCGAGGCGGCGGCGTTGTTCACGGCGACGGGGGTGCGTTCGCCCATCGCCATGGCTTCGCCCGTGGTGACATCAAACGCCGCGGCCGTGACGGCGCAGTCCGCAACGGGAACCTGCCACGGGCCGACCATTTGATCGCGGGCGATGAGTCCGCCGACCGTGCGATCACCGATCGAGATCAGAAACGTCTTGTCGGCGACGGTCGGATGCGAGAGCACGCGATGGACCGCCTCGGCGAGCGCCGCGCGATCGATGGCGATGGACGTCCCCACGACGCTGTCATCCGGCTTTCGGCCCGCGGCCGCGGTCCGCAACATGCTGAGATCAAGCGGATGCAGCGGGCGTTTCCGGGATGATTCCTTCCGGTGCATGCGCGGCGGCTTGCCGAGCAGCACCTCGAGCGGCATGTCGATCGGCGTGTTTTTGAAATGCGGATCGTCGACGACGAGGCGTTTTTCGACCGTGGCGTCGCCGACGATGGCGAACGGACAACGCTCGCGTTCGCAGAGCGCCTGGAACGTCGCGATGCGATCGGCGGGCACGGCGAGGACATAGCGTTCCTGTGACTCGTTGCACCAAATCTCCAGCGGGCTCATGCCTGGCTCGTCGTTGGGCACGCGGCGGAGGTTGAAACGGCCGCCGCGGCCACCGTCGTTGACGAGTTCCGGCAGTGCGTTGGAGAGACCGCCGGCGCCGACGTCATGGATGAACGCGATGGGGTTTTCCGCGCCGAGGGCCCAGCAGCGGTCGATCACCTCCTGGCAACGGCGCTCCATCTCGGCGTTGTCGCGCTGCACGCTGGCGAAATCGAGATCCTCGTTGCCGGAACCGCTGGCCATCGAACTCGCCGCACCGCCGCCGAGACCGATGAGCATCGCCGGGCCACCAAGCACGACGAGATGGTCGCCGGGGTTGATCGTGCCCTTCTGGATGTGGCCCTCCTGGATGTTGCCCAGGCCGCCGGCGAGCATGATCGGCTTGTGGTAGCCGCGGAGTTCCGGGCCTTCGGCGCCGGGTACCTTGGCCTCAAACGTGCGGAAATAACCGTTGATCGCGGGCCGGCCGAATTCGTTGTTGAAGGCGGCGCCGCCGAGCGGCCCCTCGATCATGATGTCGAGGGCGGAAACGATCCGGCCGGGTTTCCCGTGTTCCTTTTCCCAAGGCTGCAACGCGCCGGGAAGTTTCAAGTTGGACACGGTGAAGCCCACGAGTCCCGCCTTGGGCTTGGCGCCGCAGCCGGTGGCGCCCTCGTCGCGGATCTCGCCCCCGGACCCCGTGGCCGCACCGGGGAACGGCGAGATGGCGGTCGGATGGTTGTGCGTTTCGACTTTGCAGAGGACGTGGATCGCCTCGTCGTGTGCGGCGTACTCGCCGGTCTTGGGATCAACGTAGAACCGGCCGCCGCGCGTGCCGGTGAGCACCGCCGCGTTGTCCTTGTAGGCGGAAAGGATGCCGTCGCTGTGCAGTTGATAGGTGTTCTTGATCATCTGGAACAACGATCGGTCGCGGGCGGTGCCGTCGATTTCCCAGGTGGCGTTGAAAATTTTGTGGCGGCAATGCTCGGAGTTGGCCTGCGCAAACATCATCAGCTCGATGTCGTTGGGATCGCGTCCGAGCGTGGTGAATGCCTGCACGAGGTAGTCGATCTCATCGTCCGCGAGAGCCAGGCCAAGGCTGCGGTTTGCGGCGACCAGCGCGGCGCGTCCGGCGGCAAGCACGGGTACGCTGGCCATGGGGCGGGGTGTTTCGTGGCGAAACAACGCTTCGCATGCGTTCAGATCGCCGAAAACTACCTGCGTCATCCGGTCGTGGAGCCGGGAGCGCAGTGCCTGAAGTTGGGCCGAATCGAGCGGAGTGAGGGGGAAACGCGACGCCGGTTCGCCGAGATCGACGGTGTAAGAGATGACCCGCTCGATGCGCACGACCGAGGAGAGTCCACAGATGTGGGCGATGTCCGTCGCCTTCGACGACCAGGGCGAAATCGTTCCCGGCCTTGGCGCCACGACTTGGACGAGGCCCTTGACGCTTGTGGCGGCGCGGCGCGGGCCGTAGGTCAGGAGCTGAGCCAGCACCGACTGTTCTTCGGGCCCGAGGGGAGCGTTCGTCTCGGCCACATGGACATACTCGGCGCTGAGCGCGTGGGCCGGCACTCCGGCCGCCACGAGATCCTGAAGCAATTTCTGCAGGCGAAAGGGGGAGAGGGCTGGCGAGCCGCGGAGGATCAGCATGGTCGAAGAGTCCGAAACGCTCACCAACAACCGCGGCGTGGTCAAGGAGCCGCACGATCATCCGTCGAGTCTTAATTCGCGCAGAATCGAGAAAGCCGTTGACCATTCCCGGCCGGCCCGCGAAATCGGCGTCTTTTATCGTTGTGACGAACCATCAACGCCTCGCGCGCCGGATTGCATGAGCGAACGCATCAACCACGAATGCGGGGTCGCCTTGGTGCGGCTCCTGAAACCGCTCTCTTACTACCAGGAAAAATACGGCACCCCTCTCTGGGGGTTCACCAAGCTTTTCCTGCTGATGGAAAAGCAGCATAACCGTGGTCAGGATGGCGCGGGCGTCGCGTGTGTGAAGCTGAACATGCCTCCGGGCGCCCCCTTCATGTTCCGGGAGCGCAACATCAAGTCCAACCCCCTCGACAAGATCTTCCGCACGCTCCTCGGCCAGTACAACGAACACGTCGACAAGGGCACCATCCATCCGGAGTTCACCGACACGGTGAAGATGCATTTCGATTTCGGCGGCGAACTGCTCATGGGGCACCTGCGCTATGGCACAAGCGGCGGGTACAACATCTCATCCTGCCATCCGTACTTCCGCCGCAGCCCGTGGCCGACGCGCAACCTGGCCCTGTGCGGCAATTTCAATCTCACCAACACCGACGAACTCAATCGCTCGCTCATCTCGATGGGCCAGCATCCGATTTTCGCGACCGACACCCAGGCGATCCTCGAGAAAATCGGCTTCTTCCTCGATGAGGAACACGAGGACATCTACCGGTTTCTGCGCAAGCGCGACCTGACCGGGACCGAGATGTCTCGCCGCATCGGCGAAGAGCTGGACGTCACCCGCGTCATCACCCGCGCCTCGCAAAAATGGGACGGTGGCTACGTCCTCGGAGGCCTCATCGGCAATGGCGACGCCTTTGTCGTCCGCGACCCGTCGGGCATCCGGCCGTGCTTCTATTTTCAGAACGACGAGGTCGTCGCGTTCGCGTCCGAGCGGGCGCCCTTGATGACCGTGTTCGATCTCGCCCTCGAGGAGGTGCGTGAAGTCGAGCCCGGCCACGCCGTGGTGATCAAGAAGAGCGGCGTCCTGTCGTCATCGCCGTTTACCGCCCCGTTGCCTCGCTCCTCCTGCTCGTTCGAGCGGATTTATTTTTCGCGGGGCAACGACGTCGACATCTACCGCGAGCGCCAGGCGCTTGGCGGCCAGTTGGCGGCGCCGGTCCTCAAGGCGATTCACTACGATTGGGGTAATACGGTCTTCAGTTTTATCCCCAACACCTCGGAAACTGCCTTTTACGGCCTGATGTCGGCGCTGCGGACGTTGCGGCGCGACGAGGTGAAGGCAGCCATCATGAAGGCGTGCCGCGAGGGCACGTTGAATGAGGAGATTCTTGACGATTTGATCCTGCGCAACTGGCCGCGCGGCGAGAAGGTCGTGAGCAAGGATATCAAGATCCGCACGTTTATCGGCCAGGAAAACCTGCGTAATCAGCTCGCGAGCCACGTCTACGACATCACGTACGGATCGGTGCGGGCCGGGCAGGACAACCTCGTGGTCGTCGACGACTCGATCGTTCGCGGCACGACCCTGCGGCGCTCGATCCTTCGCATCCTCGCGCGGTTGAATCCCAAGAAGATCGTCATCGTGTCGACCGCCCCGCAAATCCGCTACCCGGATTGCTACGGGATCGACATGTCTGAGCTCGGCAAATTCGTCGCCTTCGAGGCCGCGGTGGCGCTGATCAACGAACGGGGCCAGTCGCAGCTGCTCGACGAGGTTTATGAGCTTTGCCGCGACGAGGTCTCAAAGGGCGGGGCGCAAAACCATGTGCGACGGATCTACGAGCCGTTCAAGCCCGAGGAAATCTCCAAGAAAATCGTCGATCTAGTGCGCCCGAAGCAGCTCGAGTGGAAGGGGGAGTTCGAAATCATCTTCCAGACGATCGAGAGTCTGCATGCCGCGGTGCCGAATCATCGTGGCGACTGGTATTTCACCGGGAAATATCCGACCCCGGGAGGTTATCGCGTGGTCAACCAGGCCTACGTGAATTTCTACGAGAAGAACGAAGGCCGGGCCTATAAATGATCGAGCCGTGGGAGCGCGGGCGGCCCGCCACGGTCCCGGCATCAACCCCTTTCCGATGAGTCTGTCCTACGAAAAATCCGGCGTTCGCTACGATCAACTCGATGCCTTCAAACGCGCCTGCCAGAAAGCGGCGCGGACGACTGCGGGCGTACTGCGGGATCACGGCTATGCCGAACCGGCAACTACTCGCGGTGAGAGCGCTTACCTCATCGAGGCCGCCGATCACTTTCTCGCGCATGTCGAAGAGGGACTCGGCACGAAGAATCTCGTCGCCGACGCCGTCTACGCTGCCACGGGCAAGTGTTTTTATCGCGAAATCGCGATCGATACCGTGGCGACGATGGTCAACGACCTGATTACATGTGGCGCGCTTCCGATCTCTGTGGCGATGCATGCGGCGGTCGGTGACTCCGGCTGGTTCAGCGACGAGACCCGCACGAACGCACTCGTCGAAGGTTTTGCGGAAGGCTGCCGCGCAGCGGGAGCGGTGTGGGGCGGCGGCGAGACCCCGACGCTGGGCGGCGTGGTTGAGCCCGAGGCGATCGTCCTTGCGGGCTCGGCCATCGGAAAAATTTCACCGAAGCATCTGCGCATCGTTGGCGATGTCAGTGAGGGCGACGCGATTGTTTTTCTCGCGAGTTCCGGGGTGCAGACCAACGGACTGTCGCTTTGCCGACGCGTCGCCACCCAACTTCCGAAGGAATATCTCACGCCGATCGGCCATGGCGACCCGCGGTTGTTCGGCGAGGCTCTGCTCGCGCCTTCGGTGATCTACGTCGCGTTCGTCCGGGAGTGCCAGCGCCGGGCGCTGAAACTGAATTACGTCTCGCACGTGACCGGCCACGGCTGGCGAAAGCTGATGCGGCTCGAGGAGCCGTTTGTTTACGAGATCACCACTCCTCGTCCGGCGCCGGCGCTGTTTCAATTTCTTGAGGAGGCTGGCCCGATCGAGCGACGGGAGATGTATGCGACGTTCAATCAGGGCGTCGGTTTCGCGGCCTACGTCGCCCCGCAAAATGTCGACGCCGTCCTCGCCGTGGCGAAGGCCACCGGCTATGACGCGTGGCTCGCGGGCACCGTGAAGAAGGAAGGTTCCCGCAAGGCGGTGGTCGTGCCGTCGCTTGGGCTGACCTTTGAAGGCGACACCCTGCAGGTGCGGTAGCGCCACGCTCGCCCGTTGACGAGAGCGTGGGTCGTTCCTCACCCTAAAAACCCCTTTGCCATGCGCCCCATTGTTCAAATTTCACTGGACCTCATTGATCGCGCCGAAGCTCTGGCCACCGCTGAACTCGCCCTGCGGGCCGGCGTCGACTGGCTGGAGGCCGGCACGCCTTTCATCCTGGCCGAGGGGCTGCACGGGGTAAAGGCGCTGCGTGAGCGGTTTCCTGGAGTGCCGATTGTGGCCGACCTCAAGACAATGGACGGTGGCTACCTTGAGGCGGAGATGATGGCTAAGGCCGGCGCGACGCACGTCGTCGTGATGGCGCGCGCCCACGAGGAGACCTTGAAGTGCGTCGTCAAGGCGGGGCGCGACCACGGCGTGAAGGTGATGGGCGACAATCTCGGCTGCCCCGACATGGTCGCGGGCGCGCGGATGATCGAGGATCTTGGCTGTGATTTTGTGATTCACCACATCGGTTACGACGAGCGCCGGGGCATTGCCGCCGCGGGCCGGCGCATGCCGAGCCCGCTCGACGATTTGCGTGCCGTCGTCGCCGCGGTGCGCGTGCCGGTCCAGGCGGTCGGGGGGTTGACGCTCGAACAGGCGGTGCGAACACCGGAATACGGCGCGCCGTTGGTGGTGATTGGCGCACCGCTCGCGGTGGATGCGGACGCCTTTCGCACGGCCGACGGCAACCTCGAGGGCACGCTGCGGATTATCTGTGATCGCGTGCATGGCTACGGTGACGTGGCGGTTGGCAAAAAATAAGTTTTCCCGATGAAAAGCCCTGCTGTCGTCAATTTCTCCTCCACTCCGCACAGTGTCGAACTACGTGAATTTTCCCGCCCGGAACCCGGCGTCGATGATGTCATCCTCGCCGTCGAGGCGGTCGGGGTGTGTGGCAGCGATCTGCATCAGTGGACCGGCTCACACAGCTGGTCGGTGAATTATCCGGTCGTGCTCGGCCACGAGTTTGGCGGCCGGATCGCGGCGCTCGGGGCCGGAGTGAAAGGCTGGAACGAGGGCGACCGCGCGGTGAGCGAAACGGCGGCGGTGATCGATGTGAACAGCCCGCTGTCCCGCGAAGGACTCTACAATCTCGATCCGACGCGACGTGGTTTCGGCTACGGCGTGGATGGCGCGATGACGCGGTTCGTGCGCGTCCCCTCGCGTTGCCTGCATCACGTGCCCGCCAATTTGCCGATGGAGCACGCGGCGCTAACCGAGCCGTGCTGCGTGGCCTACAACGCGGTGATCAACAACGCGCGCGTCCGCCCTGGCGATCGCGTGATCGTGCTCGGGCCGGGACCGATTGGAATTCTCTGTGCGGCGGTGGCCAGGCTCGCGGGCGCGGACGTGGCACTCGTCGGCCTCGAACGCGATCGCGCCCGACTCAACGTGGCAAAGGCCTATGGCTGCGACGTGATTATCGGCGACGCCTCGGCCTGGGCGAAGGAGCGCGACGGACTTGGCGCCGACGGCGTGATTGACGCGGCGGGCGCGTCGGCCGCGTTGAAGACCGCGCTGGAGCTGGTGCGACCCGCCGGTTGGATTAGCAAGGTGGGCTGGGGCCCGCAGCCGCTCGGTTTCTCCCTCGATCCGTTGGTGCAGAAAAACATCACGCTGCAGGGCAGTTTCAGTCACAACTGGCCCGTCTGGGAGCGCGTGCTCGCGCTGCTCGCGTCCGGCCGCCTCGACGTTCGCCCCATCCTCGGCGGCGTGTGGGCGCTGGAGTCATGGCACGAGGCGTTCGAGAAGATGCACTCCGGGGAAATCGTGAAGGCCGTGCTGAAGCCGGTTTGATTTTCCAACATGAGACTCAAGGACAAGGTCATCATCGTGACGGGCGGGACGAGTGGAATCGGCTGCGCGATCGCCGAACGCGCCGTCGCCGAAGGGGCGCGGGTGCTGGTGCACGGAATCGAGCGGGCTGACGGTGAGGCAGTTGTCGCCAAGCTCGGCGCCAGCGCGGCGCTGCATCTCGACGACCTCGCGGATCCCGCGAGTTGCGCACGGATTGCCGCGGCCGCGGTGAAGGCCTTCGGGAAAATCGACGGCATCGTGAACAACGCCGCCATCGTGGTCCGCAGCAACCTGCAGTCGACCGAGCCGGCGTTTTTTGATCGGATGATGGCGGTAAATCTGCGGGCGCCGTTGTTTCTGATCCAGGCGGCGTTTCCCCAGCTCAAGGCCAATCAGGGCTCTGTGCTCAACATCGGTTCGATCAACGCGCACAGCGGTCAGGCCAACCTCCTCGACTACAGCCTTTCGAAGGGGGCGATGCAGACGCTTTCGCGCAATCTCGCCAACGCCCACGCGGCGGATCGGGTGCGTGTCAACCACCTCAACGTGGGCTGGGTGCTCACCGCCCGCGAATACGCCCACCAGATCGAACACGGGATGGCGAAGGACTGGCCGCAGACCATTCCCGAGCAATATGCCCCGTCGGGTCGGTTGATCATGCCGGACGAAATCGCCTCCGCGGCGGTCTACTGGCTGGGCGACGAGTCCCGGCCCATCAGCGGCTCGGTCGTTGACCTCGAACAGTATTCCCTCATCGGTCGGAATCCAAACAAGGCCGCCGCCAAATAAGCCCATGCCGCAACTCGCCGCTTTCCCCAAGGCCTTCATGCGCGCGCTCGTGAAGGACGGCACGATGACCTTGCGCGAATGGATCGACCTCGCCGCGCCGCTGCAACTCGACGGACTGGAGTACTACAGTGGGTTCCTCGAACTCGTCGATCCCGCCCGCTGGCCGGCGGCGCGGCGCGAGGTCGAGAGCCGCGGCATGGTGATCCCGATGTTGTGTTGCTCGCCCGATTTTTCGCATCCGGACGCGGCGTTTCGGCAGGCCGAGATCGAAAAGGAAAAAAACTGGATCCGGATGGCTGCGACCCTCGGGGCGAAATACTGCCGCGTTCTTTCCGGCCAGCGCCGCCCTGAGCTGACGCGTGCCCAGGGGATAGACCTCGTCGTTTCCAGCATCGAGGCCTGCCTGCCCGAAGCGGAGGCCTGCGGGGTGACGCTCATCATCGAAAATCACTACAAAGACGATTTCTGGAGTTATCCGGAATTCGCGCAGAAGATGGACGTGTTTTGCGAACTCGTGGATCGCATCCATCATCCGCGGTTCGGGGTGAACTACGATCCGAGCAACGCCTACATTGCCGGTGACGATCCGCTGGAGTTGCTGCGACGCGTGAAAAATCGGGTCGTCACGATGCACGCCAGCGACCGTTATTTGATCGAGGGCACACTCGAGGACTTGCGGCGCGAGGAGGGTGGGGCCGAAGGGTACGTGAAACGATTGCGCCACGGCACGATCGGGCGCGGGCTCAACGATTACGATGCGATCTTCAGCACCCTGCGGAGCGCCGGTTTCAATGGCTGGGTGAGCATCGAGGACGGCGTGGACGGCATGGATCAGCTCGCGGAGAGCGTCCGGTTTGTCCGTGCGAAATTGCGCCAGCACTGGCCGGCCGGGAGTTGAGGCTCGCGTCCCAAGTGGCGGCATGGCGCGCGACATGAAAGAGCCGCGGCGTGAGCCCGGCGGGGAAATGAGGCTGGTATCCGGGACCGACCGTTCTTTCGTGCTCGTGGCGGCGGCGGCGCTGACAATCGCCGCCCTGATTGCGTATGCGAAGAGTTTTTCCGCTCCGCTGATCTTGGACGATTGGGCGACGGTGCTCCACAATCCGGAAATCCGCCGGGTGTGGCCGCTCTGGTCAATGTTCACGCCGTCCGAATCGACCGGCGTCGGCGGACGCCCGGTCGCGAATATTTCGTTCGTGCTGAACTACGCGGTGTCGGGAGATTCGTTGGCGGGATTTCACGCCGTGAATTTCGCGATCCACCTGTTCGCCGGGCTCGCGTTGTTCGGAGTGATCCGGCGGACGCCGCTGCTGCCGGTCTTGCGGGAGAAATTTGGCCGTGATGCGGCGTGGCTTGGCCTGATGGTCGCGGGACTCTGGACATTGCATCCGCTGCAGACCGAATCGGTGACGTATATCTCGCAACGAACCGAGTCGCTGATGGGCCTATTCTATTTTCTGTCGCTCTACGGATTTGTCCGGGCGGTTGAAGATGAGCGGTCCGGTCGGTGGCTGCTGTTCTCCTTGGGGTGTTGCGTCGCGGGGATGGGGACAAAGGAGGGTATGGTGACGGCGCCGGTGATGATTTTGCTCTTTGACCTCGTGTTCGTCAGCCGGACGATGGGCGAGCTATGGCGGCGGCGTGGACTCTACTATGCCGCGCTGGCTGCGACGTGGCTATTGCTCGCCGTGCTCATGCGGGGTGTGAGCGGGCGCGGCGTCGGATTTGGCCACGGGTTAAGTGTGTGGTCGAACCTGTTGATCGAGGCGCGGGCCGTGGTTGGTTATGCCACACTCGGGCTCTGGCCGTCGCCGCTGGTGTTTGATTATGGCACCGACTTGGGAACGCCGGGCCTCGCGGAAGCCGCGTGTGCGTTGTTCCTGGCAGGGTTTGGTCTTTGGGTGCTGCTGGCACTCCGTCTCTATTCGGGCAAGGCGTACCTCGGCGCCTGGTTCCTGATCACACTGGCTCCGACGTCTAGCATTGTTCCCATTCCCCTGCAGCCGATTTCCGAAAATCGCGTCTATGTCCCGCTGGCGGCGGTCATCACGGCGGTGGTGCTGGGGGCGCGGTGGGCTGTCGGCCGAAGGGCGCCATTCATCCTCGCCACGGGTTCGCTTGCGATGGTGGTGCTGACGTCGGCCCGGAACGCGACCTACCGAAGCGAAATTTCAATCTGGACGGATACGGTCGCGAAGCGCCCGGGCAGTTCCCGGGCACACAACAATCTCGGCTTTGCCTGGCTGAGTGCGGGACGGCTGGCGGAGGCAAAGACGGAGATTGAGACCGCGCTGCGGATCAAGGAGGAATACTCCGACGCGCACGTCAACCTCTCGTCGGTCCTTGGACAACTGGGTGACGTGGATGGGGCGTTTGCGCACAGCCGGCGCGCGACCCAATTGGATCCGCGCAATGCGAATGCCTTCTACAACCTTGGCGTCGCATCGGCGCAGAAGGGTGACATTGCCGATGCGATTGCAGCCTACGAAGCGGCGGTGCGACTGCAGCCGGGACTACTGTCCGCCCAGGGAAACCTCGGAATCCTCCTGTTGCGCAGCGACCGGGTGAAGGAGTCGATAGCGCACTGCGAGATCGCCGTGAAAGGGAATCCGGGGCTGGTCGACGCCCGGCTCAGCCTTGCTTGCGGACTGACGATGAGTGGGCGGGCGGCGGAAGCGATGCCTCATTTTCAGGAGGTCATCCGGACGAATCCGGGCAATCTCGACGCGCAACTGAATTACAGTGTCGCCTTGGCGCAGATGGGGCGAAGCGCGGAAGCGATTGTACTCGTTGAAGCCATCTTGAAGGCCAACCCAAGCGCGACGGTGGTGCGGGAGGTGCTTGAGCGACTGAAGGCGGCCCCGCCTTCCGCCCCTCCCGCGAAGTAGCCGGCCACGCCCGCCTGCTCCCTCCCGCGTATCCAGATTACGGGGAAGTGTCACGTAATACGTGACACTTTCGGGAGAACCTGCGTCGCTGGTGCGATGGGTTTCCGCTCTAAAACCGAGGCGGTGAAGCGGGCTTGAGCCCGGGGCGGTGAATGCGTTGCATCGGGACATGAACCCGTTTTCCCCGCGCGTCGTCTCGTTGGCCCTGCTGGCCGTCCTTGCTTCCGCTGTCCTGCCGGCAGCGAATCCTCCGGTGGCCAAGGAGTATTTTGTCTATTTCGGCACCTACACCGGTCCGAAGAGCAAGGGCATCTACCGCTCCCGACTTGATGTCGCCACGGGAAAACTCTCTGCGGCGGTCGTCGCGGCGGAGTGTGCCGATCCGTCCTTTGTCGCGCTGCATCCGAATGGGAGGGGCCTCTACGCGATCGATGAGCGCAGCAGTCCGGCGAAGTCACCGGGTCGCGGTGTGAGCGCCTACGCCCTCGATGTGCGCACGGGGTCGCTTACCTTCCTCAACGAACAGGGCGTGGGCGGGCCCGGGCCCGCTCACTTGGTTGTCGACCGTGACGGCAAATGCGTGCTCGTCGCCAATTACGGGGGCGGCAGCGTGGCGGCGCTGCCGTTGTCCGCCGACGGGCGTCTCGGGCCGGCGGCGACGTTCATCCAACACACCGGATCGAGCGTGAATCCGACGAGGCAAAAGGAGCCCCACGCCCACGGCTTTGCGCTGTCCCCCGACAATCGTTTCGCCCTCTGCGCCGACCTCGGGCTGGACAAGGTGCTCGTGTATAAACTCGACCCCGCCAAAGCCTCGCTCATTCCCAATCAGCCCGAGTCGGCCGCGTTGCCGCCGGGCTCCGGACCGCGCCATCTCACGTTTCATCCCAACGGAAAGTTCGTCTACGTGATCAGCGAAATGCTCTGCACGATGACCGTGTTCCGCTATGACGTCACCCGCGGGGCGATGACGAGTGTGCAGACGATTTCAACGCTTCCGCCGGGAGAAACGGTGCAAAAGGGCACGAGCACGGCCGAAGTCGTCGCGCACCCCGGAGGTAAATTCCTCTTCGGCTCCAACCGCGGCCACAACACGATCGTTGTTTACGCGGTCGACCCGGCGACCGGCCGGCTCACGTATGTCGAGAATCAGCCAACGCAGGGGAAGACCCCGCGGCATTTTGCGGTGGATCCGAGCGGTACGTGGTTGCTCGCCGAAAATCAGCAGTCGGACAACGTGACGGTATTCCGTATCGATGGGGCGACCGGCCGGCTTTCGTCGACCGGCCAAAGTGTCGACGTGCCCTCGGCGGTCAGCGCGGTGTTCGTTCCAGTCAAGTAACTGACCGCGGCGCGGGGCTTTGGCCGCCGCTGCGTTCATCCGCTGTCGTGTGTCAGCGTCCAGGTGCCGGCGCCCCCTTCGAACCAGGCGGCGCCGGAATCAGCGCTGACCTCGATGACGAGCGAATCGGTGCCGCCCGCGCGTTGGGCGCGCCAGCGTCCGGCGGCGAGATCGGTCACGAGGAAGTGTCCCCGCGCGCTGCCCTCCAGGGTGAGTTGGACGCGGTTCCCAGAGCGGGCATTGTCCTTTCGCAGCAACACCAGCCACGACGTATCCGGTCCGGCGATGACACAGCCCACGCGATCTTCCGCCGCGATCGACTTGACGGGCCAGCGAGCGGAGGACCGGCGATCGGTGGTTTGCATGACGGTGAGAAACAGATCCTCGGTCGCGGTCGTTTTCGGGGAAAGTTCCAGTCGCCACGCGCCGGGCTCCTTGCTCGTGCGATCGAGCGTTCCTCGCGGGAGGTCGTTCGCGTAATTCTTGTCATGCGCCCAGAACTCCTTGCCGGGACCGCCAATTTTGCGGAGTGCCGCGTTGGCCGGGGCGGGGAGGAGAACATCGAGGTTTAGTCGCCCACCGGAGCCATGCTCGCTGCGATCAACCTGCGCCTGGAGCGAGGTGATTTGGGGTTCTTCGATCGTGTGCAGCAGCCACGACTTGGAAAACGTCGGATCGGCGCTCCGGATTCGATCGAAAACGACGAGCGCCGCGGGAACGCGTTGGTCGCGTAAGTTGAGAAAGATGAACGAGCGCGTCACCGCATTCATCTTCTTGCTGTACGCTTCGCTGATGTCGCCCTGCAGCAACGTGTAGTCAGGCTGTCGCTGGTCGGGCCCGAAGCCGTGCGCCAGCACGCGGCCGGTGCGGTAGCCCCGCGCGGGATCGAGCAACATCTCGAGGTTGCGCGGCTCGGAACGGCGGTTGGGAAACCGCTGGCCGCCGTCGTTGCCGTAGGAAGGGTTGGCGTGGAATTTCTCCGCCGGATCGTGGACGAGCAGGGAGTTATGGGCGACGGTCCGCCACGAATAGTTCTGCGTGTGGGAACTGCCGTAGCCGCCGGCCGAGCCGCCCTCGTAAATGCCGGAGTCAATCGCGAGCGCACCACGGTGGTAGATCTGAAACGCGCCCGCATCGAGGTGCTGGTGGTTGGTGAAATTGTACTCGTTGATCTTCATCTCCACGATGACGGCATCCTCGCCCCAGCCGGTGCGGGCCACCATCCAGCCAAAGGGCGATTCGAAATAGCGGGAGAGGGGCAACGCCTCGATCGGTTTTGGCGCCAACTTGGTGTCACGCCACAGGAACTCAAAGATCGCGTCGTCGTTGCTCGTTGAGCCCTGTTTCAGAAATTGGCTGAGCAGCACGCCGTCACCATAGTAGCTCGCGGTGAAGAGCGTGCCCGCGAATTCGTTCCAAGGTTGTCCGCGGGGAGAGGAGTCCTTGAACGTGTCGCCTGCGCGCAGACGCTGACCGTCGGGACGCGTGGTGTAGACCCAGAGATAGGGCACGAAGCGTTGTTCCGGGTTGTAGACGTTCCCCGCGCCCAACCGATCAAAAATGAAGAGGGGAAAGGTGTCCCAACTGTAGCGGTGAGCGCCGTAGGAATCGCCTTGGTGATAAGCGTGTCCCTGGTAGAACCAGTTCCGTGCGGGAAGGTGTTCGCGGAAAAATCGACCGGCCGCCAAATCGTACATCTCAGGGAATTCATCGTGGATCGCGATACCGGCCGAAATCATGTCACGCATGATCATCGCCTCGGACGTGTGCCCGGTCACGGAACCTCCGGCCGTCGGCGGATAACCGCATTCCTGGGTCTTCGCGAGCCGGATGAACTCACGCACGAACTCGCGTTTTTGTTCGTCTGAAATCAACGGGTGCAGCCAGTCGAAGACGATCGCTCCCGTGACCATCATCCGACCCGTGACGCGGCAGCCGTCCTGCCGTTGGGGTAATTCCGATTTCTTCAACAGATTGAGCGCCTCGGCGACGGTGGCGCGGCCACGGACGGCATCGGGCCGGGCGAGGTAGTTCAACGCCTCCCACTCGACGCGAGCCTGGGCGGACGCCGCCGCCATTTTCCTCATCCGCGCGACGGCAGACTGAAGCACGGGGTCCTTCAGCCGTTCGGCGATTTGCGATGCCTGCTCGGGTCGGAGGTAGAGGCGCGGGTGATCCGGCGGTGGTCGAGGAACCTCCGTGGCAGCGCGAAGCGTCGACGTCCACGGCGCCGCGGCTGTCGTCAGCACGGCGAGGAGCAGAGGGGCGACCCGCATATTCCACAACGAGGGCATCTCCGAAGGATCGCTGCTGTCGGTGACGCCGTCGACCGTTTTTCCTACGTGGATTTTGCCGCACTCACCTCTTAGCCGCGACCATGCAGTCGAGAGCTCAGAGCGAAGAGCTGAGAGCCCAATCTCCAGAGCAGACACGCGCGCCGCCCGACCCGAAACCGAAGTTCACCGTTTGGTTTTGCTCTCAGCTCTCCGCTCTCGACTGAATTTCTCCGGCTTAGTCACTTACCCGTGAAATCTCGCGCAAAATGCGCAAGATTTGACGTGAAGAAGTTCCGTGCGCGGCTCCGGCCTCTCCGCGCTCCGTTGGCTACGGAGTTCGATTTGGGTCTGCTCATCGCAGACCGGAATGTTCGCGATGAGCGAACCGCAAGAATTTGCTGCGAAGGCGATGAGCCGTAGCTCACCGTGAAGATTTCATCCCTTGATGAAATCCGATTAGCGGTTCGTCAGTCTGGGATCGCTCAAGAGAATCCCTGCACCAAAACGCCGCGACGCCGGGGGGGGCCTGGAACAGGAAGAGCGGCAAGAGCGGAAAGAGCCGTCGTCAACTTCCCACTCTTCCCGGCCTTTCTGTTCAAGCGCAACATCGCACGTTTCTTCGGCGCGGTCACACGCCGAATCCCGGCCGGTATTTCTTGGTGAGAAACTCGTTGGCGGCGGCGATATTCGTGACCTTCATCGCGGCAGAATCCCAGTCGATGCGACGACGAGCCCGAACGGCGACGTTGCTCAACAGCACCATTTCGGTGAGACGCGATGAGTACTCGAAATTGGCACCGGCCGGCGTGCCGCCCTTGCAGGCGTTGACCCACTCCGCGAAGTGATCGCCGGCGGGAATACGCGGAATCGTCTTGGGCGGCAAAGATCCGGCCGCCCCGCGCATCTTGGCCTCGGGGATGATGCGAATCGTGAAATAATTCGCCTGGGCCAGCACCGTGGCCTTCGTGCCGATGATCAAGGTGCTGTTGTCGGGTAGGTTGCGCTCCTCCTCCAATTCGGGCGGCAGCAACGGAGCCATGTTGCCGTCATACCAGACCCATTTGATTTCCGGGTGCGTGCCGCGGGCCGCGAAGCGATAGGTGACGACTGACGCGGAAGGTGCGCTGATCGCGGTCTGGTTGGCGCTGATCGCCTCGACCGAGGTCGGAGCCGCCAGATCGAAGGCGTAGAAGCCGCCGTCCATCATGTGGCAGCCCATGTCGCCCAGCGCGCCGGTGCCAAAATCCCAAAAGCCGCGCCAGTTGAAGGGCAGGTAAGCCGGGTCGAACTCGCGCGTGGCCGCAACGCCGAGCCAGAGGTCCCAGTCGAGGGTCGCCGGCACGGCGGGAACTCCCTTCTTGTGGTCGAATCCCTTGACGCCCTGCGGCCAGATTGGCCGGTCGGTCCAGCTGTGAATTTCGCGCACTTCGCCGAGGACTCCCGCCTGATACCACTCCTTGAGCATCCGGGTACCTTCGGCGGCGTGGCCCTGGTTGCCCATCTGGGTCGCGAGCTTTTTCTCACGGGCGATCTGCGCGAGAATCCTCGCCTCTGCGATGGTGTGTGCCATCGGCTTTTCGACGAACACGTGCTTTCCCAGCGCCATCGCGGCCATCGCGATGGGGAAGTGCATGTGATCGGGCGTGGAAACGGTGACCGCATCGATCTGATTGCCGAGTTTGTCGAAGAGCTGGCGGAAGTCCTTGAAGCGCGGCACCTGGGGGAACTTGGTGAATGTGGCGGCGGCGCGGCTCTCGTCGACATCGCAAAACGCCACGTGGTTTTCGGTGGCCATTGCCGTGACGGCGGCACGGCCGCGTCCGCCCACGCCGATGCACGCGACGTTCAATTTGCTGTTCGGGGAAACGCCCTGCTGGCTCCGCATGACGTGGGGAAACGCGACTGCGGCAGCGGAAGCGAGTGACGTTTTCTGCAGAAACGAACGGCGGGAGAGCGGGGTGGAGTTCATCGGCGGAGAGGGGATGGCAGGATGCGCGGGATCGTCACAGAGGAGCAAGAATTCGTTCGGCGACAGACTCGCTCTCGACTGCATGGTCGCGACTTCAGTCTAAACCAACTGCTGAATTTTGGTGATGTTGGCGCACGGATCGCCGCCGTGCGCGGCGCAACCGCTATCAAATGCCACGGGAGGAGCGCCCACGGAACACCCGGAAAAACACGGAAGCAGCGTATTCCGTGTTTTCCGTGCGCCCAATGTCTCGGAGCAGTATGCACGCAGCCAGACAACCACTTCAGACGTAGAATTACGAATGGGCACGTTTAGAACCAAGGGCCTGTCTCCGCGCTCTCCGCGTTCTCCGCGGTGAATTGGATTAAACACCAAGCCAAGCAACCGCGGAGGACGCTGAGTTCGCGGACGACTGCAACGTTTCCCATCCGCCTCCAACCGTGGTTGAAAATCAGCCGTGGTTTTCCTCCCTCATCATCAGCCAACGCGCGCGGGTAAGAAGACGGGCTGGCAGAAAATTTTCAGGCACCGATCCTCAAACCACTTTAACCACGAATGGACGCGGATACGGCGGGGAGAACCGGTTCGGGCTGAAATCCGAAACGCCACCGAGCGATGAGCATTTCACTCCGCGCGGGTGGGCACGGCTTGCTCTGAACATCCGTGTTCATTCGTGTCCATTCGTGGTTCAAATGGATCGTTCCTGCTAAGAACGGTTCGTGAATGCTCAAAAGATTGAACATTTCGCGGCGGGGATCGTCCAAAGCGGCACCCATTCCCGTGTCACTGGCCAGCGCCAAACCGGCGGATTTGGAGCTTGGCCGGGTGCGGCTGAGCCGAAGACTGGCCGGCATTGAGGTCCCAGCGTGGTCCCAGGATGGTCCCGGCTAGGTCCCAGGAGAAAGCTTGGCAATAGCCCGGCAAGAGCTCAGCAATACGGACTCAGCGGCATGGCCAAGGTAAGGCTCAACTCCACGTTCAACCAGTTCTCCGGTTCAATCGACAAATTCGTCTTCAAGCAGACGGAGCACGGGACGGTGGTGACGCCCAAACCGAACAAGCCGGAGACCTGGAGCGTCAAGCAGTACGCTCATCGGGAACGGATGAAATATGGGGCGAGCCGCTTCTACCGTGAACAAAAGAGAGACCCGGTGCGTTTTGCCCATTACCAGGCCCGGGCGAAGGAGCTGAAGATCCCCGTCTCTGCTTTCGTCATGGGCGGCTTCATGAAGCACGGCGCCAAGTTCGCCGTGCTGGAAGCCCCGCCCCAGCCGCCCGCGCCCGAATCCGACGGCCGCGATGGCGGGGATGCGGAGTAGGGCGTGGACGAGCGCGGTTTCAGGCCAGTCCCGATTCACGTCCGATCCTGTCCGACCGTCCTGTCAACCGCCCCTTTGCCAGATTTCGGCGCTCCTGCGCCACGGAACTCGTCCGGGGCGGCGCCAACCTCTGGCACGTCAAAGATCTCCTTGGCCATGAGAACCTGGAAACGCTCAAGCACTATACGCGCTTGACCATCGTTGATCTGAAGAAAACCCATACCCGCTGCCATCCCCGTGAACGGCAGGGTTGAAAATGATCCGATCCTCAGCACACTGCCGGCATGTCCCTGACGCTCGAACAGATTGTTTCGGAATCGCGACGACTGCCGCGTGATCAGCTCGTAGAGCTGGTCGACCTACTGACGTTGGAACTGCACGAGGAAATCGATCCCGACATTGAAGCCGCGTGGGCGGACGTCGCCGAACGCCGTCTTGCCGAGATCCGTAGTGGGCAAGTGCAGGCTATCCCCGGTGAGCAGGTGCTCGCCGAGTTGCGTCAACGCATTGCTCGGTGAAGCCCTTCGTCTTCCACCCGGAAGCGCGAGCAGAGGTGCTGGAGGCCCGAGCGGTTTACGACGCTGAAAGCCATGCGCTCGGAGACCGTTTTGCTGTCGCCGTGGCAGCCATGGTGGCAGAGGTGTGCCGCGCGCCACAACGCTACCGCTTCGTCCGCCGGCCAGTCCGTCGCCACTTCGAACGTCCGTTTCCCTATGCCCTGCTTTACGTCGACGAGCCGGAATCCGTACTCATACTTGCAGTCGCCCACTTCAAGCGCCGCCCCGGCTACTGGCTACATCGTTTAAAGGGCTGACCGCATGTAGCGTCATCGCCTTGGTCGTCATCGTTCCCAAGTGTTCTCGGAGATGGGCCCGCTCTCGTGCAGACGGGCGTCGTGCGCGAATACTCAAACGCGCTGATCCCGGGTCTCACTCGGCAGTATCTGGCCGCAGATATTACAGTCCGATTCAGGGGCGGTTTCCCGCAAAGCCAGACAGGATCAGGGCGATCGGCGATCGCGAAGGCGAGGGGCGTGGGCAGCGAGCACGTGGTGGCGCGGTTGGCGGTACCTGAGCCGTCAGTCCAGCGACGAGGGCCGAGCCAAAGACCTCAGGCCTTACCTTTCACCCTTATTTCCGTTTGGTTTCAGTTTCGGAAGGTATGGGTCATCGGGTGCTACGACGCCGGCCCAAGCCGTCGACAACGTTCGAGGTCATGAACGTCCGCAGCGTCCCCAAGGAACCATTGAGGCAACACCGGTTCCAAACATTACGGAGGAATCGACCCCGCCGCGCGGGGTGGCCTGCAAGCCGAGTCCGCGACCACGGTCCGCTTCCCGGGAGTGGGCGCATCCCGCTTCTGGGAAAGGCGAGACAGGCATCGATCGCCATCATGCAACTGCTGGAGCCGCGACGCCCCGTCGCGGTTTCGAACCACGCGACGGGGGCGTCGCGTCCCCAGGTTCCATAAATCGAGATGCGCCCGACGGGAGCGGGCGATGAATTCCAGGCTTTCCGGCGCCCGTTTCACCCTTTTCAATGCGGATAGTTACTCCCGCCCACTTCCAACGTCATTCCGCCTGCATGCACCACGCCCCGCGTCTTGAGGACCAATTTCTAACCCGTCGTGATTTTCTCAATCGCTGCGGCTTGGGGTTTGGTGCGCTGGGCTTTGCGGCGATGATGGGACCTGACTTCCTGCGGGCGGAAGGGGGAGGGCCGGTGAGCATGAATAATCCCCTCGCACCGCGAGCGCCCCATTTCCCGGTCAAGGCGAAGCGGGTGATTCATATTTTTGCCAACGGCGGGCCGTCGCAGGTCGACACCTTTGATCCCAAGCCGGAACTGACGAAATGGCACGGCAAGGCACTGCCGCTCGATCTCAAGACGGAGCGCAAGACGGGAGCGGCGTTCGGCTCACCGTTCAAATTCCAGAAATACGGGAAGAGCGGAATTGAGGTCAGTGAGTTGTTTCCCCATGTCGCCGAGAGCATCGACGAGATGGTTATCATCCGCTCGATGCACGCCGATGTGCCGAATCACGAACCGTCGCTGATGCTGATGAACTGTGGCGACGCCCGGTTGCCGCGCCCGAGCCTCGGTTCCTGGGTGACGTACGGTCTCGGCTCGGAAAATCAGAATCTACCGGGGTTCATCGCGATGTGTCCCGGCGGCTATCCGATCCAGGAGTCGCAGAACTGGCAAAGTGGTTTTCTGCCGGGGATTTACCAGGGGAATTATATCAATTCAGCCAACACCGAAATTGAGAAGCTGATCGAGCACATCACCAACAACGCGACGTCGCGCACGGAGCAGCGGGCGCAGATCGACCTGTTGCAGAAGCTCAACGCGCGTCATGCGGCGAAACGCCAGCAGGACGCGCAACTTGAGGCGCGCATTCAGTCGTACGAGCTGGCCTACCGGATGCAGATGGAAGCAACGGATGCTTTCGCGATTGCGCGTGAACCGGCCGCGGTACGTGAGATGTACGGCGACACGCTGCACGGGCGCCAGATGCTGACGGCGCGCCGGCTGCTGGAACGCGGCGTGCGTTTCGTGCAGGTCTGGCACGGTGACGGTCAGCCGTGGGACAATCACGACGACATTGAGGTCAATCATCGCAAGCTGGCGAAACAGGCCGACCAGCCGATCGGTGCCTTGCTCAAGGACCTCAAGCAGCGCGGAATGCTGGACGAGACCCTGGTGATTTGGGGCGGTGAATTCGGTCGCACGCCGGTGGTGGAATTGCCGACGGCCGGAGCGAACGCCGGCAAGGTGAACGGCCGTGATCACAACCATCATGGATTCACGATGTGGATGGCCGGCGGCGGGGTGAAGGGCGGCACCGTCTACGGGGCGACGGATGATTTTGGTTTCAAAGCCATGGAGAAGCCGGTGCATGTCCACGACCTGCATGCCACGATCATGGCGTTGCTGGGATTCAATCACGAGAAGCTGACCTACCGGCACGCCGGGCGTGATTTCCGGCTGACGGATGTCCACGGCAAGGTCGTGCGGGACCTGATCGCGTGAGTACGGCCAAAGCAGGTCGGGTGAAATCGGCGGCGGCGTTTTGGGTGCGGCTGCTTTCGCTGCATGCAGCTTTTGCCGGGGCTGCGGACCTCCCGGCGGATCAGATTGAGTTTTTCGAGACGAAGGTCCGACCGGTTCTCGCAGAGCATTGCTACAAGTGCCACAGTGCCGAGTCGGGGAAGTCCAAGGGCAGCCTGACCCTCGATTCGAAAGACGCGCTGCGCAAAGGCGGTGGCACCGGTCCCGCGCTGCTCGAGGGCGATCCCGACAAAAGCCTGCTGATTCAGGCGGTGCGTTATACCGACGAGGACCTGCAGATGCCGCCGAAGGACGAAGGCGGAAAGTTGTCCGCGGATCAAATCGCGGCACTCGAGGCGTGGGTCAAAATGGGCGCACCGGATCCGCGGGATGCCGCGGGCAAGCCGGCCGCGCTGGACATGGCCAAGGCGCGGCAACACTGGGCGTTTCAACCCGTGAAGAAACCGGCGAAGCCGGCCGTGAAGAAAACGAATTGGGTGCTGACGCCGGTGGATGCTTTCGTCCTGGCGCAGCTTGAAAACAAAGGACTTTCACCCGCCGAACCGGCCGACAAGCGCACCCTGTTGCGCCGCATCACCTATGATCTATCGGGGCTCCCGCCAACGCCGGAGGAGACGGAGGCCTTCCTCAAGGATCGCTCGCCCGATGCGTATATGAAGGTCGTCGATCGGTTGTTGGCTTCGCCACGGTACGGTGAGCGCTGGGGACGTTTTTGGCTCGATGTGGCGCGCTATGCCGACACGAAGGGATACCTCGCGGGAAATGTGGAACGCCGTTATCCGTTTTCACACACCTACCGCGACTACGTGATTCGCGCGTTCAACGAGGACAAACCGTTTGATCGTTTTGTGGTTGAACAGCTCGCGGCGGACCAGCTTCCCCTCGGGCCGGACAAATCGGCTCTCGCGGCGATGGGCTTCCTCACGCTCGGGCGGCGGTTTCTGAACAATCAAAACGACATCATTGACGACCGGATCGATGTGGTGAGCCGCGGCTTGATGGGGCTGACGGTTACGTGCGCACGCTGCCACGATCACAAATTCGACCCGATTCCCTCGAGTGATTATTATTCGCTGCACGGCGTGTTCGCGTCGTCGGATGAACCAACCGAAAAGCCGCTCCTCGGCGAACTCGTCGATTCGCCGGCGTACCAGCAATTCCTGAAAAAGACGGCCGAGATGGAGGCGAAAATCAAGGGGCGCGAGCGGGAGGAAGTGCAGAAATTCCTCGCCGGCGTTCGCGATCGGACGGGTGACTATCTCCTCGGAGCCCACGATGCGGCGTCGCTGCCCAAGACGGAGAAATTCGAACTTTTTGCCGGACCACGAAAACTGAATGTCGAAATCCTGAAGCGATGGCAGGCTTTTGTCGCCGAACAGGCCAAGCAGCCCGGCCCAGTGCTGGCGCCCTGGTTCGCGCTCGCCGCGCTGCCGGAAAACGAGTTTCCGGAAAAGGCGGCTGCGCTGATTGAACACTGGAAATTAGATTCCGCGGGCGCGAATCCAACCGTGCTGGCCGAGTTCACGAAATTGGAAAAGCACTTCGCGTCACTCAAGGAGGCTGCGGCGGTGTACAATCGGGTCTTCGCCCGCGTCGGCAAGGCGTGGCAAGCGGCGCTCGATGCAGCAGAGAAGGAGAAGGCGGAGCCGCCGACGGCGCTCCCCGTTGCCGCCGACGAGGATGTCCGCCAGATGGTGTTTGCCGAGGGATCGCCGCCGGCGCTCGAATTCGCAGAGACGGCAAGGATGCTCAAGCGGCAAATCGACACGAAGACGGCGCCGCTGAAGCGCGAGATGGAGGCGTTGAACTGGACCGAGCCCGGTGCGCCGTTGCGAGCGATGTCGCTGGTGGACAAGCCGAATCCGCGCAACTCGCGAATCTTTGTCCGCGGCAATCCGGCAAATCTCGGCGCGGAGGCCCCGCGGCAGTTTCTCGAGGTGCTCTCGCCGGAAAAGCGTGAACCCTTTGCCGCCGGCAGCGGCCGACTGGCGATGGCGGAGCAGATTGCGAGCGCGAAGAATCCGCTGACGGCGCGCGTGTTGGTGAACCGGGTGTGGGGCTGGCACTTTGGTCAGCCGCTGGTCTCGACCCCGAGTGATTTTGGTGTGCGCACGGCAGCGCCGGTGCAACTGGCGCTGCTTGACTGGCTCACTGCGTCGTTTCTCGAAAACGGGTGGTCGGTGAAGCAACTGCACCGCGCCATCGTGCTGTCGAACACCTACCGCCAATCGAGCACGGCATCCGGCAAGGCCGCTATGGCCGATCCCGACAATTTGTTGCTGCATTGCTTCAACCGCCACCGGCTCGAATTCGAGGCGATGCGCGACACCTTGCTGGCGGCGGCCGGTACGCTCGATCTCACTCCTGGCGGCCTGCCGGATGACTTGACCAAGGAGCCCTTTGCCACGCGGCGGACGGTATTCGGCTATATTGACCGACAGAATCTTCCCGGAATGTTTCGCACGTTCGATTATCCCAATCCGGACGTCAGCAGTTCGCAGCGATTTGCCACGACCGTGCCGCAACAGGCGCTGTATCTGATGAACAGTCCGTTCACCCAGGAACAGGCCCGGAAAGTTCTGCGTCGTCCGGAGATCAAGGCGGCGGGCACCGACCGGGCGAAACTTGGCGCGCTTTACCGGGTGCTGTACCAGCGGAGTCCGGAACCCGAGGAGGTAAGCCTCGCGGAATCGTTTCTCGCCCGGGCAGAAAGCGCTCCTTCTCCAACGATGGCCGCCGGCGCGGCCTGGCAATATGGCTATGGACGCTATGACGCCGAGCGGAAGCGGGTGAACGATTTTCATCCCATGTCGGTGCGCAAGGAGGACCGGATCGCACCGACGGACAAGTATCCGGATTCCAAGTTCGGCAATCTGAGCGTGACGGCGACGGGCGGGCACCCGGGCCGCACCGTTGAGGTCGCCAGCATCAGGCGTTGGCTGGCGCCGGGGAAAGGGCGCGTGAAAATCGAGGGCTCGTTGGGGCACAAGAGCGACAAGGGTGACGGCGTGTGCGGGCGGATCGTGACGCGCGAAGGCGGACTGCGCGGTGAGTGGACCGTGCAGAACCGGAAGAGCGACACCGCAACCGAGTTTGACGTACAGGCTGGAGAGACGGTCGATTTCGTCGTCGACTGCATCGCCAACGGGAATTCTGACAGCTACACGTGGGCGCCGACGATTTCGTTCACCCCGGATCCCGAGGCGCTCGATCTCGCAGCGCGGGTTTGGAATGCGAAGAACGATTTCGAGATCGCGTCCAAGCCGAGGCAGCCATTGACGCGCTGGGAGGAACTTGCCCAGGTGCTCCTGTTGTCGAACGAACTCGCGTTCGTGGATTGAGGGCGCCGAAAGCGCGCCGCGGAGAGATCAAAAATGCCGGGACAGTTTCAAGCCGCGGTTTCGCCCTGCTAACGTGGGCGTAAAATGCCAGCCGTGATAGGGCGTGGTTACGAAGTAAGTGGTGACGAAGCCGATCGTGGCGCCGCCGACGACATCTCGGACGTAGTGTTTGTGGGCCCGAACGCGGCTCGCGCCGACCAGCGCGGCCAGCAGGTAGGCCGGAGCGCCGTAATGCCAGCCGTAGCGCTTCCGCATGAATTCCGCGCTGGAGAAAGTAATCGCGGCGTGTCCGGACGGAAACGAGTGGGGATCACCGTTGGGTCGCCGGGCGCTGACGGAGTACTTGAGTCCGACGGTCGCAGCCATCGTGATCGCCACCGACTCACCGAGCTGCCATGCGCCTTCCTCGTCCCGAAAGTACGCCGTCAGACCGGCCGCGGCCATCGGCAGGACATAGGCCATCACGTCGCCCGTGTTGGTCAGTCCGTCGATGCGGGCCTGGACAAAATCAGTGGCGCGACCCGGAAGGGCGGCGCCAAGGCAGAGAACGATCGTGAACCATGGGTTGCGGAATTTCATTGGAGCGCGGGGTGACGGTGGTGGTTCAATGCGACAAACCCACCGCACCGAAGTGCGTGTCGCTCAGGAAGGTGTAGGTGAGGCTGAAGGTGCCCACGGTTTGATACTTGTTCGGAAAGTCGCGGTAGTGTGCATTGCGGTGTGAGGCGACGTAGTGGATGCCAAGGGCGTTCCGACCGTAAACGCGGACGACGATGCCCGCGTTGCCGCGAAAGATCGTTTCCGTGCCGCGTTTGTCGTCGGAGCCGAGGCCGCTGATGTAGTATTCCCGCCCCGTCAGATCGAGCATCGCCCGCGCGCCGAAGATCAGGCGCAGGGCGACAAGCCCCTGCGGCGTGATGCCAAAGTGATAATCGCGTTCCCCTTTGAAATGTTCGGTGCCGGCGCCGCCGAAGCCGACTCCGCCGAGAAGCGACCCTTGCAAGGTGACCTGTTGCGCGATGGACCATTGGGCGGTCGTTCCGAGCGAGACCGCGGTACTCGAAACGCGGAATATTTGCGGCGAGATGAAATCGTAGCTGCCGTAAACGCCGAACACCCCGGAGTAGGTGTCGCCCGCTTCGTACGGTCTACCCCAGAGCAGGCCGCGACAGAGAATGTTTTCCAGCCAGTTGTGCGTGTGGGCACTGCTCATTGCGGCAAACTCGAACTGGAAATAATCGAATGGACGATCGTAGGTGTAGTCGGGCCGCCCGGGGAGCCCGTAGGCCATGGAGAAGTCGAGTATGACCTCTTGCCGCTTCACGACGCTGACGGCGCTGTTGTCACTGACGTGGGCATCGGTGCTGGCGCCGAGACGCAGTTGCCAGAAACGAGGCGGATTGTGGCTGGGGAAAAGGGTCCTGAACCGGTCACCGTAGGCCAGTCGGGTAAATCCGAGGGGTGGCAGCAGCGCGGCCGCACCGAGCTCGCGCCAGAAACCCGGCTGGTGCCTGCCGTTCTCCAGCACGAGATTTGCCATGCGGAAGAGGGATTCGCCCAGCAGACTGCCGGCCTGGCTGGTGGTGATGATGTCGTTGATGCTGGGTGCGCCTTTTTCACCTGCCACCTCCCAGGCGAAGCTGCCGACATTGCTATAGAGCAGTGATTCCCAAAAGGTGAGTCCGGTCGAACGAGCCAGTCCGTGCATTGTGGCGCCGAGGTACGGATGGGAAAATTGATTTACGTTGAAGGGATCCTCATCGAATTGCCACGCCTTCGGCTGCAGATGATCGGAGGTGGAACTGAAGGTTGAGCCGTAGACCTCTCGTCCGTAGACGTGTCGATCGTAGAGATTGAGCGCGACCAGGAAGATGGGGATCTCAACTGCCGGCACGACGTAGCTTTTGTTCGCGCCGGTGTCCCAGTCCACGACACGTTTGCGCGGTTCCTGGGCCGGTGGTGCATCGGTGTCGGCGGCCAGACTGGCCGCCGGAACAGCGCTGGTGAGGACAAGACCGCCGACACAAAAAAACCGTTGCAGACGTGGGCCGAAGAGCATCTGCCGAGTCTGGCGGAAAGTGTCCGACCGCAAAATGGGGTGTTATACCAATGTCGCTAAATTTACGGACGATTGTTGCGAAACGCGCAGCACCGGAGAAATCCAACCGGAATGCTGCGGCGCACGGCGCGCTCTTTTCGACGACACTGGTCAAAGAGAAACGAGCTATTGGTTTTGCCCACCGCTTGGAGTGAGCCAAGTCGGAACAGCTGCAGACATGCGAGGAGAGGAGCGCTCCCGTGCTTCTTGTAATCTTATAATCGTCCGCGCTCGCGTTTCCGGACGATGGACGTTTCGCGGCCGGGGCGGCCTGAGTTCCCGTCGGTCCGTGCGCTGGGAGTCAGTCGTGTGGAATCACGCGATTCACCTCGGCGAGCGTCACGATGTTTTCCTTCACCTTGTTCATCGCGGCCGTGCGCAGCGTGTGCACTGGTTCGTGCTGTTGCAGGCCGTGGTAGGAGAGAAATTCGTTGGACAGAACGTACTTTCTCGTGAGGGAGGTGATGGGCAGGCACTCGTAGACTCCGACCCGGCCCGTCGTCTGGGTCCGCAGGAGGCGTTGTGCGACCACCAAATGGAGCGAACTCAACAGTTCGTAGCGGGCGATTCCCATGTGGGCGAGGCGGTTGATTGCCTCGAGGGCGCTCGCACTGTGCAGGGTCGACATTACCAGGTGGCCGGTTTGGGCGGCCTGGATGGCGATCTCCGCGGTCTCCCGATCGCGGATTTCGCCGATCATGATGATGTCGGGATCCTGGCGCATCAAGGTGCGGAGAGCACGGGCGAACGAGAGGTTGAGCTTCACATTGACCGGAACCTGATTGATGCCGGCGAGGGTGATTTCCACCGGGTCCTCAATCGTGGCGATGTTGCGCGCATTATTGTTCAGCGAGCTCAACGCACTGTAAAGCGTCGTGGTCTTGCCGCTCCCGGCCGGGCCGGTGACGAGGATCAGGCCGTTGGGATGACCGATGGCCTGGGTGAGCAGTTCGCGTTGGGCGTCCTCCAGGCCCAATTCCAGGAACGAGCGCACATGCGCCTTGGGATCGAGCAGGCGCAGGACAATCTTTTCCCCATAGGTCGTGGGGCAGGTGCTCACGCGGATGTTCAGGTGATGGGTCGGATCGAGGGCGAAGGAAATGCGCCCGTCCTGGGGAACCCGCTGCTCGGCAATATCGAGCTCGGCCATGACCTTGAGCTGCGTGTTGATGCGCGCCGCGTGGTGGGTCGCACCGACGAAGATCGACTGGAGCAGTCCGTCCTGGCGCATGCGGATGTGGTAACCCGCCTTGCCCGGTTCAAAGTGAAGGTCGGAGGCCTTGTGCTGGTAGGCGTGGAGAATAACAGCACCGACATTGTCGATCTGGGCAAAGGCGAGGGCTTCCTTGGTCATGTGGGGGCGCGAAGGGAATGCGAAATAACGCGGGCAATTGGATCGTGCGGATGATTGCCGCGGATAGGCCGGACTAACCGCCCGTACGCTTGGCAAAAAGATCCGGATGTCGGGCGCGGCTCAAGGCGGTGTCGCGCGTCACCTTACAGCGGAGGTAGAGATCGTGCAGCGACGTGTCCATGAGCACCATTCCCTCGCGGGCCCCGGTTTGCAGGCAATGTTCCAGCTGGTGAAACTGGCTCTCGCGGATGGTGTGCCGCACGGCGCCGTTGGCGATGAGCAGTTCACAGGCGAGGGCGCGGCCGCCGTCCACCGACGGCAGCAGGTCCTGGGAGACGATGCCCTGCAGGGTGTTGGCGAGCTGCATGATGATCTGCCGCTGCAGGTTACCCTCAAAGATGCTGATGATCCGCTCCAGCGCCTGCGCGGTGCTGGACGAGTGCAGGGTGGCGAGCACAAGGTGGCCGGTCTCGGCGGCGGTAATCGCGGTGGATATCGCCGCGTGGTCGCGCATCTCGCCGACAACGATGACGTCGGGGTCCTGGCGGAGGGCGTGGATCAACGCATGGCTGAAGGAGCGGGTGTCCGTCAGGACCTCCTGCTGCACGATGATCGCCAGGTTGTTTTCATGCACGTACTCGATCGGATCCTCGATGGTGACGATTTTGCAGCGGCGCTCGTGGTTGATTAGATTGATCAGGTAATTGAGCGTGGTGGTCTTGCCGGCGCCGGTCGGCCCGGTGACGAGAATCAGGCCGTGGCGCTTGCGGGCGAGTTCGTCGATCTTTGGGGGCAGGCCAAGCTCTTCGCGGGTGAATATGCGGGTGCCGCAAAATCGGATGCTCAGCTCGGGCGAGCCATTGCGGCGGTAAAGGGTCATCCGCATGCGGCCGACGATCGGGTGATGGAGCGAGATGCAGAGTTCCCAATCGCGCTCGAAGACGGCGCGCTGGGCATCGTTGAGCAGGGTGTCGACAAGCTGTTTCGTGTCTGCTGCGGTCAGGACGTCGGCGTCGGCAATGATAATCTCACCGTTGATCCGGAGGGTGGGAGGAATGCCGACGATCAGGTGCAGATCGGACGCGCGCTCGGCGGCGACCCGGTGGAAGAGACGTTCGAGTTTCGCGGTCATGAAAAAATTCCCTTGATCCGGCGCAACAGTGAACCGCCCGCGGAAATACGGTTGGCCTCCGTCAATGCAGTGGCGAGACCGGGACACTCGGGATCCAATTGCCGGGCTTGGGCCAGCGACGCCGACGCGCGGGCAGCGAGACCGAGTGCGATCTGGCACTGGCCAACTTGCAGCCAGGTGACGGCCCGGTCGGGGGCGAGTTCCGTCGCCGTCTGGCCGTGGCGCACGGCAACGGCAAAATTCCGGTGAAAGCTGTGAATGCGCGAAGCCTGCCAGCAATGCACCCAGTCGCTTCGTGCCAGCGTCAGCGCTTGATCGAAGCAATAGGAGGCCCGGTCTTCGCCGCGGGCGAGCAAGACGTCGCCGCGGGCGAGCCACACGTAGGGGGTGTTGCCGCGCTCCTCGATGGCGGCGTCGGAAAATGCGAGCGCCGAGTCGAGGTCGGCCGTGCGGGAATAGACTACGGCCTTGGCGGCGAGCAGTTCGGGGTGGTTGGGAAACCGCTCCAGGGCTTTTTCCGCCCACAGCCGCCCCTCCCTCAGTTCCTCCAGTTCGACCAGCATGCGAACCTGGGCGGTCCAGGCGTCCACGTTGGCGGCGTTGTACTCAAGAATCTTCGAATAGGAGCGGAGGGCGAGGTCGTATCGCCCGCGGAAGTACAGTTCGTTGGCCTCGTTGACGTAGTAGGCCTCGTCCTTCACGATCTCCCGCTTGATGGGCTCCGCCCGGGCGCCACCCAGTTCGAGGCTGCCGAATCGGCTCGTCGGTTTGGGCGCTCCCAATTCGTTCCGTTCGGGGAGCGTGGACGCGGGAGGGCGAAATCCAGGCCGCGGCGGGAGTGTCGTGGGTGCAACGACCGGCTCACGCGGCCGGTTTGGAATAGTCGGTTGGGGCCTGTGAGCAGGGCCGCCGGCGGACGCGGGGCGAACCGCATCCGGCAACACGGTTCCGGTGCGCTGCGACCACAGCTTCAGCAGTCGCATTCGCACGTCGGGCGTCACGACGCCGTCCGGCAGGTGGGTCCACTGTACCTTGCGAAAGCGATCCGGCACGAGGGCGTCGGCCTCGTGAGTGCCGTCGATGGTGATCGGCAGGATAAACGGCACCCCGTGCGCGATCCCCTGCGCGCGTTCGGCAGCCAGATCCCACTCGATGCGAAAGTACCCTTCAATCCGCGCCTGCGTGGTGGCGGAAATCAACGGGATGAAGAAGATGCATTCCCGGATCTGCCGGCGGATCTTCGCGTCCCATTCATCGCCGTGTTCAAGCCCGCCCTCTTGGTCAAACCACACCTCGACCCCCCGGAACGCAGGGCGTCGCACAGGCGGCGCGCGGCGTCACGGTCTTGCGAGGCGTAACTCAGAAAGACCGCGCGATTAACGGGGGATGTGGGGATCTCCGGCATGGATCAGCGTGGGTCTTCAGCAAATCGGGGCGGGCAGGTCTCTGACGAGCACAATTCCCCGCTTTTCCGCCTGACGGCAAGTTGGGCGGGCAGGGGCGTTCCTGTGCCGGCGCGGCCGCGGGGGGGAGGGGAAACGCGGTGGTTCATGGTGATTGTTTGCGGAGAAACCAGCGTTTGTACGGTCGGCCGACGAACGCGCTGTCGGGGAGAAGGGTGGCCCTTTGCGCAAAATCCGCCGACTCTTTTTCGTAATCAAATTCCCGGTTCAGGCCGATTGGCCAGACCATCGTCTGGTTCCGAGGCACGGTGAGCTTGCCCTGTTTGGGCATCCCTTGGCGGCGTGGCTGGGGAATGCCGTTCACGGAAAAGGTGGCCGGTCCGAACGCAATCGTTTCGCCAGGTAGCGCGACCACCCGGCCGAGATACAACCCGTTGCGCAGCATGAAGTGACCGGAACGCCACTCCGCCATTCGATAAGCCACGACCTCACCACGCGATGGATGAACCGGGCGCGACCTGGTGTCGACGAGCACGACATCGTTTTCCGTCTGGAGCGGGATGACGAAGGAACCGAGTGCCGTGCGGCCGGCGAATGAGTAGACCAGCCCCACCAGCACGATGACGATTGCGTACCGGGCACGTTGGTGGTCGGGCGGCGGCCGGAGTTTGCCCGAGTAAAAATAGTCCGCGGTGCCCAGGCCATGGAGCGTGATCATGACTCCGCCCGCCCAGCCGGCAGACGACCAACCAAGGCAGAGAATTGCCGTGACCAATCCCGCGACATAGAGGGAGGTCGCGCCCAGCGCCCACAGTTTTTGGCGGACCAGGAACCAGCCGTAGATTGGAATGAGAGTGACCGCCAGTCCCTGACGGGTGACGCCGTGGGACTGGATCCGAACCGGCAGACGGGGCATCCTCAGTCGGGTGCGGCGAAGAAACGCATACCACACGTTCCACACGCGGCCCATCGCCCCGGCCCGGGGAGGCTCGAACATCGACCGCGGAGCCATGCGGAAATCAATGTTTACGCTCGATATTGATCCGCACGTCTTCTTCCGGTTCGTAGTATTCGTGGGTCAGGGTTTGCGACTGCACCTGGCCGACCACTTCCTGAAAAATCTTCAGCGCCTCGAGACAGCGTTTGCCTTTGAAGCCCTGAATCTGCACCTCGACGCTGCCGTCGGGAGCGATGATGATTTCGAATTCGCGTGATGGCATGATCAGTTCTCCCAGTGGCGGACCTTGAGGCGGATGGAACGATCGTCGTTGGTCTCCTCCTCGACCACGACAAATTCCCGCCGCTTCATCTCGTCTTTGATTCGTTGGTAAACGTAGTTTTGGACGACGGCGCGGGAAAGCTCCTCGCCGAGGGCGCGCAGCTGCGGGTCGGAGCGTCCGGCGCCGGTGACACAGAGCGCCGCGCGGCCGCGGGCGTCGCGGGAAAAGGTGACGGTGACGCCGTCGCGACGGACGGAGATTTGCTGCTCGCGACCGAGGGTGCCGGTCACGACCTCGCTGTTGGCGATTTCAAGTTGGACGGTGGGTTGATCCGCTTTGGTGCGACGATCGCTCCCCGCGGCTTCGACCACGGCGTATCCGAGTGACGTCGCCGCGGCTGCGACAGCCGCGCTGAATGCGGGCCAGCCGGCGATGACAACAGGGGTAAGAATGCAGACAACGCTCATGAGTTTGGCGGGGACGAAAGTCAGAAAACAGGCAACGCGGCTTGTGGCAACCACGCGTTGCGTCGAGGGCGACCGGGTTTTAGAACTCCATCCGGCGATGTTCGGGGTCCTGGATGACCGGCCGGGGAACGCTGGCGTGCCGGGCGCGGCCATCGGCCCAGGTGCGCAGACGGCTCAGTTGCTCGTCCATGGTGCGCGACAGCGGCACGGTCTGCCGCAGCGCCTCCAGGATGTGCTCGGTCGACAGTTCCTGACGGGTGTAGAACGCGTCGTAGAGGGAACTGATGATCGCCTGCTCGATTTCGGCGCCGCTGAATTCCTTGCTGGCGGCGACCAGTTCCGCGAGGCGGAACGATTCCGGCGAGCGGCTGCGTTTGGCGAGGTGGATTTGGAAGATCTGCTCGCGCTCCTCCTCGATCGGAAGATCGACAAAGAAAATTTCGTCCAGCCGCCCCTTGCGGAGCAATTCGGGCGGGAGTTGCGAGATGTCGTTGGCCGTGGCGACGACGAAGACCGGGGCGGTTTTTTCGGAGAGCCAGGTGAGAAACGTGCCGAAGACACGGGCGGTGGTGCCGCCGTCGCTCGAACCCGAGCCCTGCGAACCGGCGAATGCCTTGTCGATTTCGTCGACCCAAAGGATCGCGGGCGCAACCGACTCGGCCACGGCGATGGCCTTGCGGACGTTCTCCTCGGATGAACCGACCAGACTGCCGAACATGCGGCCCATGTCGAAGCGCAGCAGGGGAAGCTGCCACAGACTGGAAACGGCCTTGGCGCAGAGACTTTTTCCGCAACCCTGGACGCCAAGCATCAGGATGCCCTTGGGCGGCGGCAGGCCGAATTGCCGCGCCTCCTCCCCAAACGCGATCGAGCGCTTGGTCAGCCAGTCCTTGAGGATGCTCATTCCGCCGACACTGGAGAAACTCTCGTTGGTCGCGTAGTACTCCAGCAGTCCGCTCTTGCGGATGATCTGCTGCTTCTCGGCGAAGACGTCGTTCACATCCGCGCCGCTCAGGCGCTCGTCCTTCACGATGATCTTGGCAAAGACGTTCTCCGCCTCGTTTAAGGTGAGGCCGAGCGCGGCGCTGAGCAGCCGGTCGCGTCCATCCGCGTCGAGATCGATCGTGACCTGGTGAAACTGCTTCACATCGTCGACGATCCGGTCGAGCAACGAGCCCAGTTCCTCCCGTGTCGGCAGCGGATACGTGAGCACGCTGATCTCCTTGTCCAGTTCCGGCGGGATCTCCATCAAGGGAGCGATCAGGACGATTGTCTTGAAGCTGTTCTTCAGGTGCAGCGCGATTTCCTTGAGCTTCCGGATGACCGCGAAGTTGTTTTTCGTGAGGAACGGATGAAAATCCTTGAAGATGAAAATCGCGGGCTCGACCTGGTCGATGACCTGATCGAGCGCGACGAGGGGATCGCGGGTGGCCGCGTTGCGGTTTTTCTGGGATTGGATCGACGTACCGGCCGGCACGAGGCCGGTGGTGAAGCTCCACTCGAAGGCCTTTTTTTGGCGCGACCTGGCAATCTCGACGATGGTGGCTTGAACGCGCGTCTCTTCGCCGGAAACGACATAGAGGATCGGGTACCGCGCGCGGATGAGGGTTTCGATTTCGTGGAAGAGAGCCGTCATGGGTGGGTGAGGGGAGAAGTGGAAGGGGATGGAAGTGCCGGTGGCGAGCGTGGGGCGGGGCCAGGTTTCCCGGATGACGCGGACGATGCGGCACGAGCGCGCATGGATTCGTCGGCCGGATCGAGTTCGGCCAGAAGCTGGGCCAGCGCGGGGGTGATGTTGTGCGCAAGAATTCGGCCGTCGGGCAAAATTAGGATCTCGCCGGAATCCTGTCCGTCGTCGCGCGAAGCCGCGTAATTGTTTTTGGCTCGTTTCAAGGGAGCAGATTCAGGGAAAGATCGGCCGCGATTTCCCGCCCGCGATCGATCTCGGCGCTGCTGCACGAACGGACCAATTCCACGTGGTTTCGGGCCTGCCACGCGGGCCAAAAGCCCTCGCGCAGGCTGACCCGCGCGCTCGGGAGTTCGTGGGCGAGCCAGGCGGCGACAGGAGCCCAGCAACAGTCGACGTGTCCTGGCATGAGGAGATGACGGACGATCAGATCGTGGTCGCGGGCAGCCCAGCGCAGGTTTTCACGGACGATCGCGGTGTAATTGGAGACGTCTGCGAGCCGGGTCGCGCAGGCATCGCAGCCGAATTTGTAGTCCGCGACCCAGATATCGAAGACGCCGTCGAGCCACGCCCGCGCCTCGGCTGAGGCGTGCGCGTTGGTCTTCCAGACCAAGGTGGCGGATTCGGGCAAGTGCGAGGCGAGTTCCAGCGCATCGGGCAGGAAAACCGTGGGTTCGCCACCGAGAATCATCACGGTGCGGGCGCCGGCGGCGAGTGCGGCGGTGGCGCGGGCCGCGAGGGCGGGAATATCCAGTGGCTCACCCGCGCGGACGTTCCAACTTTCCCGGCCGGTGATGCAAAACGCGCAGCGCAGATCGCATCCACTGAGCGCGATGGCGTACGTCGGCCCGATGGCGAGTTCGTCGCTGACCTCGGTCTGGGCGGAAAACACGCGGGCGCGGGCGCCGGCGTGACATTGGCCGGCGGGGCCGTCGAGTCGGTTGACGCCGCAGTGGTGGGCACAGAGGTGGCAGGAGGCGAGGGAAGCGCGAGCGGCATCCGCCCGTCGGGTGGCGAGCGCGGCGCGCCCGGGTGCACGCCTGGCGCGCCGGGAAATCGGAGGCGACTCGGACGTTCCGAAAATCATGCCGATTGTTTCCGCCGCTTCCAGCGGTCGAACAAGACGGCCGCGAGCAAAATGCTCCCACGCGCGACGTATTGATAGAACGAGTCCACGTTGAGCAGGTTCATCGCGTTCTGCACGATGCCCATGATTAACACGCCGGCGATGACGAACGCCATGCTGCCGACGCCGCCGGTCAGGGATACGCCGCCGAGCACGCACGCGGAAATCACGTCGAGCTCGAACGCGGTGAGGGCGTTGGGCTGGCCGCTCGTGTACTTGGACGCGAGCACGATGCCGGCAAACGCCGCCATCAGTCCCTGCAGCGTAAAGATCGCGATTTTCACGCGCACGACAGGAATGCCCGCGAGGTGGGCCGCCTCGGCGTTGCCACCGACCGCGAGAGTGTCGCGGCCAAACACGGTGCGGTTCAACACCAACCCGAACACGGTGAAGCAGGCGACCGTGATCCAGACCGGCGTGGGCACCCCGAGGACCGAGGAATTTCCCAGTACGAAAAAATCCTCGCGCTGGATTCCGACGGCGACTCCGCCACACGCGATGAGCGCGCAGCCCCGGACGATTTGCATTGTCGCCAGGGTGGTGATGAGGGCGTTGATCCGGAGTTTCGCCACAATATAGCCGTTGGTCAGGCCGACCGTCGCGCCGAGGGTCAGCGCGCTCAGCACGCCGAGCGTGATGCTGTTGGTCTTGTTCATTACGACCGCCGCAATCACGCCGGAGCACGCGACCACTGAACCGATCGAAAGATCGAAATCTCCGGCGGCGAGGCAGAAGAGCATCGTGCAGGCCACCATGCCGGTCATCGAGACCGAGAGCGCCAGCCCCCGCATGTTGGCCAGGGAAAAAAAGTTCTCCACGAACAACGAGCATCCCGTGAAGAGAATCGCGAGAACGACGAGCATGCCGGCCCGGTCGAGGAAGTCCGCGATGGGTTTGCGAGGCGGGGCGGAGGTATCGTTTGCCATGACGAAGCGGATCAGGACGCGCGCGCCGCTTCCAACGGCAATGCCAATCGGAGCAGTCCCTCCTCGGTGGCGTCCGCCCGATCGAGGATGGCGGCGATCTTTCCTTCGCGCATCACCGCGATCCGGTCGGCGACACCCAGCACCTCGGGCAGCTCGCTCGACACCATGATCACGCAGACACCGTCCCGTGCCAGCGTCCGCATGATCGCGTAGATCTCGCTCTTGGCGCCGACGTCGATGCCGCGGGTCGGTTCGTCGAGGAGGATCACCCGAACTGTTTCGGAGAGCCACCGGCCGAGAATGACTTTCTGTTGGTTGCCGCCAGAGAGATTGCGGATGAGCTGCTGCGCCGATGGCGTGCGGACGCGCAGCTGTTCGATGCGCTGCCGGGCGTTGGACTGTTCCCAAGTCTCATCGATCACGACTCCGCCGCGCGCCTTCCGCCGGCGGGCGCTGAGGTTGATGTTCTCGAGCACGGAGCGGACCGGCACAATGCCATCCTTCTTGCGATCCTCGGGGCAGAGGACGAGCCCGGCGGCGATCGCATCTCGCGGCGACCTGACCGCAATAACGTCGTCGCAGATGGTGACGGAGCCGGCGGTCTTTTGCTCCGCGCCGAAAATCAGTCGCAGCAATTCGCTGCGTCCCGCCCCGACGAGGCCGAAGAACCCGAAGATCTCCCCGGCCCGGGCAGCAAACGTGCACGGCTCCGTCAGACCGGGTCCGAACAGTCCTTTGACCGAGAGGCCCGGTCCGCCCGCTGGGTGCGGGGTGTAGTGGTAGACGGTGGCAAGATCACGTCCGACCATTTGGCGAACCACCTGATCGCGGGTGAGCGTCTTTAACTCCGAGGTCGCGACATGCAGCCCGTCGCGCAGAATCGTGATTTCGTCGCACAGTTCGAAAATCTCTTCCATCCGGTGCGAAACGTAGAGGATCGCGCAGCCCCGCGCGCGGAGGTCCCGGATAATCGCGAACAACCTCCGCACTTCGCGATCGGACAGGCTGCTGGTCGGCTCGTCGAATGCGATGATTCGGGCGCCCCGCGTGAGTGCCTTGGCAATCTCGACCATCTGTCGCTGGGCCAGCGGAAGGCGGCCCACCTTCGTGTCGGGGTCGATGGTTTCGCCGATCAACTCGAGCTGCCGGCGGGCGGCGCGGGCCAATTCGCGGCGGTTGACCCAGCCGAGGCGCTGCGGGAGATGGCCGAGGAAAAGATTTTCGGCCACCGTCATCTCGGGCACGAGGTGCAGTTCCTGGTAGATGACTGCTACTCCGGCGTTGAGCGCATCGCCGGTGGAGCGAAAGGCGTGCGTTTCCCCGTCGATTGCAATGGTGCCCGTGGTCGGGCGATACGCGCCGCTGAGAATTTTCAGCAGGGTCGACTTCCCCGCGCCGTTTTCCCCCATGAGCGCGTGGATCGAGCCGGCGCGGACGGCGAACGACACCTCCTGCAGCGCCTTCACGCCCGGGAACTCCATCGAGACCCGATCGAAGCGGAGGGCGGGGGCGTTCATGGGTTTGGATGGCGCGCGGGGTGTTGCCCGGGTGGCGGGGGGGCCACCTGCGCTCCCGAATTATTCGCGAATGCCCTGCTCCTTGAGCACTTTTCGGAAATTCTCCCGCGTGATGAGGGTTCCGATCGTGCGGGTGTCGAGGGGCGGTTCGACGCCGTCCTTGATCCATTTGTAGAGCATTTCGGAGGTTTTGTAGCCGTGCTCCTTGGCGGAGAGGAGCATCGAGCCGTAAAACGAAGTGGGCTTCGCCTTTTCAAGTTCCACGATGCAATCCGTGCCGTTGATGCCAACCGCGACCGCGTTCTCCACCGCGACGCCGCGTCCCTCGAGCGCCCGCACGGCACCGAGCACAGCGCTGTCGTTGCTGCCGCAGACCAGCCAGTGCTTCACGTCGGATTTTTGGGTCAGGAGCGTGTTCGCCGCCTCAAACGAGCCCGGAATGTCGGCCGTCCGCATCGGAGCCCGGAAAATCCGCTCCTTGGGCAGTCCCGCCGCGAGCAGCACCGCCGTTGCGCCGTCCGTGCGCTCCTTGGCGGTCGCGAGTTCATCGAACGTGATGGCGCACACCGCGGTGTCCGCTGGGGTCCAGCCGCGACGCTTCATCTCGTCGGCAAGCGTCTGGCCCACGGCCTCGCCGATTTTTCGCGCGGAAATTCCGAGGTAGTGCACGGCGGCCATCGGCTGCTGGTCGGCGCCGACGAACCGGTCGTCCACGGCAATCAGCTTCAGATTGGCCGCCTTCGCTTTGCTGACAATTGCGGGCCCGAGCTTGGTGTCGGGTGTGCAAATCACGAGACCCTGCGCACCGCCGGCGGCGAGGTTGTCGATTGCCGTGAGCACCTTTTCACCGTCGGTGGCACCGATCTTTACGAGGGAAAATTTGAGATCCGCCGCGGCCTGCTCGGCAAACCGCCACTCGAGTTGGAACCAGGGCTCCTCGGGTTGTTTGACGAGGAATCCAATTTTGACCGTACCGGCCTTGGCGGGCGCAGCGCTTTCAGGGCCCTTGCTGCAGCTCGAAGCCAGGGCGACGAGGCCGAGCGTCACAAGGGCAATTAGAACGCGAAGGGGCGAGTCGGAGAATGATTTTGGCATAAAGCAGTGACGCGGACGAACGAACGAAACAGGCCTCGCAGCCGGGAGCTGGCAACAGCGAAAGCGTTTGGGGCCCGCCTCAGGGCGAGCGGGCCAAGGGCGTCATGGCGGTGCTGTCAGGTTTCGTCCGATTTCGATTGGCGGACCGGCCGGACGGGCGGCAGCGTTCCCGCATGCGGCCAATTTACCTCGTGGTGGGACTGATTATGGGGACGTTTCTCGCCTCCGGCGCGGAGAGCGTCCCAGCAGTGCCGACGGCCGGCGCGCCGATTTTTTTCAACACCGCGTTTGAGAGCGCCTCCATCGGACTGATCGAGAAGCTCGGAGAAACGGACTTCCGGGTGCACATCCGCGGGCAGCAGGATTCGCGGGGACGCAACCGGCAGGCCACGTGGTTCTATTTTCGAATGGATGAGGTTGCCGGCCGCGACATCACGCTCCGGCTCGCGTCGTTCAAGGGCGAATACAACGATCGTCCGGCCGGGTCTCCTGGCGGAGAATGGTATCGGCCGGTGTTCAGCCACGATGGTGAAACGTGGCAGCACTTTTCTGACGCCGTGTGGGATGCGGCCAAGGACGAGATGACCCTCACGGTGCGCCCGCGGGGCAATCAGATCTGGATCGCACACATTCCCCCTTATCCACATGCGCGCTTGCAGAGCCTGCTCGCGGACGTTGGACGTTCGCCGCATGCACGGGTCGAGGTGATCGGCCGGTCCGTGCTCGGCCGGGAGTTGTCGCTGATAACGGTGACGAATTTCCAGCGCGACGATGCGGGCAAACGCATCGTGTGGCTGCAGGCGCGGCAGCACGCGTGGGAATGCGGCACCTCCTTTTTGGTCGAAGGGGCATTGCGCTTCGTGGTTTCGGATGTTCCGGCGGCGCGGAAGCTGCGCGACGAGACGATTTTCAAGTTTGTGCCGATGATCAACCCCGACTCGGTGGTGCGCGGCGAGGTGCGTTTCAACGCCAACGGTTTCGATCCCAATCGGCAATGGGACGAAGTGGATTTGCGGGACCGGCGGTGGCTTGAGCGGCTGCCGGAGATTTGGTACGTGAAGAAAGCACTCCTCGAACAACAGACGCGGCGTCCGATCGATCTCGCGCTCAACCTCCACAACACAGAGACCGGCGAATACGTCGACACGATGGCCGATCGCGATGAGACGCTGGTGCGGATGCATCGTTTTTTCGATTTGCTGATGGCGAAGACGACCTTCGATCCCGCGGTGCCGAAGCTCACGCTTTTCCGGTCTGGCCCGGGGAACACGACGAATTCGATCTGGCGTGAGGCGGGCGTGCCGATGATGCTGATGGAGCAGCGCATCGGGCCGGGAAAGAAACTTGGCCGACGACCGACGACGGAGGATCGGCTGGAGTTTGGAGCGCGCCTGATTGCGCTGCTAGGCGAGGCGGCGCAATAGGTGTCGCAAAGAAAATTTCGTGTCCGTACATCTCCGCAATATACCGTCGAGCCGATGATTCTCTCTCTCATCCCCCGTGCCCTGTTCACCGCGGCTATTTTATCGTGCCTGCCGATCGTGACGCCGGCGGCGGAGCCCGCCAACGCCCGGAAAGATTTGTCGCTGCACGTGCCGGCCGATCTCGCGATCGATCTCGTGGTGCGCGACCCCGTGGTCGCGCAACCGGTGTTTCTCAATTTTGATGAGCGCGGCCGGATGTGGGTCGTGCAATACCTCCAATATCCGCATCCGGCGGGACTGAGCGTTGTCGCACACGACGAGTTTTGGCGGGTGGTCTACGATCGCCCGAAGCTGCCGCCGCCGTACGACACGCCGGAGAAGGCGCCGTTTCGCGGCCGTGATCGCATCACCATTCACGAGGATGTGCGGGGCGACGGCTCGTTCTCAAAGGCCACGACGTTTGTCGAGGGGCTCAATATCACGACGTCAGTGGCCCGCGGCCGTGGCGGCGTATGGGTGCTGACACCGCCGCATCTCGTTTTTTATCCGGATGCGAATAACGATGACATTCCCGATGGCCCGCCGGTGGTGCACCTGGAGGGATTCGGGCTCGAGGACACGCACTCGGTCACCAACTCCCTCCGCTGGGGGCCTGATGGCTGGCTCTACGCCGCGCACGGATCGACCGTCACGGCGGATGTCAAGCGTCCGGGACTCGATACCTCGCCGATCGCCCACATCGTCGGCCAGTGCATCTGGCGCTACCATCCAGAGACGCGTCGCTTCGAGGTCTTTGCGGAAGGTGGAGGCAATGCGTTCTACGTGGAGATTGACGCGAAGGGCCGGCTCTACTCCGGCCACAACGGCGGCAACACCCGCGGCTTTCATTATCCACAGGGCGGATACCTGTTGAAGGGTTTCGAAAAGCACGGCGAGCTCTCGAATCCCTATGCGTTTGGCTATTTTCCGCCGATGAATCATCCGCCGGTGAAGCGATTCACCCACGGATTTCTCCTGTACGAAGGCAATGCGCTCCCCGAGTCATACCGCGGGAAACTGGTCGGCGCCGACGCGTACAACCACACCGTGACTCTCTCCGAAATCGTGCCGCGGGGCGCGACCTTTGAGACGCGCGACATTGCGCCGCTGGTTCGCACCGATGATGCCACGTTTCGGCCGGTCGACATCAAACATGGCCCCGACGGGGCGCTCTATCTGGCCGATTGGCGGGACATTCAGCTCACGCACAAGGTGAGCACCGAGAACCCCGTCTCGGTCGAGGACGGTCGTATCTACCGGGTGCGCGGCGCGACCATGCGGCCCGGGGTTGCCCCGTTTGACCTGACGAAAAAATCTTCACACGACCTCGTCGAATTGCTGCGGCACGAAAATCGTTGGTGGCGTGAACAGGCGCTGCGCATTTTGGGCGACCGGCACGACGCCTCGTTGATTCCAGCGCTGCGCTCCGGACTGCGGGAGGCGAGCGGGCAATTCGCGGTCGAGGCGCTTTGGGCGCTGAATCTCAGCGGGGGGCTCGATGAGCCGACCGCGCGGGAATTGTTGGAGCATGCGGATCCATTCGTCCGTTTGTGGACCGTGCGATTGCTCGGCGATCGCAACGCGGTGGACGGAGAAACGGCGACGGTGCTGGCGACGCTGGCGGAGCGCGAACCGAACATCGAGGTGAGAAGCCAGCTCGCGGCGTCGGCCAAACGCTTCCCGGCCGCCGTGGCGCTGCCGGTCGTGCGCGGTCTCCTCGGGCACGATGCCGACGTGTCGGACCCGTATCTGCCACTGGAGTTGTGGTGGGCGATCGAGAGCAAATGCGCGACCGATCGCGCCGCGGTCGTGGGGGCGTGGCAGGCGAGTGATTGGACCCGCCCTCTCATGCAACAGCACCTGGCCTCGCGTTTGATTCGCCGTTTTGCCGCCGCGGGAGGTCGCGAGAACCTGCTCGCCTGTGCGGCGCTCCTCAATCAGGCGCCGGATGCCGCGACCCGCGCGAAATTAATGGAGGGATTTGAACAGGCGTTTGAGGGGAGGGTGCCGCCGCCGCTGCCGGATGAATTGGTGGCGGCGATGATCAAGGCCGGAGGTGCTTCGCTCTCCCTGCGGGTCCGACAAGGAGATCCAGGCGCGCGGACCGAGGCGCTGCGGACCATGGCCGATACTCAGACCAAGCCGGTCGAACGCCTGCGGTTGATTGCTGTTTTTGGCGAAGTGCGGCATCCTGCCGCGGCTCCCGTACTCGGGCAGTTGATCCGTTCGCCCGATGTTAAAATCAGGCAGGCGTCGCTGGCCGCCGCCGGAGCTTACGACGATGCGGCGCTGGGACGGGAAATTGTCAGTGCCTATCCGAAGCTCACCTCGGCCGAGCAGGACGTCGCCCAGTCGGTCCTTGCGACGCGACCAGCAGGAGCCGCGTTGCTGCTGGATGGGATTGAGGCGGGTCTCGTGGGACGCGATGGAATCCGGCCGGAGACGCGAGAAAAACTTCGCCTCCTCTCCGGTGGCCAACTCGGCCCGCGGGTGGACCGGGTTTTGGGGCGGGAAGCAGTGCCGACTCCCGACCATCTGCAAAGTGAAATTACGCGCGTGCTCGGGGTGCTGGGCGGCGGAAGTGGCGATCCGTACCGCGGTCGCGTGCTCTACGAGGCGACATGTGCGGCATGCCACCGGTTGCACGGCAAGGGTGGGGAGATCGGACCGGACCTGACCGCCTTCAAGCGCGACGATGTCGCGGTGATAGTGCGCAATGTGGTGAATCCGAGCGCGGAAATTCGCGAAGGCTACGAGATGTTCATGGCCCAGACCTCCGACGGGGCGGTGTACTCCGGCTTTCTTGCGGCGCAGGATGCGCAGCGCGTCGTGCTGCGGGACATGGCGGGAGTGAGTACCACGTTGCCGCGTGATCGCCTCGCCTCGCTGAAGAGCGCGGGGCGCTCGCTGATGCCGGAGGGACTGCTCTCCGGTTTGGACGACGGGCAGCTGCGCGATCTCTTCACCTATCTCCGCACCACCCAGCCGTTGGTAATAAAAAACAAGAAGTGAGGCCCGGGCCGGCCCCGCGAGCGTTGGGATGATTTTTTCCTGAGTGCGCGCTACCGGGCCTTTATATTTTGCAGCAGGAATTCGCGCAAGGCGGCCTGATAGTCGCCGGAAAAACGCGGCTCCGTCATCGCGAACCACACCGTCGCGGGCACGCCGGCGGCGTCGCAGGCTTTTTTCACCGTGCGGGCATGGTTCGGGTGATGGAGGTAGTGCCCCCGGTTGGCCACCTCGCCGTCGGGCTGGCTCGTGAACAGGAACACGGGTGGATCGTCCTTCGAAATCAGTTTCAGCATGTCGACGTCGTCGAGCACGGCGGCGGCCCCGTCCAACTCCGAATTGGTTTTCTTTCCGTAGAACGTGGGAATGTCGTCGGGGCGTTCCCATTCGGGATTGGGCTTTCCGAGAAACTCCGGCCAGCGGCGCACGTTGTAGGTGGCCTGGGTGTTGATCGCGCCGGCGGCCACGATGCGGGATGACTCGCGCAACACGGGATCCGCGGACGTCGGGTCGGCCAGATCGGGATGGAACGCCAACCAGAGTGAAGTACCCGCGCCGGCGGAACCGCCATACGACGCGATGCGAGCCGGATCGAGGTGGTAGTTTTTTGAGTTGGCACGGACGAATTGGATCGAGCGCGCACAGTCGCGGAGAATGTCCTGGATTGGCGCGCTCGAGCGAAAACGGTAGTTGATCGCCATGAAGGAGACGCCGGCGTCAAGGCATCCCTTGATCATCGCGGCGCTGGCGCCGGCCTTGCTGCCGTTCACGAAACCGCCGCCATGAATGTAGACCACGAGAGGAGTGGGCGTATCCGACTTAGCCAGCCAGAGGTCGAGCTTGTTGCGCTCGTGCGGACCGTAGCTCACGTCCGCGTGGGTCGGCGTCGGCCTTTTTTCGGCTGAGGCAGGGGTGGTGGTGCCGTCGTCGTTGACGTTGGTGCGGCCCTTTTTGCCGCCGCGGATGATTTTGGCGTGAGCCTGTGCCTCCTCCATTGAGAGGACGCCGTCCTTGTTCGTGTCGGCCTCCGGATAACGTTTGAGCAATTCCTGCAGCCGCGGATCCGGGACGGCGGCGAGGGCGAGGACCAGCGCGAGGGGAAGGGCGAGGACGAGTCGAAATGGCATGGGGCGATGGGAAATCAATGAGGGAGGCGGACGCACAAGGCGACGCGTTATTCCAGATTGCATCTTTATTTGGTTCGCTCCCTGTTCGCCCTTCGCCGCCGCGGATTTCGCGGTCGACCCCACTCTCAAACCCGCACCCATGTTCGTTTCCCTCTCGATCCTTCGCGCGAATCAGCGCCAGGCCGTCCTCGCGGCTACGGTTGCGCTGGGCGGTCTTGCACTGGCTCCGGCCAAACTCGACGCCCAGGCGTTGTCCGCCGCTGCGCCTGCCTCGAAAGCAAAACCAGGAACCGGCGCCTCCGGGGGCGAAATTGTCGCGCTGAGTGCGTTCGAGGTGCAGGCCGATTCCGATTCGAGCTACGGTGCGCTCAACTCGGCCTCGATTACGCGCTTCAACGTCGAAATGGAAAAGATGCCCGTCTCGGCGGACATCTTCACCGAGACCTTCATGAAGGATCTCGCGGTGACCTCAGTCGAGGACGTCGTGCAGGGCTACTCCGCGGGGGCGGGCTACGCCTCGGGCACCGACAATGGCAGTTCCTCCGGTGCGTCGAACCAGCCGGGTGATCGCAACGGCAACGCCTACATCCAGCTCCGCGGCATGAACACGCCGTCGATGCAGCGCGATGGTTTCATGCCGGTCGGCGCGTTCGGCAATCCCGGATCCACGGCGGTCGGGCGTACGGACAATTTCGATCTGGAGCGCGTCGAGGTGATCAACGGGCCCCAGGCGTTGCTCTACGGCGGCGGCGGCGCGGGCGGCGTGATCAACATCACGTCGAAACAGGCGCGGTTTGACGGTAAGCGGCGCGGGAGTGTGTTGTTTCGCACCGACCAATACGGCACGAAGCGCGGCGAGTTTGACTATGGTTTCGGTTCGAAACGCGTCGCGGCCCGCTTCAGCTTCATGCGCGAAAGCCTGTCGAGCCGTCGCATCAACATCGGCGGACTGACCAACGGCCAGTTCGGCCAGGTCGCCTTCCGCTTTTTTGAGAACACCGCGCCGACCACGGTTCGCCTGAGCGGTTCGGCCACCTTCAATCGCCGCCGTTTGGTCGCCTCGACCACGTTCACGGCACCGGCGGCCGACACGCGCAACGGCCTCCTGCTGCACTACATTCTCGCGACGCACCAGGAAGGTGCGACCAACCCGGTGACCGGCGCTCCCTACGCGGCGGGGGCGATTCTCGGCGGCAAGCTCAATTGGAGCAACGTCGACTCCTTTGGCGCCGGCTACGCGTTTCAGGAGCCGGTGAGCAACCAGTACTACAGCATCACGACCGACACGAAGTGGAGCAGCTGGCTCACGACGCAGGTGGCGGCGGGCTACGACAATTACACCGACCGCCGCATCAATCCCGGGTTTTCGTTTTTCGCGCCCAATGCCGGCGCCAACACCACGGGCAACTGGTCGGCAGGCGTGACGCCGTCCGATTCGTGGCAGCCCGCCCGCACCAAGGGCGGTCGCGTCGCGGCGCTCGTGACGAAGAATCTGTGGGGCGACCGAGCCAAGACCCAGACGCTTCTTGGGGCCGACTTCATCCGGACCGATTTTGGGCAGATCGGCTACAATTGGTTTCTCGCCGACGACAATTGGAAGCCCGTGGTCGCAGCCAATTCCACTTTCACCTCGGCAAACTCCGGTCGCACCACGCTCGGGCAGCAGCGATGGTCGGTTACTGACGGCCCGGTGCTCTATCCGTTCGCGGATCCTTCGCAGGACCGCGCGATCTATGGCGGCCAGAAATATGTGCGCGCCCTCGCGAACCAGCCACAGGCGAGCCTCGTAACGCCGGTGAATCCGCTGGGCGTGCCTCTCGCCGGAAACTACATTTTGACAAAGATCTTCAACCGCGGGGTGTACGGGATGAATTACACGCAGTGGCTTGACGGAAAGCTCAACACTCTCGTCGGCTTCCGCCGCGGCACTTACATTTCGGATCGATTCCAGCAGCCGGTCGCCGGCATCGCTCGTTGGCTGACCGTCGCCACGAAGACGAATTTCAACGTCGGCCTCGACTACAGCCCGACGTCCTGGCTGCACCCCTACGTCAACTACTCGGACTCGGTCCAGCCGCCGTTCCTGGCGAACTCCGCCGACCCCTACAACAACCCGCCGGCCGCTTCGCACGGCGTGGGCGGAGAAACCGGGGTGAAGTTCAATGTCGATCGCTTGGGCATCTCTGGCTCGCTCGCGTACTTCAAGACCCAGGCGCAAAACGACCTTTACAGTGTCAACGCTACGATCAGCTCCGAGATCAACCCCGCCGGACTCAATGGCGGTGGCGGCGGCTCGACTGTGAATGTTGATCGTCGGACCAGCGGATTCCAGTTCCAACTGACCGCTTCGCCGACGCGCAACTGGCGCGTTCGCCTCAGTGCTTCGACGCTGGATGGAAAGATCGGCACGGCGAAGTCCTACGCCCAGCTCTACAATGACCAGTTTTACGCCAACGCCGCCGGGCAGATCACCTACAAGGACGGCACGCGGGTGACGGTGAATGGCAGCGCCACCACTGCTGCCCAGGCTACGGTCGTCGCCGCTACTGCGGCCAATGCGACACCGCTGACGATCGACATGATCAGCACGCCGACGAGCCTCTACTGGTCAAACCCCAACCAGATCTCCGGCGCGATCGCGACCGGTTCCGTCGCCGCCAACATCCTGCGTGGCACCAATGACGCCGCGAATCTTGCTGCGCACGGTCCGATTCTCACCGGCGCGACCGCCCTGCCCATCTCGAATCTCCAGCTCAACCCGCGGCTCGCGAGCGTCACCACGCCGGGCACGATCGTCGCGACGCGGGTCGGTGACAAAACGTCCGGTTATCCGGAACAGAGTTTCAACGTCACCAACGTCTACACGTTTTCGGAAACTTGGCTGCGCGGCTTTAGCATCGGCGGCACGGTGTCGCTCGGTTGGAAGAACCGCGCCTACTATTATTATGCCACTCCGCTGACCGCCGCCAACGCGCTCACCCTGCAGCGTACGCTGCTCTACACGCCGAACACGCAGCAGGTAAATCTGATCACCGGATACGGACGCAAATTCGGCCGCTTCCACTGGAGCACGCAGGTCAATGTGAACAACCTCTTCAACCGCTACGCGATCCGCCTCGTGCCGAATGCGACGTCGGGTTTCAACACGCTCAGCGCGATCAACGCCACGTGGTACCAGCAGCCGCGCGTTTATTCGTGGACGAACACGATCAGTTTCTGAGCGGGGCCGGAACCGCTCGGGCGCATTCCGCTTTTTACAAAAACGAACAACGCCAGCGGTTGCAATCGTGAGATTTCTGGAGCGGCGACGCCCCCGTCGCCGGAGAAACGCGACGGGGGGCGTCGCGTCCCCAGTGTCCGGAAATTGCGATGCCCCCAAACGGTACGATATTCGTAGAATGTTGATGCATTCCGATGCTGGCAGCGTTTAGAGTAGGAAGGTCGAGGCTATCCCCCGCCTCGGCCGCGTTTCTTCCCCGCCGAAATCCGGTCCTGACCTATTGTCGGTATCTTCCCGCCCCTCCAACTATGACTTCACGCCCCCTATTCGGGTTTTGTTCTTCCCTGACGGTCGTCGTTGCCCTATCGCTCCCGTCCTTCGCCCAGGTCGTACCGACGACCGCCGCCAAGCGTACGACTGCTACCGGAGATCAAGCGGTCGAACTTTCGCCGTTCGTGATCTCCTCGTCGAGCGAGGCAGGATGGTTGGCGACCGAAACGCTCGCTGGGAGCCGACTGCGAACCGACTTCAAGGATGTGCCGAATCAGATCGAGACGTTCACGAAGGACTTCATGCAGGATCTCGGGCTGACGAGCCTCGATCAGGCGTTGATTTATACCGCGAATGTCGAAAATTCCATGGATTACGTGCCCGGCACGGCGGGCAGTCAGGTTTCCGATCCGGGCCTCGGCGGACGCGTCCGTGGGATCGGTACCGGGACGCTCACCCGGAATTTTTTCAAGGTCCTGAATCCGACGGATAATTTCAACATCGAGCGGGCCACGATTGCGAGCGGTCCCAACGCCATCCTCTTTGGTCTCGGCAGCCCCGCCGGCATTCTCGACGCGTCACCTGCACGCGCCCAGATGCGCAATCGGTACGGTTTCGAACTCCAGTACGATTCCGAGAACTCCCGCCGCGGCGCTTTCGACGCCAACGTCGTCGTGGTTCCGCAGAAGCTCGCGCTCCGCTTCATGGGGATGTCGAAGCGCGAGTACACCGAGAAGATGCCCAACCTTGATCGCGACGAGCGGATCTATGGGGCGCTGACGTTTAAGCCGTTCAAGGATACGACGCTCGTGCTTCAGTACGAGAAGGACTCGCGCAACTGGAACCGCGCGGGCCGTATTGTGCCGACCGACATGTTCAGCCCGTGGCTCATCGCCGACAAAGTGGCGGGCAGCGGCTACACCGCGCCGAAGCCGATCTACGATAACACAACCATCACCAACATTGGCACCAACCGCATCTTCGCACAGGGCGGGAATGCCCCGGTAGTCGTCCAGGGCGGTTCCGTAGCGACGCGCAGTTGGAACCAGTCTGTCACGGTGCGGAGCCCGGGTTCGCTGCCGGGGGTTGATCAGACCTTCGACGCGGGTGGCGGATTCACGGTGCTCGATCCCAAGGTGTTTCCGTTCGACGTGAACATTGTGGGCAGCGGACGTACGAGCGCACTCGGTGGCAACACCAAGACCGTGATCCTTGAGCAGAAGCTCGTGGACTCGCTCTTCCTCGAGCTCGCGTTCAATCGGGAATTCTCAATCAACCACAAGCTCAGCGGCGGCGCGACGTCCGGGAGCAGCGATTTTATTCTCAACGTCGACGCCAACCGTTTCGTTCCAGGCACCACGATCCCGAATCCGAACGTCGGTCAGCTCTATTATCAGGGCAGCGCCTCGAATACGCTCGAATATCACGATCGGGATGACTGGCGCGCCACGCTCTCGTACGAACTTGATTTGGCGCGCAAGTTGTCATCGCGCGGTCGCTTGGGGAAATGGCTCGGACGCCACCGGATTTCCGGGCTCTACACGGGTTCGAAGTCAAATGATCTGGTGCAGCAGAATTCTGACCGACGCATCCTGGAGGATCCAGTCATACCCGGCGTGACGTTGCAGCCCCGGACGATTTCCGGTTGGGCGATTCACGGGACGCGGGTGCCGCAGTTCCGGCACTATTTCACCAATCCCTACGAGCCGACGACCGCGGCCGGTTCGATGACCGGCGATTGGACGATGAACGACGCGAACGGTCGGCCGTATACGCTTTACCTCTACGACACGCCATTGCGCACGACGGACGGCAAGCGCCTCGGTAGCGGTCAGGTGGCGAGCGGCAGTCTGAACAAATCCGACGCCACTATTTTTGCCTGGCAGGGTTTCTTTCTCCCGGACAAGGAGCGGCACGACCGGCTGGTTTTGACGTATGGTTATCGCAAGGACACCGCCCGATCCGCCAACCTCGATGCGGCCTCGACCGCGGCGGATTTTTCCGGACTTTTCCCCCTGCTGTGGGACGCGCGCTATGCCGATTATGGGCCCTCGCAAAGCGGCATCAACCGCAACATCGGCATCGTGCTCCGGCCATTCAAGTGGGTTTCGTTTTTCTACAACAAGTCGACGACCTTCGATCTCAACATCGGTCGCTACGATCCCTTCGGTAACGACATCCCCGGCGCGGGCGGCGACGGACGCGACTATGGCATCCGCTTCGACCTCCTGGGCGACAAGCTGACCCTGCGTGTGAACAAGTACACCAACGCCCTTGGGCCGCAGCGCGCCTCGAACCAGATCAACCAGTTTCGCGACATCTTCTTCAATATCGAGCAGCGGGTGCTGGCCCTCGATCCCAATGCACCGACGATCAACGTGACCAACGGCAACAAGCGTGGCTACCGCACGGCGGGCCGGCCGAACTATTTCATCATGTCGGACTTCAACTCCGAGGGCTACGAGGCCGAGTTGAACTTCTCCCCGACGCGCAGCTGGAACATCCGGGTCAACGGCGCGAAGTCCGAGGCCGTCGAGTCGAATATCGGCGGCCCATGGTATGCGTGGCGCGATGCGCGCCTGCCAGTGTGGCAAGGAGTCGTCGCGAAGAACGGCGAGCGCGACAGCGCGGGCCAGCCGGTCACCTGGAAGACGGCACCGTTCAGCGCTTCCGCGCCCACGGGCCAGTCGCTCGAACAATATTACAACAGCGCTTTGATTGGGCAGGCGATGGCGTTCATGACCGCCGCTGACGGTCGAGCGACTGCGACGGCCCGCGGCAGCCGGGCCAACCTGATTGCAAACTACCGCTTCGCCGAGGGGCGACTGAAGGGTTTCAATGTGGGTGGTGCCGTCCGCTGGCGTTCCGCGCCGGTCATCGGCTACGGGGTGAAGACAAGCCCGGGCGGCACCGTCGTACTCGACCTCGACAAGGCGTACCATGGAAAGACGGAGTCGTACCTCGATCTGTTGGCCGCTTATCGCGGGAAGATGACCGCGTTTGGTGGATTCAATTACCGACTGCAGCTGAATATCCGCAATGCGCTCAACGAAAACGACCCCATTCCGGTTGGTGCGCTCACTACCGGAGCGATCTCGCGGTTAGCGACCGTCGACTCGCGGACGACGATGCTGACGTTTGCGGTGGAGTTTTGATCGAACGGATCGTCGGCGTCTCGGGCGCAGCTTAATTTCTGGACACTGGGGACGCGACGCCCTCGTCACGTGGTTCGGAACTGGTATCAGGGCGCCGCGGCTCCAGCAAACGCACGATGGTGGTCGATGGCATGTTCCGCCTGTCCAAAAGCCGGATGCGCCCGTCGTGGCCTGCCGGCGATTTTTTCGTCGCCGTGCCTGTCCGGTCGGGCGTCAATGGGCGGCACTTCGGTTTCCCCAAAATAATCCATGTCCTCCCGTCCGCCTCGCTCCTCCCGTTTCGTCGTCCTTGGTTTGCTGTTTGCACTAGTGGCGATCACCAGGAGCACTGCCGCCGAAGCGAAGCCCAACATCGTCTTTATTCTGGCCGACGATTCCGGACTCGGTGAATTTGGCTGCTACGGCGGCAAGGTGATTCCGACGCCCAATGTAGATCGGCTTGCGGCGGAGGGCATGACGTTTTCCCGCGCCTACAGCGGCAACGCAGTGTGCGCTCCGACCCGCTGTGTGATTATGACCGGGCAGCATCCGGGACACGAACTCCGTCGCGCCAATCAAAGCAAGATCGGCTTGCTGGCACTCGCGACCGATACGATGACCACCGCACGCATGCTGCGCAACGCGGGCTACGCGACCGGCGGCTTTGGCAAATGGGGCCTGGGCAACGAAGGTACCAGTGGGGCGGCCGAGAAACAGGGCTTCGATATCTTCTATGGCTACTACGACCAGGTGCACGCGCACAGCTATTATCCCGATGACCTGACGCGCAACGGCGTGCGAGAGAAACTCCCTGGTAACAAGAACGGAAAGGGTTCGCAGTATTCGCACGATCTCATCGAGGCGGAGACCCTCAAGTTCATCGAGGCGGGAGCGAAGGGCGGGAAGCCGTTTTTCTGCTACGCGGCGTGGACGCTGCCCCACGGGAGCTATGAGATTCCCTCGTACGCCAACTTTGCCGACAAGCCCTGGCCCGAAAACGTAAAGATTCACGCCGCGATGATCGCGCGGTTGGACACGGGCGTCGGTCGCGTAATGGCCAAGCTGAAGGAACTCGGCATCGATCGAAATACCCTGGTCGTTTTTTCGAGCGACAACGGTGCCGAGGGGCCCGGACGGGAGACCTTCAACGCGACCGCGGGATTGCGCGGTTACAAGCGCTACCTTTACGAGGGAGGTATCCGGGCGCCTTTCATCGTGCGCTGGCCTGGGCGGATTGCCGCCAACGTTGGCAGTGATCTGCTGACAGGGCAACTCGACCTGATGGCGACGTTTGCCGAGCTCGCGTCAACCACCGCGCCGCGCAATGACGGGTTGTCGATTGTGCCGACGTTGCTGGGCCGACCGCAGTCCGCGAAGCATGAGTTTCTCTATTGGGAAATTTACGAGGGGCCCTCGCCGTTTCAGCAGGCGGTACGCATGGGAAGGTGGAAAGGTTATCGTACGGGCACGAAGGCGCCGCTGGAACTTTACGATTTGGAAACCGATTTTGCCGAGACGAAGAATGTCGCCTCGCAGCATCCGGAAGAGGTGAAGTCGATCGTCGCGATCATGGCGCGCGAGCACGTGCCATCCCCCCATTATGATGCGCCCGCGGAAGCATCGGTCCGCAAGAGTGGCGGCAAGAAGAAGGCCGCGACGAAGTGAAGTGTTGGTGGCGCGCGGCGATTCCGACTGCGGCGAACATTATTTCAGTCCGGCGCACGGTGTGCCGATTGCCATGCGGCGGGTGGAACGGCCGGCCGGGGCTGCCATGGTTCAAGGGATGGTCCGAGCTCGGTCCTCCACACGGACGGCAATTCCTGCCGATCGGGCACCGGGCTTGAGATCGGCACGCGGAAAAGTTTTCCAGGGTGATTTTCTAAAATTTTAATCCGTTGTGGGAAAACGGTTTGAGCCTGAGATTCTCGGGTGGGCACAAGGATGGCTTAGGTGAAGTGCCCATGAATATCGGACTCTACCAAAGCGCATCGGCCCTCTCGGCCTTGGAGCGTTGGCAGGATACGGTTTCTCAGAACATCACGTCCAGCCAGACGGCGGCCTATCGCAAGCGGACGATTAGTTTTTCGTCGCAGCAGGCGGGCGAGCTGCAAACCGATCCGCGGTCACGGATCGGTCACGAGGCGTCGATGCCGATGTATTTCCCGAAGGTTAATGGCGGGATCAACTTCATGATCGGAGAGACCCAGCCGACGCGGCGGGAACTCGACGTGGCGCTGCAAGGCGACGGTTTCTTCGAGATCCAGCGTGAGGACGGGAGTAAAGTCTACACACGGAGCGGCGAATTTCGGATGCGGGCCGACCGCGTGCTTGTGACCTCGAGCGGCAATGAGGTTATGAATGAAAGCGGATCGCCCATTCTACTCCTGCCTGGTGGAGGACCGGTTAACATCAACCGGAACGGCACGATCTTCCAAGGTGACACCTCTCTCGGCAAACTCTCGGTGCAGCGGTTCGCCGACATGTCGCAACTGATCCCGATTGCGGGCGGTTACTTTACTCCCGGGCAGGCGAAACCGGAGGCGGTGAGCGAGCCCGAACTGCTGCAGGGTTACCTGGAAGGAAGCAACGTCGCGCCGCTCCGTGAGATGGTCGACCTCGTTCTCATCTCACGCGCGTACGAGGCCAACCAGAAGATCATCACCACGGTCGACCAGGAGATGGAGAAAACGCTCAACGCGCTTGGCTAAGCGGCGCGGACACGCTGAAGACCCCCATGAATTTCCTTGTTAGAGTACAGCCATCACAACTGCACGGTCCGGCGCGCTCTGGAGGCGCGCCGGCCCCGGTTGGTTGGGTGGCCTCAAGCTTTCCGCGTTTTGTCCCCAACCGCCAGTTTCCCGCCGCCTCATGAACCTTTCACTCTATTCCGCCGCCACGGGCATGGAGGCGCAGCAGCTCAACCTTAACACGATTGCGAACAACCTCGCGAACGTGAACACGCCGGGTTTCAAGCGCAGCAAGATCGAGTTCCAGGATCTGCTCTATCAAAAACCCCGCGCCTCGGGCACCGACTCCGGTGGCGGCAATCTCGTGCCGACGGGAGTTGAGGTGGGAAATGGCTCGCGGGTCGCCGCGACCTCGAAGGTGTTCACGCAGGGACAGCTGACCAACAGCGGTGAGAAACTCGACATTGCCATCCAGGGCGACGGGTTCTTCGAGGTGCAACGGGCCGACGGCACGCTCGGCTTCACCCGCGACGGTTCGTTCAAGTTGAATGCGCAGGGTCAGGTCGTGAACGTCGACGGACTGCCGGTGAAAAGCGGGTTTCAACCCATCCCTCCCGGTGCCAGTTCCATCAGCATCGCGGAAAACGGACAGGTTACGGTGCAGACCGCGAATGGCTCGCAGACCTTTTCCCTCACGCTCGCGCGTTTTGCCAATCCCGCCGGCCTGCGGAGCCTCGGCGGCAATTTGTACGAAGAGACCGCGGCAAGCGGCACTCCCGACATCGGCAAACCGAGCGAACAGGGCTTCGGACGCACCATTCAGGGCTACGTCGAGGCCTCCAACGTGAACATCGTCGAGGAGATGGTGAACCTCATCGTCGCGCAGCGCGCGTACGAAATCAATTCCAAGTCCATCCAGACCTCGGACGAGATGCTCCAGAACATCGCGAACATGAAACGCTGATGAACTCGCTGCAAACCCACCAGGTCCGCACGCTCCTCCTGTTCGCCATGGCCGCGGCGATTCTGGCCGGTGCGTGCTTGCTGCATGCCGGAGATATCCGAACCGTGGCGACGGTGGTGCCGCTGAGCGGAGGGGAAAAGGACGCGGATGCCTCAGCCGTCCCCGCCCGGACTCCCTTCACCCGCGATCAGGTGCTGGATTCGATCGCGCAGTCGTTGGTCTCCCATTTCAACCTCGAGGGCGACCTGCAGATCGATCTGCTCCGGGCTTGGGCCCCGCCCGCGCGGCTGGCCTCGGCGTGGGAGATGCAGGTGATCGAGTTTCCTACCGTGGTCGCAAGTTCGATGATCCTGCGTTGCCGCGTGATCGCGGATCATGCGCCCGTCGCGGACGCCACGCTCGTAGTGCGGGCGCAACTCTGGCGCGACGCGTGGTCCACCCGCCAGCCCCTCACAATGGGCGCGACCTTTGATCCCTCTCTCCTCGAAGCGAGGAAGATCGACTTGCTCCGCGAGCGCGACGCGCTGCCGGCAGCGGTCGGCGACCGCTCCTATGTTTTTTCCCGGGCCGTCCAGCCGGGCCGGCTGCTGACGTGGCGCGACATCGCCCGCCGTCCCCTCGTCAAGAAGGGCGACTTGGTCGAGGTCTCCGCTTCGGAAGGCGCGCTCATCGTCACGATGAAGGCGCTCGCCATGGAGAATGGCGCGCAGGGCGACACCGTCACCGTTCGCAACCCCGAGTCGCGCAAAGATTTTGCCGCAATGGTCATCGATGAAAACCGTGTTCAAGTCCGATTCTAAGGTACACGCCCTCCGCCGTCCCTCGCTGGTCGGCCTGACCGCACTGGCGGTTGCTTGTCTGGTGGACAACGGCCGCGCGGACTCACTCTGGCCGGCGGGAAACTCCGCGGCCAAGAGCATGGTGGCGGATCGCAAGGCGACCTCGGTCGGAGACATCCTTACCATCGTGGTGGCCGAATCGGCCGTGGCGCAGAGCTCGCAGAAGAAGAGTTCCGCCCGCGATTCCTCGCTGGAGGACTCGGTGTCTCGTTTTGTGTTTCCGGGCTATGGGATGCACAAAGGTGCGATGCCGGGTACCGCGGCGACCGGAAAGACCGGTTATTCGGGCGGGGGCGATGTGAGCAATTCCCAGAGCATTTCGGCGCGGGCGGCCGTGCTCGTCACCGACGTGCTGCCCAACGGAAACCTCGTGATCGAGGGCGTGCGGGTGGTGACCTTCTCTGGTGAGACGCAGTACGTCGTGCTGCGCGGGATCGTGCGCGGCGACGACATCGCGCCCGACAACAGCGTCGTTTCCACCAACATCGCCGAGGCGCGGGTGCAGTTTTACGCGGAGGGTGCGATCACCGATGCCCAGAAACGCGGATGGCTCGCCTCCGTTTACGAGAAGTTAAGGCCGATCTGAACGAGACTTGATTTTTGGATACTGGAAAGGATTCCACCGAACATGATGTTCAACAGTCCAGCCACTCAGTGGATGCGCCCCGGTAAACTCCGGCGGAGCGGCGGATGTTGTCTGGTGGCCATACTGGTTTCGCTGCTGGCAAGCGCTCCGCTCCAGGCGTCCCGCCTGAAGGACCTCACTATCATCGAAGGCGGGCGGGACAACCAACTGGTCGGCTACGGCCTCGTGGTCGGCCTCGCTGGTGATGGTGACAGCAGTGCGATTTCCACGCTCCGCAGCGTCGCCAACGTCCTCCAACGCTACGGCCTCACGGTCAATCCTGCGGACATCAAGGCGAAGAATGTCGCGGCAGTCATGTTGACGACGGAGATTGGTGCCTTCCTGAAACCGGGCGCGCGGATCGACGTGAACGTCGCCTCGATGGGGGATGCGAAGAGCCTGCAGGGCGGCGTGCTGCTGCAGGCGCCTTTGATCGGTGGCGATGGTCGGGTCTATGCCGTGGCGCAGGGTCCCGTGGCCATCGGTGGATTTCTGGGTGGTGCGGGTGGCAGCGGTGGCGCCACCGTGCAAAAGAACCACCCGACGGTGGGCAACATTTCGAGCGGCGCCATCGTGGAGCGCGAAATCCCCGCGGCCTTTGTCCGCGACAACACGGTGCGCCTCCTGCTCCACAATCCCGATTTCACCTCTGCCTCGCGCATGGCCGAAGCGATCAATGCGAAGTGGGCTTCGTCGGCGAACCCGATTGATTCCGCCACAATCGCCGTCTCGCTCCCGGCGACCTATCGTGGACGGGATGTCGCCTTTATCGCGGATCTCGGCGAGATCGAAGCCATTCCGGACACCCTCGCGCGAATCGTGATTAACGAGCGGACGGGAACGATCGTCGCCACCTCGACCGTGCGGCTCTCCCAGGTCGCAATCGCCCACGGTTCCCTCACCATCACCGTCAGCAGTAACATGGGGGTGAGCCAGCCGAACTCATTCAACAATTCCGGCAAGACCACCCCGGTGCGCAGCACGCAGACGGACGTGAATGAGACCAAGGGCGGCTTCCAGATCGTCAACGATCCTCCCACGATCGAGCGGCTGGCGTCGGCTCTGAACGCCCTCGGAGTCTCGACCCGCGAGATGATGGCGATTTTCCAAACCCTCAAACGTTCCGGCGCACTCCAGGCCGAGCTCGTGATCAACTGACATGACCCACCACACCCCAACCTCCAATCAAGGCCGGGCGCAGCGGACCGCCCCAACAGAAAAGGCGACACCATGAGTGTTTCTCCCATCTCCTCCTCGATGCCGGGAGCGGGCCAGATGTCCGACCTTCCCGGAGTGGCACGCGCCAAGACCGCGGCGCTCAAGGGTGCGGCCCTGCGCAACGCGGATCCAGCGGAGCAACGCGCCGGAGTGGCCGCCCAGTTTGAAGCGATCCTCGTCCGGCAATTTCTCGGACCCACAATGAAGTCGATGTTGGGCGGAACGGAAGGTGGTGTCGCGGGCAGCGTCTATGGCGACATGCTCGCCGAGTCGATGGCGAACCAATTGACCTCCGGCCCCGGTCTGGGCTTTGGTCGGTTTATCGAACAGCAACTGACCCCCAAGGGAGAGCAAACTCCGGCCGCCGGCCGTCCCCCGTCATGAATGCCATGTCCATCTCCTGGGAGTTCATCGCCGACTGCCTCCGCTCCGAACTGAGTGACTACGGCGGGTTGTTGCACCTTTTCGAGTCGCAACAGCGTGCTCTTTTCGGTCGGGATCCCGACACCGTGCTGCGGCTGGCGAACGAAATCGAGCAGCACGCCTTCGCCGTCGCCACCTCGCGTCTCGAACGCGAGCGGGCGGTCGAGGCTTTCGCCGTGGAGAACGGCCGTCCTTCGAATTCCTCGCTTCGCGCCATGCTTCCACTGGTCGACGCCGACGCCCGGCCGTTGCTTGAGGCTCTGATCAACGAAGTGAACCTTTTGATTCATCGGGTGCGGAAGACGAGCCGGCATAACCACCTCCTGTTGTCCCGCGCCGTGGAAGTGCATCAGGAAACGTTGCGCCAACTCCGGCCCAACGCGTTTACCAAGACATATTCTCCGGCGGGCCGCGTTTCGATTGCCACCGCTCAACCCGCCGTGGCGCTCCGCGCCGCCGGCTGAGCGCCACCGTTAACACCCCTGACTTTTCTTCACCGTGTCCGGTCTTTTCTCCAGTCTCAATTCGTCCGTCAAAGCGCTCACTGCCCACAGTCGCGCGATTGAGATTGCGGGTAAAAATCTCGCGAATGTGAACAACGCAGACTACGCGCGCCAGCGGGTCCTGTACGGCGATCGCGGCACGGTCGTCACGGCAACGGGCGCCGAAAGTCTCGGGTTGGAGGCGCTCGGCGTCACCCAAATCCGGGATGCGCTGCTCGATCAGCAGGTCTGCCGCGAGGTGGCGTTGAAATCCTCCTACCTGGCGGAGCAGAGCGGGTATCAACGCGCCCAGGCCGGTCTCGGACAGAGCATCGACCGCTCCTCCGCCACCACGGGCGTGGGTTCGAACGCCGGAACCGGACTCGCCGCGTCGTTGGACGACTTCTTCAACAGCTTTCAAAGTTTCGCTTCGCGACCGACCGATGACGGCGAGCGGGAGACGTTGTTGCAGAAAGCGGCGATTCTCACCGATCGTTTTCAACTCGCCGACACCCGACTGGCCCAGGTTCAAAGTGACCTCAATTCCGCGGCCGCGATCGACGTCGACGAGGTCAACCGCCGTCTGACTGCCATCGCCGAACTGAACGCGCAGATCGGGCGCTTCGAGGTCAACGCCCCCGGATCCGCGGTCGACCTGCGGGATCAGCGCCAGGCGCAAATCGAAGCCCTGTCAGCCAAACTCCCGGTCGAGGTCCGGAATTCTTCCAACGGCGAAGTCCAGATTGTGGCGAAGGACACCAACGGCAGCGACACGCTGCTGGTTGATTTGACTGCCGTGACGGGAAAAATCGCCTTCGATGGCACCCGGCTCACTGCGGGTGACGCCGCCGTCCAGCTCGACCCGAGTTCCGGTTCAATCAAGGGTGCGATTGCGGCGCGGGATGGGGCGGTGCAGACGCTGCGGAACGATCTCGATCAACTTGCCCGCCAACTCGTCACGTCGGTGAATGCCACCTACAATCCGACAGGTACGACCGGAGACTTCTTCAAATCCACCGGTACCTCCGCGGGCGCAATCTCGGTCGTCAACACTGTCACCGCGAGCACACTGAAGGCCAACGACAGCGGTGTCGCCGGCGACAACAGCATCGCGCTCGCGGTGGCGCGGCTGGCGGATCACCAATTCTCCACCGCGAATGGAGATCATATCGACGGCACGTTTTCCAGCCACTTCTCCAACTCCGTCAGCAAGCTCGGGCAGGCGCTTTCCGCCGCCAACTCCCGGGTCGATGACCAGTCGAACATCGAGCAATTGGTTCGGACCCAGCGCGATGGTGTGAGCGGCGTTTCGCTCGATGAGGAGATGGCGGACCTGATGAAGTACCAGCGCGCCTTCCAGGCTTCCTCGCGCGTTTTTACCGTGATGGATGACCTTCTCGACGTTGTCGTCAACCGGTTGAGTCGCTGAAAAACCACCGGTGCAATCCCCTGACCAGCCAGCCTGACTCCATTTCGCTACCGTCAACCACTTCCTCAAATGCGCATCACCAACAACACGCTTTCCGAGGGCATTGTCCGGCAAATCCAGCATTTGAGCGAGAATCAGTCCAAGCTGCAGACCCAGGTTGCGACAGGGCAGAAGCTATTCCAGGCCGAGGATGATCCGGCGGCCGTGGGCCGCGTGCTGGGACTCGAAAGCGAGCAACGCCAAGTCGCGCAGTTCACGAGCAACGCGGATCACGCGCTTGAGTTGAGTCAGGCGACCTATTCCACGCTCCAAGAAATCAAGAAAGTCTGCGACCGTGCGACCGAGATCGGCACGCTCGCCGGCGGTATCATCAGTCCCGAGTCGTCCCGTGCCTACGCCGCCGAGGTCAATCAGTTAATCGGTCAGACGCTGGAACTCTCCAATACAAAATTTCGCAACGACTCACTTTTTGCCGGCACCGCGGTGGACGCGACACCCTTTGCGGCCACGCGCGACGCGCAGGGAAATGTCACTGCAGTGAGCTATGTGGGAAATGACAATCAAGCGCCGATTCAACTCTCCAACAATGCCAGCGTCACCCCGGGTTCGCCGGGAACGATGAATCGTGGCCTGGGAGATTTCCTCAATCATTTGGCCGCCCTGCGGGATTCACTCTCGTCCGGAAACTCGTCTCAACTTGCCGACATCCAAACCGGATTGGTGGCGAGCGAGGATGGTCTCGTTTCCGCCATCGCGGATCACGGTGGAATTCAGACCCGGATCCAGGCGAGCCGCGCCCAACTTCAACAACGGGGCGACAGCCTCGAAACGTTGGTTTCCACCGAGACCGACGCCGATCTTCCGTCCACCATCGTCCGGCTCAACCAGAACCAGACGGCGTATCAGGCCGCGCTGCAATCGGCCGCCAACATCATGCGCATTTCGCTGCTCGACTACATCAAGTAACGAAACCGGCTCATCCCTGCGATTCGAAACCCCGCCACTCTTCCACCCATGAAAGTCCTGCCTGAACTCTATCCGACCGACCTCGACATTCCGCCCGCCAATGAACTCGAACTGCCGTACGGACTGATTGGCTTTGCCCAGTACAAGCGGGCCGAGCTCCTCTACCTCCCTGATCACCTGCCGTTTCTCTGGATGAAGCTCCAGGGGCCGACGGAACACGATCAGCTCCATTTCATCGTGATTGAGCCCGGTGGAATCGTGCCCGGCTATGAACCGGAGATTTTCGATGGCGACGCGGAACAATTGGATCTGCGCGATCCCGCCGAGGCGATGGTGCTCAACATCGTCACGCTGCAGCGGCAGCACCCGGTCGAGGCGACCGCCAACCTCATCGGGCCGCTGATTGTCAACCGACGCACCCGGATCGGCCGCCAGCTCGTCATCGCCAACTACTCGCGCTACAGCGCGCATCACTCCCTCGTCGAAAACTCGCAGGCGCCCGCGCTCGCCCGCACAGCCTGACTCCCCGCCATGCTTGTACTTTCCCGTCGGGTAAACGAAGCGATTGTCATCGGTGATTCGATCGAGATCCGAATCACGCGTATTGAAGGTGATGTGGTGAAGATCGGCATCGCCGCCCCGCGCGAGATTGCGATCTTCCGCAAGGAGGTCCTCGCCGACATCGCCGCCAGCAATCAGGCCGCCGCCGTGCGGCACACGAAGCCCGGCGTGCTGCCGTTGCTTCCGTCCAAACCTGCCGCCAACGCGGCGCCGGGTATTCTGCCCTCCAAGCCTGTGGCAAACGTGGCCACGGCGAAAACGCTTACTCCTCAACCGTAAGATATCCAACCAACTTTCACCATGAGTGTCATCAATACCAACATCCAGGCCATCACCGGCGCCCGCAATTTGAACCGCAGCCAGGAGATGCTCGGCCGCGCCCTCAGCCGGCTTTCTTCAGGTTCGAAGATCGTGAATCCCTCGGACGATGCGGCCGGACTCGCCGTTTCCGAAAAACTGGATGCCCAAAACAAAAGGGTGCGCGCCGCCACCACCAATGTCCAGAACGCGGTCTCCCTCGTCCAGACTTCAGACGGTTTCATGAGTGGCATGACCAAGATCCTCTCTCGCATGAGTGAGCTTGCGATCCTCGCCAAGGACGTGACCAAGAACTCGTCCGATGTTGCGCTCTACCAAAAAGAGTTCTCGTCGTTGCAGGACCAGCTTCGCCAGACGATCGGCGGGACAAAGAGCCAGATTGGCGGCGCGCAGGATATCACGACACCGCTGGGAATGTTCAACGGAATCAAGCTGTTTGGCGATGACGCCATTAGCCCGCCGAGTGTCACCGCCGGTTCCTATACTGCCGGCCTGAATATGACGGTGCAGGCTGGGGCGATCATTGGTTCCGGCGTAACCTTCGGGGACGGTGTTACGGTGGGCGCGGGCGCACGGATCGGCGATTCAGCCTCTGTGGGCGATGGGACCGTCGTTGGGGCCAACGCCTATGTGTGCCCGGGTGCAGTTATCGGGAACAACGTCACGATCCAGCCGGGCGCAGTGATCAATAGTACGGATCCAATTCCCGATGGAACCGTCGTCGGCGCCACCGGGTCGGCCTCTGGTAGCACGGGCCTGACGGTCACAGTCGGTCAGGCGGTCGGTCAGACCATGACGATTCCGACGATCAACCTGCGTGATGGCGATATGCTCAATATCATCGGCCAAGATGCTGCGGGCAACTACACCCTCTCCATTACCACTGACGGCGTGACAGGGCAGATCACCAATGCGATTCAGGACGTTGCCAACGAGCGCGCGTCACTCGGCGCCTCCCAATCCCGACTCGAGCTCGCCTCAAGCACCCTGCAGGTGGAATACGAAAACCTTTCGTCCGCGATTTCGCGGATCCGCGACGTCGATGTCGCGGAGGAGTCCACCCAATACGCGAAGTACAACATCCTCGTCCAGTCTGGCACGGCGATGCTTGCGCAGGCGAACCAGATGCCGAACTCCGTGCTGAAACTCCTGCAGAGCTGATGGGGTGAAGCGTTGCGCAACTGTCCCGATGGGCGGTTGCGCTTGGGGGCGTGACGGCCAAGTTGCGGTTTGAGCCCACGCGACGGTGGCGTCGCGTCCCCAGTGTCGAGACAGTGGGCGGCTGACCCAGCGCGGGCATCGACGCGTGCGGAGGCTTGCATGTGACTTGGGCGTCTGGCTTCGTGGAGGTTTGCTCGTCGCCTACTCCATGGAAAATTTCCGACGTCTGGCCGCCTCACTCGCCGTCGCAGCCCTCATCGTTTCGTCCGCGTTTGCCAGGGATTACCGCCTGACGGTTGCGCCGGTTGGCGTCGATCGCGCGGCTCAGGTGATTGTCGTGAAGCTCCCCCCTGACGCCCGCGGGGCGACGAGCGCGCGCGGTTCGGACGGTGTGTATCCGCTCCAGGTCGACAGTGACGGTACCGCCCGATTGGTCGTGCCGGCGCAAAAGGCCGGCCAGTCGCTGGAATTCCAGCTGCAGGCTGCCCCCGCGAAAGCATCCGGTGGGGTTGCCGTGACGTCCGATCGGCAGCGCGTTCGCGTGTTGGTGGCCGGCCGGCCCGCTTTCGATTACCAGATGGACAGGGAAGCGTTGCCGCGCGCGGACATCGCGCCGGAGTTCAAACGCGCCGGCTACATCCATCCGGTGTACAGCCCGGCGGGAAAGATTGTGACCGATGACTACCCCTCGAACCACGTCCATCACCACGGAATCTGGTCGCCGTGGACCAAGACGAGCTTCCAGGGACGGAGTCCGGATTTTTGGAACATGCAGGCGAAGACCGGCGCGGAAGATTTCGTCGCGTTGGATCGGACCTGGAGTGGACCGGTGCACGGTGGTTTTGAATCCCGCCTGAAGATGGTCGATCTCTCAGGGCCGGCGCCGGTGACGGTGCTGAACGAGACGTGGAGAGTGACGGCCTACCTGGTGGCGGGTGGTGGCGGTGTGCCGGCAACGGTTTTCGATCTCGAAGTGACCCAGACTTGCGCGACGAACGATCCGCTGCTGCTGCCGAAGTACCATTATGGTGGTTTCGGTTTTCGCGGGGCGGCGGAGTGGAACGGCGAGAGCGGGGCGGTTTTCCTTACCTCGGAAGGGGAGACTGATCGGGTGAAAGGCAACGCGACCCGCGGGCGGTGGTGCTACTTGGGCGGGCAGATCGGTGGCGCCGTCGCCGGCACGGCGGTTCTCGGGCATCCGGGGAATTTTCGGGCACCGCAGCCCATGCGGCTGCATCCCAACATGCCGTACCTGTCGTATGTCCCGCAGCAACTCGGCGACTTCGCGATTGAACCGGGCAAGCCCTACGTAGTGCGGTTCCGCTTCGTCGCCAGCGATGGAGCCCCGGACCAGCGGGCGATCGACGCTTATTGGAACGGTTATGCGCTGCAACCTGAGGTGAAGCTGGAAGCCGCGCGCTGATTTTTCGCCACTCACCACCCCCGCCATCGCCCCTCCCTCATCATGGAAAAAAAGAACGACAATCTACGGCTCTACACCGTCCTGGCCGCCGCCTTTCTCGGCTGGATGTTTGACGGACTGGAGATGGGCATTTTCCCGCTCATCGCGCGGCCCGCCTTGCAGCAGATTCAAGCGGCCCACGGGCTGACCGTCACGGACGTGTTCATCGGCAAATGGATGAGCTATGCGACGTTCGCCTTTCTAATCGGTGCAGCCCTGGGTGGCGTCGTCTTTGGCTGGCTGGGGGACAAAATTGGGCGGGTACGCGCGATGTCGCTCAGCATCCTTTGCTACTCGGTCTTTACCGGTCTGATCTATTTCGCGACCGAGCCATGGCACCTCGCTGGCAGCCGGTTCGTTGCAGCACTCGGCATGGGCGGGGAGTGGTCGCTCGGCGTGGCGCTCGTGATGGAGGTGTGGCCGGAGAAGCACCGCCCGCTCATGGCGGGAATCATCGGCGCGGCGGCCAACGTAGGCTTCGCCTCGATCGCGGTGATCGGGCTCTTTTTCAAGGTAACGATCGAATCGTGGCGGTGGGTCGCGCTGGTCGGCGCGGCGCCGGCGCTGCTGACGCTGGCGATCAGCATGTTTGTGCATGAGTCCGAGAAATGGCAGGACTCGGTGAAGAACAGCACCACGCCGAACCGTCCGCTCACCGAGGTGATGTCGCCGCCGTTGCTGAAGTGGACGCTGATGGCGATCCTGCTTTCGTCGATCGCATTGATTGGCACCTGGGGATCCGTGCAATGGCTGCCGCTCTGGGCGGACAAGATGACGAACGGCGCGGTGCCAACGGCGAAGGCCTACACGCAGGCGAGTTCGGCGGTGGGCGCCGTGGTCGGCTGTTTGCTCGGCGCGTGGATCGGCGGATTTATCAGCCGGCGGCTGGCGTATTTTCTCCTCTGTCTCGGGTCGCTGCTCTCGTGTGCGTGGCTGTTCCGCGGGATCGACTCCTACGGCACTCCGTTTCTCGCGCTCACGTTTGTGGTGGGAGGCCTGACGGCGGCATTTTACGGATGGCTGCCGCTCTACCTGCCGGAGCTCTTCCCGACGCGGGTGCGGGCGACCGGGCAGGGATTGTCGTACAATGCGGGCCGGATTTTTGCCGCCATCGGCGCGCTCCAGATGGGAGTGCTGATGCAGACATTTGACGGCAGCTATGCCAAGGCCGGCGCGGTCATCACTCTGATCTACGCCTTGGGTCTCGTCGTCATCTGGTTTGCTCCCGAGACCAAGGGGAAACCGCTGCCGCAATAGACCGGTCCCGGTCAGGCCGGGGTGGGAGGCGGATGGAGCGCGCGGTGAATTGCGTGGCCGAGTTCATCGGTCGTGAACGGTTTCGCGAGCAGCTCCACCTGCCCGAGTTCGTCGAGGGCCTGCGGTGAAATCTTCGAGAAATAGCCTGACATGATCACCACCGGGAGGTCCGGGATTGTCCGGCGCATCTCGGCGGCCAGTTGGGTTCCCTGCATTCCCGGCATTGTTTGATCCGTAAGCAGCACGGAGCAAAGGCGGGAATTCGTTTGCAGCGCCGCGAGACATTGTTCGGCGGAGTCAAAGACGAGGGCGCGGTAGCCGCGATTTTCGAGAACCAACTTGGTGCAGCTGGCAACCACCTCTTCGTCGTCGACCACACACACGAATTCGCCCTCGCCGAAGGGCGCGCTTTCGACGGCCAGATTGCCCTTGGGATCATGGTCGTCGGCGGTTGGCAGATAGATGTGAAAGGTCGCACCCTGGCCGGGCGCGCTTTCGACGTCGATGGCGCCGCGGTGGGACCGCACGATGCCGTGCACGACTGCCAGGCCCAAGCCGGTGCCCTCCCGCGAGTTCTTCGTGGTAAAAAACGGATCGAAGATGCGGCGGCGGGTCGATTCGTCCATGCCGTGGCCGGTGTCGCTGACGGACAGGCAAACGTACCGGTTTGCCGGCGCCGCCCCGAGCGAAAGTGCGAGCTCGGAGCTGATCCCCGCCGGCGCGAGTGCGATCCGCAGGGAGCCGCCATGTTCGCGCATCGCGTGCGCGGCGTTTGAGCCCAGGTTTAGCAGTACCTGGTGGATCTGGGTGGCGTCGGCCAGAACCAGGCCGCACTCCGGTGTGCAGGCGACGTCGATGGTGATGTTGGTCGGGACGGTGGAGCGCAGGAAGCGGCGCGCCTCCTCTACGACCACCGCAAGGTCGAGGGGCCCATGGTCGACTCCGGCACCCTGCCGTCCAAAGGTGAGGATTTGTTCAACCAGCTCCCGGGCGCGCAGGCTGGCATTGCGGGCTTCACTCAGGCAGAGCCGCGCCGGATGATCGTCGGGCACCGAGTCGGCGGCTAATTCGTGATATCCGATGATCCCGGTGAGCAGATTGTTGAAGTCGTGCGCGATGCCGCCGGCCAGCGTGCCGAGTGTCTCCATTTTCTGCGCCTGGAACAACTGAGACTCCAATTCGCGCCGCGAGGACTCGCCCTCGTGCTGCTCGGTCACATCTTGAATGGCGCCGTGCACCCGGATCGCCCGACGGATTCGGAATTCATGGCGACCGAGGATGCGCACCCAGCGTTGCCGCGCCTTCGCGGTCAGAAGTGGAACCACCACGTCGATCGACGGCTCCTCCGGCGTTGCCCGTGCAAACGTCGCTTGTAGCAACGCGAACGCTTCCGGCGGGAAAAACACTCCGGCGCTCGCCAATGTGGGTTGAAAATCGTCTTCAACCTGAAAAATCCGCCGGGCACCTTCCGTCCACGTCACCCGTGACTCTACAAAATCGAACTCCCATCCACCGATTTGAGCGAGGTGGCTCACCTCGTTGGCCAGCGCCTCGGTTTTCTGCAGGCGCTCCTCAAGTTCCTTGCGCGCGGTGATGTCGGTGTGGGTGCCCACCATGCGAAGGGGCCTTCCCTCAGCGGTGCGTTGCACGACCTTGCCCCGATCGAGAATCCAACGCCACGTACCATCCTTTGCCCGCATCCGGAGTTCGTGCTGGTAGAACGAGGCCAGTCCCGCCAGATGTTCCGCCAACGCCTCCTCGTTGGCGGCGGCGTCGTCGGGATGGACGAGGGATTTCCATCCATCGATGGTGCTCTTCAGCCCATCGGAGGGATAGCCGAGCATGTGCGCCCAGCGCTCGTCGTGATAAATGTGCCCCGTTTCAATGGACCAGTCCCAAATCGAATCGTTGGTGCCTTCGATTGCCAGTTGCCAGCGTTGCTCGGCGAGCTCCAGTGCCTGAGCCATTTGTCTGGCCTCCGTCACGTCGCGTTTCAGGCCGACCAGCCGCACGGGTTTTCCGCGCGCGTCGCGTTGTACGTAACCGTTTGATTCGACGTGACGCACGGTGCCGTCCGGGCGGACAACGCGGAACTCCGCCTTGTAGTCGGGCAGTTCGCCGGTCACGACCTGTCGGAGGTGCAGGGCGGCCGGAGCCCGGTCGTCGGGATGCAGGGCGTTCAGCCAGAAGTCGACGGATCCGTCAAACTCGGAGGCGGTGCGTCCGAAAATTTCAAGCACACGTTCATCCCAGTTCCGCCGCCCGGTCAGGATATCATATTCCCAAACGCCGTAGTTCGACGAGCGGAGGGCGAGGCGCAGGCGTTCGTTCAGGACGTTGATTTTTTGGGTCGCTTCGCGTTCCGCGGTCACATCGCGATCCGTGCCAGTGATGCGGAGGAGCTTGCCGTGCTCGTCGCGTTGGGCGATGGCGCGCGACTGGATCTGCCGCTCGGCGCCGTCGTTGGCCCGAAGGATGCGAAACTCGTGCTCGTAATTGTCGCCAACAGCCATGATCGCATGCATCTGGGCCGCGGCCGCCGCGAAATCCTGGGGGTGAAGACGGCGCGACCACTCCTCGAAGGTGCCTTTGAAATCCGCCGCCCGAATCCCGTAGATTTCCAGGGTGCGCTCGTCCCAGCTGTGCTGTTGGGTCACGGCGTCCCATTCCCAGACACCGAGTTCGGCGGCGCGGGTCGCGAGGGAAAACCGCTGGTTCAAGTGCTGCAACCGGCCTTGGTGCAGACGTTCCGAGGTGATGTCGGTTTGGTTCGCAACGAAATTGATCAACCGGCCCGAATGGTCTCGCACGGGCTGCATGTCGACGATCTGCCAGAACGTGGTTCCGTTTTTCCGGTAATTGAGGATCTCGACCCGGCATGCGGTGCCGCGGGACTCGGCCTCCCGCAGCCGCCTGACGGCCGCCGGATCGGTCTCCGGCCCCTGCAGGAAATGACCGGGTTTTCGTCCGCGGATTTCCTCGAGCTCAAATCCGGTTATCACCGTAAACGCCGCGTTCACCCATTCGATGCGCCCGTCCGCATCCGTGATGATCACGCCGTTCGTGCTGTGCTGTGCGACCAGGGCGAGCAGCGCGTTTGATTCGGCCGCGGCCCGCAGGCTGGCGTTGGCGTCGCGCAATTCCTGGGTGCGGCGGCTCACGGTCTCGTGCAGCTGGGCCGCCTGATCCTGCAGGCGAGCGGTCAACAGCAACCGCGCCCGTTCCGACGATTCGCGTTCCTCCTGCACATCGACGATCGCGCCGATGGAAAAAAGTGAGACGACGAAACCGGCGAAAACGAGACCGATGGCGAGGAGCGCGACGGCATCGGACGCGCCAAGCAGATTTCGATTCAGTACCAACACAAACAGGACGGCGAGGCCAAGTGGCACGATCGCGACGCCTAGAAAGAGACGCCGGGCAAACAGGCCGGCAGGCGATTCGGAAAAGAGGGTGTGGACGTGCGTCGCTTCCGGCCGGGCCAGAATCGTCGCTATGCTCAGGAAAATCAACGCCAGTCCCTCGTGCAGACCGTAACGAAAGGGATCCGTAACCCCGGGGAACCCAATCAGCTCGCGCCCGATCAGTCCGGCGACGGCGGCGGCAAGGACGAAGTTGGCCAGCCACGCAGCGATCCGCTGGTGGAAAGGGTGCTGTTGATGCAGCAGAACGACCGCAATGGTAATGGCGGTAAGGGCAACCGCCAGGCGGGTGCTAATATTGGCCGCCGCTGGCAGGTTCGCGGGGCGCCCCATGAGACCCAGCAGTGCGACCCCGAAGTCAGAAAGCGCGGGCAGCGACCCAGCAAGTAACGCAATGAGTGCAATCGCCAATGAAGCGACGGCGGTGACTCGTGTGGCGGCGGCGAGCCGGCGCTGAGTTCGCAGAAAAAGCGCGGCCCCCGCCAGGGCGAGGCACATCGCCGTGGTCAGTTTCATCGGCAACAGCGACGGACGCAAGTGACCGAGCGGGTCCAAGCCGGCCAGTCCGCCGAGCAGCGCAATCAGTCCGACCACGCTGACAAGGGCGCCGAGCCAGCCCGCGGTCCGGCGAAGTTTGTCTTCGAGCGACATCAGCACCAATGAAAGCGCCTAGGGCTCCGCCGGGGCAAGGGCAATGAAACGGGAATCGTTTGGGCGTCGGTCGGGGACAAATGCCTGCAATTCGGGTATCATCCCCGGTGATCGGACACTCCGGGCCGGACTTGAGAAAAAATTGGGGAGAGGATGGAAGGATTGGCCGGCGAACAACGAGGAACGAGCGCCGTAAAGCCCCGGCTTTTACCGAAAACTTTGTGACGTCTCCGGGTTAAGGTGGGATGGGCGCGTGCCGATGAGGGAGGGGCGAAGGAGACCCCGGACCCTCTTCATTGCTACCTTTCATTGATTGCGATCATCCAAAACCTGTCACTCTGGGTGACCTTGGGCGCAGGAGCGCTCGTGGTCGCCGGAGGCTTGATCGTGCGGGCCAACCGCCGCTGGAAGGCGCGCCTCGCACACGAGTGTCGCCAGCGGGAGATCGCAGAGGAGCGCTCCCGGGAGCTTGAGCACCGTTCCTTGCAGATCGCGGCGAACGTTGCTGGCATGCAGTTCCAACTGAGACAGGAGCCGGATGGGAGGCGCAGCTTCCTCTATGTGAGCGAGCGGATCCGCGAGGTTTTCGGGATGGGAGCGAGTCCGGCAATCGTGGATTTTTCCGCGGTGTGGAACCGGATTCATCCGGGAGACGTCGAGCGGGTGGGGCGCGCTCTTGATGACTCCGCCCGCACGGTTTCACCTTGGCACTGCGAATACCGGATCCAGTTGGCCGACGGTACGGTGCGGTGGCACTGTGGCGATGCGACGACGGAGCGACCGGCTGACGGTGCGGTCCTCTGGTACGGTGTGATCAACGACGTCACCAACGAGAAGCTGGCGAACCAGTCGAATGAAGAGAGCCGGATGCTTCTGCGGAATGTATTTTCGGGAGCGGATCTCGGCGTATTCGTGATCGACGTCACTGCCGGGGGGGAATTCCGATTCCTCGCGGTAAATCCGGCCTACGAACGCCTCACCGGCATCCAGGCCGACGACATGCACGGCCGGACGCCGCATGAACTCAGGCCGCAGATTTCCGAAGAATTGGCGGAGAGTCTGTGCACGTGTTTCCGCCTCGGAGTGCAATCGATTGGGCCGATGGAAGCTGAGGAGTCGTTCCTGGCGGAGGGAGGTCCGCGCTGGTGGCATACGCGGCTCACTGCGTCGCGCGATTCCAGCGGGCGGGTTGTGCGCCTGGTGGGGCACTCGGTCGATATCACCGACCGCAAGGTCATCGAGCTTCGTCTCCAGTCACTCACCGAGCGCCTGCAACTCGCCACCGATGCGGCGCAGGTGGGAATATGGGATCATGACATCCGGGGCGACCTCCTCGTGTGGGACCAACGCATGTACAGTCTCTATGGGCTCACCCCGGCGGAATTTGACGGCCGATGCCAAACCTGGCTCGGGCGGATTCACCCAGACGACGTGGCGAGGGTCGGTCGAGAACAACGGGAGGCGATGGAGGGCAGGGCGGAGTTCACAACATCGTTTCGCATCGTTCGGCCGGACGGGGAGGAGCGCGAGATTTGCGCCAGCGCGCAATTGCAGCGGGATCCCGAGGGACACCCCCTTCGCATGGTCGGGGTAAATTGGGACGTGACCGCCGAGCGCCGGGCGCAGGCGGAGGTTGCACGATCGCATGCTGCCGCTGTGGACCTGAACGGCCAGCTCGAAGACGCGCTCAGCCGGGCCAACCTGCTCGCGCAGGATGCGGCGGCGGCGACCGTCGCCAAGTCAGAGTTTCTGGCGAACATGAGCCACGAAATCCGCACCCCGCTCAACGCGATTATCGGCATGAGCGGATTCTTGCTCGGGACAAACCTGACGGACGAGCAGAGGGAGTTTTCCGAGACCATTCGTTCCAGCGGCGACGGCTTGCTCGCACTGATCAACGACATCCTCGACTATACCGAGATTGAGTCGGGTCGGCTCGAGCTCGAGCAGCGATCGTTTGATCTGCGCGTTTGCGTCGAGTCGGCGCTGGACGTCCTGGCGGGCCGCGCGGCGGAGAAGCGGATCGATGTGCTGTGCGCGATCCAAAGTGGCGTGCCGGAGATGATTCAGGGCGACGAGACCAGGCTGCGCCAAGTCTTGGTTAATCTGCTGAGCAACGCGGTAAAATTCACTGCGAGGGGTGAAGTGCTCCTGTCCGTCTCGGCGGTAGGCAGCGACGGTGACGGAGTTCGATTGAAGTTCGCCATCCACGATTCTGGTATCGGCATTCCGCCCGAAGGCATGGACCGCCTCTTCAAAACCTTCAGCCAGGTTGACGCGTCGACCCATCGGCAATTCGGCGGCACCGGTCTTGGCCTCGCGATCTGCAAACGCATCGTCGGCTTGATGAACGGCCGGATCTGGGCGGAAAGTTCCACAGGGCTGGGCAGCGTCTTTCAGTTCGAAATCGAAGCCAAACCGGTGGCCTTCGAGCCGCGCCGGTTTTCGGTCGGCCGTGTGTCGTCGCTGGCCGGCAAACGCGTGCTCATCTTGGATGACAATGCGACGAGTTGCCGCGTGCTCTGCCAGCAGTTTATCGGCTGGGGACTTGTTCCACGGGCGGTCGCCACGGTGAGCGAAGCTTCGGCCGTGATTGCTCGCGAAGGGGCGTTTGATTTCGCCCTGGTCGACGTGGAGATGCCGGATTCAGGCGCCCCGGAAGCCGTCACCCAAATTCGCCGCGCCCAATCCACGTGCCCGCTCCCCGTCGCGTTGCTGACCCGACCAGGCTGGTCACGTGGGACCGAGGACGCGGGGGTCGCCGGATTTGTCGGCAAGCCGGTCAAGGCCGGCGTGCTCTTTGATGTTCTCATGGAGGCAATGCACGGTCAGCGGGCGGAGCGGCCGGCCCCGGTGACGGAAGGCGCGGCGATGGCGGAGGAACACCCTCTCGCGATCCTTGTGGCGGAAGACAACCCCGTGAACCGGCGGGTGGCCTTGTTGATGTTGAAACGGCTCGGTTATGGCGCCGACATTGCGGAAAACGGCAGGGAGGCCTGTGCGGCCGTCGCGCGGCGCCCGTACGACCTTGTTCTGATGGACATGCAGATGCCCGAGATGGACGGCTTGCAGGCGGCGCGGGAAATTTGCCTGCGGCATCCTGCCAACGCCCGTCCCCGCATCGTGGCGATGACCGCCAACGCCACGAACGAGGACCGCGATGGGTGCTTCGCCGCGGGAATGGAAGAATTTTTGACGAAGCCGGTCCGGACGGCGGACCTGCAGCGGGCGTTGCGGGCGACACCGTCGCGCTGCGCGGTATCAGTGGCGGCCTGACGCAAAAAAACCGGGAAGGCGGAATCGGCCCGCGCTTCCCGGTTTTTTCCACCCGACCGGCCGCAGCGGCCGGAGTCGGGCTTACTGGGTTTTCAGGAACGCGACGATGTCGGCCACGTCCTGTGCCGACAAACTGAGTTGCTCCGCGCTCAACATCAGGGAGCGTCCAAGCGGCTGGCGGCTGCGAATCTTGCCGGACGGAATCATCTGGGTCTGGCCTCCCATCGACTGGATGATCACCGGGTCGCCCGTGCTCAGGAGGATGCCGTGGATCTGACCACCGTCCTTGAGGCTGATGATGGTGCCGTCGAAGCCATGAGAAATTTCGGCGGATGGATTCACGATCGCGGTGATCACCGTCTCGGTGGTCTGAGCCTTGGCGAATCCACCGAGGGCCGGGCCGTAGTCATTGCCCTTCCCGGCGATGTTGTGGCACAGCAGGCACGCCTGGGCGGTCGAGGCCCCCTTCTTGGCGTCGCCGCGCATCCGGGCGATTTCCGCCACCGGAGGCATCGTGGACGGGGCGGGCTCCGGGACCACGCTCGGCGTGATGCTCACGGTTGCGGGGTCGTAAAGTCCGCTGTCCTTCAGCGCGGCGTCGACGCCGGCGTCCTTCCAGCGGATATCCTTGTAGTTGAGGAGCCACCACATCGCCTGGGCCTTGACCATGCCGGTCGACTTCTGGGCGATCTCGAGGAGGGCGTTCGCAGCGGCTTTGGTTGAGATGAAACCGAGTGCGGTTACCGACGAAATCCGCTCCTTTTCCGTGAGGCTCGGCGCGGTGGCGCGGGTCGAGAACGCGGCCTCGGCGCCGGCGGGAGTCAGTCGCCAGATGAGATTGGCGTAGCTGGCGGGCCATTTCGCGGCGTCCTTGTTGGGCGCCTTGGCTGCGAGCGCCCGATAGATATCGGCTTCCTTGCCAGAGCAACCGGTGCCCCACGCCTCAAGATAGGCGCGATCGGAGCCATTGTAACCCTCCGCCACCTTGAGAAGGACGTCACGCGCGCCGTCGAGCTGGACATCGCGCATCGCGATCGCCACCTCGCGGCGGACCGCCGGTGACGAGTCGCTGGCGAGCTTTCTCGCGTGTTCGATCACCTTGTGGTTTACCCGGCGCAGGGCGCGAAACGCGGCGATGCGGAGCATCGGGTCCGGATTGCGCAGTTGTTCCTCGGTCTTGGCGATTCCCTTGGGGCCGAGCTGGGAGAGGAGAAAGACTGCGCGACCGCGGACATAGGGGTTGCTGTCGTTCAGCAGGGCCGCCACGGGAGTGACGGAGGCGGCGCCTCCTGCCTGGAGCTTCATGAAGCCGAGCGCGCGGACGTTTATGGCGGGGCTCTTGAGTGCGGCGATTTGGCCCGCGGTGGTGCTCACGTCGAGCTTGGGTGTCGTGAGTTTCTTGCCCTTGGGTGCAATCCGGTAGATGGCGCCGGCAAAACTGGTGTCGAGTGCGGCGTGACCACCGGTGCGGGGATCAAACCAGTCGGCAACATAAATGGCACCGTCGGGACCGACGGCGACGTCTGACGGACGGAACCAGGTCTTGAGATCGTCGGGACGAAGCTTGCCCTTGGAGGAGTCAATGCCGGCGAAGTCCTCCGTCTTGTTCGTGGTGAAAAAGCTGAAGCGTTCGAGCTTGTAGCCCGCGCCATCGACCTTGGGGAAGTAGCCGAAGACGACATTGCGCGACGTTTCGCAGCTCAGCAGAACGCCCCTCCATTTTGCTCCCAGCGCATCACCCTCGTAGCTGACGATGCCGGTAGGAGCGCCGTTGCCGTAGACGTCGCCGGCCGGCACGGTGCCGGGGTCTTCCTGGCGCCACTCGGCGATCTGGGTCGTTTGTCCGGGCCGTTTGTCAGCCGCCCAACTGCGCACCCCGGAGCGGGAGTTGAACCCGAGGTTGCCGTACTCCTGCAGGAACGACGTGCGGGCGGCCGGCGGGTCGTCGTTGTCGTTGTGAAACACGTCGCCAAACGAAGTCACGGTCTGTTCGTAGGAATTGCGGAAATTGAAACCGATCGGCTCGACGTTGGTGCCGTCCGGATTCATGCGGAAGGCGGTGCCGCCCACATACACGTGACCGTCATCGCTCGCCTGACCGGCGTATTCGGGCGGACGCTGGTCGTTCTGGGGGATGCCGCCACCGCTCTTGCCCGGGTCATAGTGGCTGCCGTCGCGGAAGGTCCGACCCGAGCGGTCGGTGAACTTGGCGCCCGCGTTGCCGTGGTTGAAGTAGAGTTTGCCGTCGGGACCGAACGTCACCGAATGCAGCGAATGGTCGTGGTTGCGGCCATCAAAGCCGGTTAGCAGCACCTCACGCTTGTCGACGGCCGGATCGAATTTGCCGTCGCGGTTGACGTCGGTATAAACGATCAGGTCGGGCGCACAGGAAACGTAAATCTTGTTGTCGATGACCGCGACACCGAGGGGCGCGAGCAGGCTTTTTTCCTGCACGAACACCGTGCTCTTGTCGGCGACCCCGTCTCCGTTCGAATCCTCGATGACCATGATGCGGTCGCCCTCGGGATCGCGGCCCGCGTGACGCCGGTAATTATACGCCTCCGCGATCCAGACCCGGCCCTGCGCGTCGATGTCGATGTTCGACGGGTTGCGGAAGAGTGGGGTCTTGGCCCAGAGCGTGACCTCAAGGTCATCGGGCAGGGCAAACATGTCGGTGGGTACAAACGGCGCCGGAGGCTCGGCCATGTTGGGCGGCATCGGCGGCGGCGTGGTGGGTTCCAGTGCGGGCGGTGTCTCCGCCTTGCCATTGCGCTTGCGGGCCGGCTGGGCCGAAACGCTGACGACGGTGGAAGTTGCGACCAACGCGGTGAGGACCAACGCGAGGCGTCGAAACGGGAGGGGGGTAGAGATCATCGGTGGGACAAAAGAGGGCTCCAACGCGGCTGGCAATGACGGGTTTTGTCTGTGACACAGGAAGTCATTCCGCCTGAAAACTACTCCTGACGGAACAGACATTCATCGTCCGGCGACGGGAATCGCAGTGAAAACCAAGGGCGGGAACCAAGGCGCGGGCGCCCCGAACGAGGAGGCGGCGCTCCGCGCAAGGCCACGTCCTACCCGACGGGCACAAGCGTCGGGTCGACCCCGAGCGTGCCGACAAGCTTCGCCGGATAGTCCGGAGCCAGCGCCTTGGCGAGGGCGGACTCTGCGATCTCCAAGCGTTCGCGGATCCCGAAACGCACTGCTACGTCGGCATAGTTCTGCCGCGAGAGAAAGCGTCGCAGGTATTCGACGTGGCCTTCCCGTTTGGCGATGTCGCCCCGCTGCTGGGCTTCAAGGCGCGCCCGGTACCAGTCGCTGGCTAGCACCGCATCGCGGGTGAAAAGGGCGCGGAATTCCGGGGCCGAAGCATCGCCGCCATGCCAGGAGCGGTCGCGCATCAGGTGTAGCAGCGCGGAGAGCGGGGGCACGGCGTTTTCGATCGAGCCGTCGGAGAAGTAGCACTGAGCGGCCGTGCGCATCGCGAGCACGATGTTTTCCATGCCTTCCGCGAAGACGGCGCGGTCCTGCAATTCGGGCCGGAGTAATTCCTCGTCGAACAGCGTGCTGGGATTTCCGAGTACGCGTCCACAGAAGGTTTGGACGAATCGCGAGGTCACGCGCCAGCCAAGCCGGCTGGCGAGCACCGGCTTGCCCTCGTGTTCCCAGTCGATGCAGCGCTCGAGGTAGCCGTTGTCGATCAGGAAGCGCGGTGTGCGCTCCTCCGGCGACATGCGCGCCCAGATTTCCGGGACAAGCAGGCTGATGTCGTGGTCAACCCGGCAGCGAGGTCCAACCCAACCGGCGGCGGACGAGAACACGGGAAGGTCGGTCAGCGCGTACGAGACAAACGCCGCGTTGAGATCGTGAATCGGTGGCAGGGCGTTAAAGGGGCCCTTGGTCAGGGCGCCTTCGGAGCCCGCCCCGGTCGTCGAGGGAGACTTGCCGGTGAGGCTGGCGATGAAATCCATGAACGCCTCGGGCAGCTCCTGATAGTGCACGGGGCCGAAAACACACATCGGCTTCACGCCGGGCTCCGGCGGGTTGAGCCGGCGGCCGGCGAGTACGGCGCCAACCGGAAACAGCGCCGGTGCGCCGGTTGGTGCCCGGCGGTAGAGTTGCGCGCCCACTTGGGCGAGATAGGTCGTGCGCGGGTCCTCCAGGTCCGGGCGCAACTGCAGGTAGCGGGGGTTTTTTGAGGGCTTGCCCTCGACCAGGCGCGGATGGGCCGGGGAGGCGAGATAATCCGGATGATCGGTGCCGACAAACTCCGCGAAGAGCGCGCGAATCGGTTCGGTGAAGGCATCGAACCCGATCGCATCCTCCACGATCGCTCTCGCGGCGTCGTGGTTCAGCGGCTCGTAGTTCGAGAAAAAATTCCCCGGACGCGAAAAATCCCGTTCGGTCCGCCGGTCGTAACCACGGTGAATCGCCTCGTCCGGCCGCTGGAAGAGCGCCGCCTCGCAGTTGTGCACGAACTTCAAGGATCCGCCGCTTTTTTCGGCGGCGGCCGACAGGCCGGCGAGATTTGCGGCGGGGACGACGATCGATGCGGTGATGTCGTCCTCGGCCTGAATCTTCACGGCCGGATGAAAATCCTTCCGCAGGCTGAAGGTGCGCCAGCCGCCGTCAGGGGTGAACCCGACGCGGAGGAAGTGCGTCATCGCCTTTTCGCGCAGGAATTTCAGCTCGTTGCCGGGCCGGCCGTTGATCGTGTCGACGGTGAAGTGCTTGCGCCAGTTGTCACCCCACTCGGGTTTGTAGACGCGCTTGATGAGCAGCACGAGGTCAAGAATGTAGCGAGGGATGCTGCCGAGCCAGGTGTTGTAACTTTCGGTGTAGTCCGGGCTCCGGCTCAGGAGCTTGACGACGGATCCGAGGGAGCGCTCGGGGCTGAGCAGCGGCCGGCCTTTCGGCTTGTTGCGCGCAGGATCGCGGAAACGCTGACCATACTCGCGTTTAAGAATCGCGTCGATGGCGTCGAAGTCGGCCGCAAGATCGCTGACGAAATTGGGCGCGGTGAAGATCGCGTCGGCGATCGATTTCGAGATTTCCGACTTGCCGCCACCAGACACGGTGCAGGGTTTGTGGCAGAGCACGCCCTCCGCGGTCGTGCCGCGGAGGCGCCAGCGGCGGCCGTCCTCGGGCTTCACCATCTCCACCTTGTAGCCGGACGGCAGCACGTAGGTGTGCTGCGGCACGAGTTTGATCGAATGGCTTGCGCCGGCCTTGTCCTTCCAGGTGATCGTCTGGGCGCGCAGCGCGAAGAACGCGTCCTGCGGGACATAACAGATGTCCGGATACTGTCGATCGCGGGCCCAGCCGCCCGGCTGCGGTTCGGCGCGTTCGCCGAGCTGCGTCATCGCCTCGGCAAACGTGTGGTCGACGATCGCGAGGTGCTTGCTGAGCTGAAAGTCCTCGCCGAGATCGTAGCTCGGAAAAACAATCGCGCCACCGGCGTGTTCCTCCTCGCATTGTCCACCGAGGTTGGCGGCGAAGCTGATCTGGGCCTTCACCTCCTTTTTGCAGTAACCGAAATAATTGTCGGAAATCAATGTGACGATGACCCCGGTCGTGTCGCGTGCGGAGAGCTTGAACGCGACGCCGTCATTGTAGAGTTCTTCCGATTTCTTCCAGCACATGCCGTCGCGACGTTGGCGCGGCGTGGCGTCGTCCCACGCGGGCAGCCCGAGTTCGCTTTTCGTGAAGCGGTTGAGGTGCGTCGCGAGGATGACGCAGCCGGTGTGGCCGGACCAGTGCTCGGGGTCCAGCGCGGCGTCATTTTCCGGCAGGTGCGGATCGCCGGCGTTGCCGAAGATGCGTTCGACGAAATCGAGATTCGCGACGAGCGCTCCGGGCACGAAAAAACGGGTCTCCATCGCCCGTTGTGACGTGAAGCCCGGCACGGGCGGACACACGACCGGGCGGAGATGCAACGAGACAAAGCACTCGGCCGGCGTGCCGGCACCGGCGGTGAAAGGCAGCCGGAGGAGTTCGGTCGGTGGAGTCAGCGCGTGATGCAACAGCCGGCGGAAGACCGCGGCCGGCACGGCTTTCTTGTCATCCGGAACGGGCAGCCCGAAATCAGCGATGTGGAAGATTCCCTGCGTGGTGCGGCGGTCACTGCGCGGGTTGTGGAGGACGCCCTGGCGTACGCGGTGCGAGGCGAGAATATCGCTCTGGTGCCGGTCGGAGCCGGGAGGAAGTGAAAGCACCCGCGCGAGGCCGGGGCGGTCGAGGACGAGGGTCGTTGCCGGCAGACGGGGGACGTCGCCGCCACTCGTTGTGGCTGACTCCAAATTGTCGTACAGGAAGTTCTGGAGACGCTGGTCGACCGGACAAAGATGGCGGGCGAGTGCGCGGTCCTTTTCCCGGCTCAGAGCAAGAAAGTGATCGACGAGGGGCGCCAGGCCATCGGCGTCTCCGCCGGCCGGGGTCAGGCCCGGTTGGCCGATTTCACGCAACTTCAGGTTAAGGTACGCAATCAGCTGGGAGTCGGCTTCGCCGGTGTAAGCAGAGGATTGGGAGGGAGGAAGAGTCGTGGCCATGCAGAAAGAGGTTTGCCGAATTTGGCGCAGAGCCTGTCAGCAAGGCATGCGCCAGAATGACGTGCAAACGCGTTTCCACTTCCAACGGACGTCCGGGCTCCGACTGGAGTGGTTATCACTTTCCCATTGATTGGCAGCGAGTCCACCTACTGACGAACCGCTGGTCCCGACTGAGGTAACCGTGGGGGGGCGATCCGCCTAGTTTCTTGGCTCGGCCTTCGGCGATGCGGGAGTTGGGGTGGGCTCGACCACCGTTGGAGTTCCGACTTCGACGGTCCCTTCGCGGAGGGCGCGCTTTGACAGGATCTCGGGTTCGGTCATTTCGCGGCCAAAGTAGGGCGCCGCACTCAGCACCAAGGTCGGCAGGGTTTGAACCTGGGAAACGCCCTCGGCGGCGACTGTCATCCGCGTGCGCCAGAGGAGCAGACGCTTTTTCTCCGTGACGGAGTGGCGGTCGTAGGCGGAGGCGACCACGTAGTAGACGTTGCTGGCCGCCTGATCGACGAGGAACTCGTTTTTAGCCGAGGCGCGCTTGAACATGCTCACGGGATTCATGAATTCCGCCAGCGCCGGGGTGATGACCGGTTCGCTCCCGGGCGTGGTGCGGGCGCTCGAGGCGAGGCTCATCGCGTCGGCCTGGGTGAAGAGGTCGAGCAGGTTCTTGGCGAACTTCTCGCCGCCAACCAAGGCAGCGCGGTCGAGGAGGTTGCGGGCGACCTGATTGCCTGAGAGCACGGGATTCTCGTCGTCGCCTTCGGTCAGCAAGGAATGAGAGCCCCAGGTATAAACGATCAGAAGCGACGGCGGCAGTGCCGGCGGGCTGGCCGGAAGATAGCCATTGGTGGCGAGGGCACGCTTCAACAGGCGATCGATTTCTTCGGGCTTAAGCGTCACTTCGTTTCCCTGCGAATGCCCGAGGTGTTTGGGACCGGGAGAGAAGATCTCGAAATAGGCCGGCGCCTGCGCTGAGACCGGCGGAAGTTTCTTTCCGGCTTCGGTCATCTCAGTGATAACCGTCAAATCGAGCCGCGGGTTCTTTTGCATCGACTTCGGCAGGAGCTCGAAAACCCACTCGGAAGACGCCTTTTTCGGAACCTTGGTCGGCGGCGCAGCCCCGCTGTCCGCCCCAAACCCCATCGTTGCCCCGAGCAGCGCGGTGCAAACGGACGCGATGGAAAACAACTTCGGTTTCATTTGGGGGCGCGCGTTCAACGGCGCCGGGCGATGCTCGAAAGCAGTGACACGGTCACCTGACGCCGGCCCAAGTGGCGGGCGAGCGATCGCGCTGGGCAGAGCGTGAGGATGAGTTTTCCGTTCAGCTCCTCGCCATCGTGCACCATGCCGATGACTTTCCCCGTATCGGCATTGAGCACGGGGCTGCCGCTTTGGGTTTGCAGGGAAATCGGATCCTGCAGCCGCACCTTGATCAGGTAGCCGAGATCTTCGACGACGGTGGCGTCGATCCACTCATGCCCGATCTCGACCTCGCGGCTCTTGTTGGGAAACCAAAGCCGGGTGCCTGGCTCGTAGCGGGGCACGTTTTCGATTTGCAGCGGGATGCCCTCCTCGGGGGGATGGTTGCAGGGGAGCAGAAGAAAATCATCCACGGTGTCGCCCGGTCGCGTGAACGTGGTCCGCATCGGCCGGCCCAGGCTCGACCGAAACGTGGCGACGGGCCGCTCCGAATACACGTCGAGCCATGTCGCGGAGCCGAGTCCCCCGGCGTTGAAGTCGAGATAGTTCACCGCCGTCACACCAAAGCATTTTCCGCCGTGCTCGATCAAATATCCGGTGCCCTGCAGCGTCGTCATCGAATTCGACCAGAGGAGCTGTGGCTGAAAGAGGATTTTTCCGGCAGGGCGCACCGCGACCTCGGCGCCGACGAGGCGGGCCGAGATCGGAATGAGCAGGAGCGCGCTGAGGATCAACGCGTGGCAGGCGGAACGCATGAGGAGGGTAGTGACAACGAAACGGCTCGAACCGCCGGCGTCAGCTGGGAAATCGCCCCATTAGCTCCCCGGCACGCGGGCGAATGAATCGAAATAGTGAAGACCTGGGCCGGAAGGCGAATGGTGCTCTCGCACCCATTTTGGTAGCTTGGTCTCGAATTCCCATTCCCATGCCCGAAGCTCTAGTCGTCCTTGGAGTCCTCGCTGTTGCCTTGTTTTCTTGGTTGGGCGCCTGGCTGCACACCCGCAACCCGGCCAACACCAATCCGGCTGACGAAGCCGCGCGGCTGCGCGAGCATGTCGCGTGGCTGGAACAACGCCTTGAGGTGGCACGCCGCGAGAACTGGGGTGGGGAGATGATCTCAGGAATTGCCACCGAGCTGAACACGGCCGCGGGCCAATTGGCGAACAGCAGTAAAGGCGCCGGCCTACCCTGAGTCCGATAACGATTGCGTCGGACGGTCCCGCTGGATGACGCGGCGAGTAAACCGACACCGCGTTGCCGCGGAAGGGGATCCCCTGACCCGAAAGAAAGGATTTCAGGAGCCCAGTCTTTTCGGCGACAATCAGGGGCGTATCTCAATTTCTGGACACTGGGGACGCGACGCCCCGTCGCGTGGTTCGAAACCGCGACGGGGGCGTCACGGCTCCAGCGGTTGCACGATGGTGATCGATGCGTGTTTCGCCTGTCCAAAAACGGGATGCGCCCGACAACCAGAAATCGGAATGATTCCCCGTCGTGGGGATTGCAGTTCAGTTTGCGTGTTGCAGGAGGGCCGCGGCGCGATCCGGCCGGCCTTCGGCCACCAGATCCTTCGCCCGTCCTTGAATCATGCCGCGCACACCGGGATCGCGCTTGAGCGCGTCGCCGAGGGATTCCCAAGCGGCGTTGTCTTCGCCCAGGTCGAGCCGGCGAAAACCCAAACGGGCATAGCCGGGCGCGTCGTTCGGAATCGTCTCCGCTGCGAGGCGTTGGCGCTGCGCCCAATGCTCAAGCCAGCCGACCCTCCGCTCGCCGTCGGCAAAATACGCCGGCCCGAGTTCCTGCAGATGGCGCGCGTAAGTGGCCACGCGTTTATCGTCGGGCCAGACCGCGGAACGGGCCACGAGTCCGCTCTCGCGCATCTGCACCGCAAGCGCTCCGGCGATCAATTGATGCCCGCCGATCGTCGGATGAACGTGATCAACATACCAGTCGAAGCCGGGGATGCCGTCGAAACTTCGCGCGGCCAGCAAGCGTTCGGCGTCCACCAACGGCGTTCGGGTCTCTCCGGCGATGCGGACCAGCGCCTGTTCGAACGGTGCCATGATGCGCAGCGGGCAGATATCGGCATCCCTCGCTCGCTGATAATAAGTCAGCGCCTCCGGTCTGCGTCCCATCCGATCCAGGACGCGTGCGATCCGGTAACTGAGTAACGCGTGCTCGCCGTCGATGGCCGCGGCTTCCTGATAATAGCGCAGGGCGCGCGCCGGGTCGATTTTCTCGGCGGCCGTCGCAATGTCGAACGCCGCCTGCCAGTCGGACTCCGGCTCCGGTGCCAAACCCGTGCGGTGTTCGGATTTGAAAGGAGGGCAGTCGCGCAGGTTGGACCCCAGTTTGACCAGGAGAATCGGAACGTGCGCGGCCTGACAGTTGGCGACGATCGAGCGAACCGACTCGTCGTACTGCGCGAGGACGCGCTGATGCCACGCGTCATCGCGGCGGTAGGACGCGTAACCGCTGGCATTGTCGAGCCGCGTGTTCACTCCCGGACCTAGTTCGACCTCTTTCCCGGGCGCGGCGTCGGCTGGGCTGGCGGGCGGTCGTACGCGAACCCACCAGTTTCGGGCGAGGGTCACCGTGTGAAGGGAGGAGGCCTTGCCTTGGAGCCAGGCCCAGCCGGCGGAACGCGATTTGAGCGACGTGTAAGTTCGGTCCTCCAGAAACTCGTTGTGCCCCGTTGCCACGATGATCAGGTCGGGTTTGTATTGCAGCACCTCCTTGGCGAGCGGGACGATGCGATAACTGGCGTAGGAAACGCCGCCGCAATTGATCGCCTGCCACGAACGCGTGGGATCAACGCCCTTCAGCTCCAGTTCGAGCCACTTGGGAAACGCGGTGTCGCCAAGATAAGGGTGGCCGTAGACCGTTGAGCCGCCAAAGCAAAAGATCCGGAAGCCGTTGCGGGGCTTTTCCGCCAAAAATTCCTGGGAGGCGACGAACGGCGCCCGGTTGCGCGACGTCCGATAGACCGCGCCCTGCCGTTCAAAGAGGGGAAAGTTGCGGTTGAAACCGGCGAATGGATCAGGGGTGTCGACCGGCCGGCCAATCCCGAAAAGCCGGAGCCCTCCCTCGACGACGAGCAGTGGCAGCAGGCTGGCGAGGATTGCTCCGAAGGTGAATAAAATGCGACGCGCGCGACCGCGAGCCGAGCGTCGCCCTTCCGATGGCGGGGGCGCACCGGTGGCATTTTCAGTGGTTGTATTTCGGTCGTTCATCAATATCCGGTCGTCACGGCTTTGGCCCGATGGAGCATAAACCCCAAGTGATTAGCACGTCATCATGAACGAAAATTCAAGTCCATCCGAGCGCGGCCCGGCGCGATGGTTCCAAATCGCCCTGCCCGTGGTGGTCGTGGCCGTCCTCGCGCTGTTGACGGCGAACGTCTGGCTGACGAGCAGGTTGATTCAACAGCAGCAAAGCGGATCGCGGGAGCACGATTTCTGGGCGCTGTGTCAGCCGGGCTCCACGCCGGGGGAGCGTGAGTCCGCGTTTCGTCATCTCGTCGCGGCCGGAAACCGGGAGTGGCGGGCCGCCGATCTCCGCGGGTTGAGTTTGGCTGGAATCGTGATGCCGGGCGTGGACGTGCAAAGCGCCGGGTTCCAGCGAGCCAATCTGACCGGAGCCAATCTCAACGCGGCCAAACTCTCGCGCACGTCATTCGAGTTGGCCGATCTCACCGGAGCCGATCTCAGCCAGGCCAATCTGACGGAGGCGCGGTTGCTGCATGCCATCCTCAAAGGGGCGACGCTGCGGCGGGCCAGCCTGAGTGCCGGCACGATTGAGCAGGTGCAGGCGGAGAACGCCGATTTTGCGGTCGCGGATCTCTCCGACGTCGACTGCCTGATGGCAAACCTGACCGGCGCAAAACTGATGGGTGCAAATCTCTCCGGTGCGAAATTGGAGTCGGCCATCCTGAGAGGCGCCAATCTCTCGCTGGCGCGCCTCGACGGTGCCGATCTGACGGATGCTGACTTCACCAATTCCAATTGGTGGTGCGCGCGCGGGCTCACGACCGAGCAGGTCGCGCTGTTGAAGAAGAAATTTCCGCCGAACGACAGCGCCGACCCGGCGTTCAAACAGGATTATCTGCGGTGGTCCGGGGACGGGGCGGCGAAGTGAGTCGGGCGCGGAAAAGGGTCCCGCTCCGAGCGGACGGCATGTCCCGCCTTCAAAAAAGCGTGTAGATGAACGGCGCCGCCGCAGTCCCGCCGAGCAGCACCAACAGGCCGAGCAGCAGCAGCGCCACCAGCGGCGGGATCAGCCAGAATTTCTTGTTCTCCTTCAGGAACAGGATGAATTCCCCGGCCACGCCGGTTCGCGTCCGCTTGCCCGCCTGTTCAAATGCCCGTGCCTTCTCGTCGTCGTTCATCGTCGATTTCAAAACTGGCGGTAGTACTTTGTCAGGTCGACCGTCTTCCGTGCCTCTCGCCAATAGGTCGTGGCTCCCCGGTCGAAGCCCTTGCTGAACGTCTGCCGACCGAAGGCGCGCCGCACGAGACCGATTGGCGTAAACAGCAACAAATAGACGGCTGCGAGTGCCGCGTTCCCAATGACGAAGCCGATGGAGCACGCGACTGCATACCATCCGAGGTAGAACGGCCGGACGATTTGCGGCAACGCCCAGAACACAAGTCCCGCGGCCAGTCCGATTCCTCCCACCGCCAGTGGCAGTTCAATGCGCCAACTACCTCCGTTCAGTCGCCCGGCCAGGAGCAGCCCGACCGCGATCGCCGGAAATCCGATCATCAGGCTCACGGCGAATTTGCGCCGCTCTGACCGACCGGGCTTCCAATTCACCTCATTGAACGGATTTACCATGACGCGAATCCCTTCAATCGAGTTCGAAGCTGGCAACGTACTGTTGCTGCTCCTCCGCGCTCGTGACGCGCTGCTCTGACTGCTGCAGCACACAATTCTCCAGCACGAGCAGGTCCATCTCGGTCGCCAAGAAACACCGGCAGGCGTCCTCCGGGGTGCAGACGATGGGCTCGCCGCGAATATTGAAGCTCGTATTGATCATGACGCCGCAGCCGGTTTGCCGTCTGAATTCCTGCAGCAGCCGATAAAACCGACCATGCCGCTCCGCGTCCACCGTTTGCACGCGCGCCGACATGTCGACGTGCGTCACGGCCGGGAGGGTCGAGCGCGGCACGTTGACCCGTTTGCGCAGGTCCGGATCGGTCATCGACGGAGCCTCTTCCGCCGTGACGACACGCCTCAATTCCGCCCGCACCGGGGCTACCAGCAGCATGTAGGGCGACTCTCGATCCAACTCGAAGAACCGCGCCGCGTCCTCCGCCAGCACCGCCGGGGCGAACGGCCGAAATGACTCCCGGAATTTGATGCGCAGGTTCATTTTCGCCTGCATTCCGGGATCGCGGGCATCGCCGAGAATGCTGCGGGCGCCCAACGATCGCGGTCCGAATTCCATCCGACCCTGAAACCAGCCCACCACTTGACCGGCCGCAACCGCCGCTGCCACCACGCGCAGCAATTCCGCCTCTTCGTGGATTGCCTTATACGGGAGCCCCAGCCGGTCCAGCGTCGCCGTGATTTCCTCGTTTCGGAAGGACGGTCCAAGGAGCGACCCGCGCATTCCGTCGCGACCGCCGGGCGCGCGGGGTTTGCCCAGCAATTGGTGATGCACAAACAGCGCCGCCCCGAGCGCGCACCCGGCATCGCCCGGCGCGGGTTGGACGAAGATGTCGTCAAAAATTCCCGCCCGCGCCAGTTTTCCGTTCGCGACACAGTTGAGCGCCACGCCTCCGGCCAGGCACAACGTCCGCGCTCCCGTCAGCTTTTGCGCGGTGCGCGCCATGCGCAGCACGGCCTCCTCCGTCACCTGCTGGATCGAAGCGGCCAAATCCATTTCGCGCTGCATGATCTTGGCTTCCGGTTTCCGCGGCGGCCCGCCAAACAACGCCTCCAGTTTTTTCGACGTCATCCTCAGTCCCGCGGGATAGTCGAAATAACTCATGTCCATCGCCAGCGAACCGTCTTCCTTGAGATCAACCAGGGTTTCCAGAATCTCCTTCGCAAACCGCGGTTCGCCATAGGGTGCGAGGCCCATGAGCTTGTATTCGCCGGAGTTGACCTTGAAGCCGCAGAAATACGTCACCGCGCTGTAAAGCAGCCCCAGCGAATGAGGGAAGCGGAGGGTTTTGAGCAATTCCAGCCGGTTGCCCTTGCCGTGTCCGATCGCGGCGGTGTCCCATTCGCCGACTCCATCGATCGTCAGAATCGCGGCCTCCTCGAAGGGCGAGGGAAAGAACGCGCTCGCTGCGTGCGACTCGTGGTGGCCGGTGAAAACGATTCCTTTTCGATAGCGCCCGTCCAGGGCCCGGCTGATTTCCCGGGGCAGGTGGAGCTTCGTCCGCAGCCACAGCGGCATCGCCATCATGAACGACCGCAATCCCGCCGGCGCATAGGCGAGATAGGTCTCCAGGAGTCGGTCGAATTTGAGGAACGGTTTGTCGTAGAACACGACGTAGTCCAAATCCTCCGGAGTCACGCCGCCTTCGCGCAGCACGTACTCCACCGCTTGCGTGGGAAAATCCGCATCGTGTTTGATCCGCGTGAACCGCTCCTCCTGCGCCGCCGCCACGATTTCTCCGCCGCAGACCAGACAGGCTGCACTGTCGTGGTAATACCCCGAGATTCCCAATATGACCGGGGTCCTCATCCCACCGTCACTGCCCGGCTTGCCCCTGCGCAAGGCGGCGCTGCTCGACCCAAGCCGGAATCGCGCCGAGGTCGTCTTCGTGCCGCCAGACCAAGGAGAGAAACTCCGCGGGAAGAATGTTGTGCTGCTGGAAGAAATTCCGATCCCCTCCGCAGCAATACATCAACGTGGACGGCAGTTCGCCCCGGAGTTTGGCCAGTGCCTTGGGCATCAGCCGCGGCAGCCACGCGATGCCGCGCACGGTCTCCGACTTGCCCGGTAGTGTCGCCAGGTCGAGAACGACGGAAGACGCGCGGCCGTGCTGGACGTTCAGGAAGTAATCTCGCCGCACCGTTTCGATCGTGAGCGCATGCTCGAACCCGGGTTCGCCGTCGTAGCCCAGATGATCCTCGGCGTAATCATAGACGTTCTGCGGGCTGATGCCGTTCGCGGCGAGAAACGCGCGTTCGTCCGCGGAGAAAAACGTCTGCGGTCCTCGTTGGCCGCTCGCGTAGAGCTTGACCGCCTGGTCGTAAACGGAGCGAAAACGGGCGGGAAATTCGAAGTGCTTCATGGCGTCGAAAAACGGCCTCCCGTTCAAGCCACCGGGAGGAAATCGATCAAGCGTTTGTACCGATCGACTTTGTCCACGACCACCTCGAGCCGGGCGTTGGCCTCGAAGCGCTTCTTCTTCTTGCGCCCGACCAAGGCCGTCCCCGCCGTGTTCAGCGCGTAATAGTCGTCGCCCAGCGCACTGGCCGCGACAAAGCCGAACGTCATCGACTCGGTCAGCTCGATGAAGAACCCGTTCGACCGGACATCGGTGATGATGGCGGCGAACCGGGTCCTCGGCTGCTTGTCGAGTTCGCGTTCGAAATACTCCAGCAATTTCACCTTCACGCTGTCCCGCTCGGCTTCGGCGCTGTTGACCTCCGTGAGACTGAGGTGCTCGCCGAGGCGCGTCACCTTGGGCAGATCGTAGCCCGGACCATGACCGGCGGAGCCGCCGTGTTTCGCGAGGTGGTGCTCAAACACCCGGTGGACCACCAGGTCGGCATAGCGGCGGATGGGAGAGGTGAAGTGCGTGTAGTCCTTCTTGCTCAGCCCGAAATGCCCGTCCGCCGTGTGACGGTAGACGGCCTTCTTGAGGCTGCGCAGCAATTGGGTGCGCAACGTATAGCCCTGCGGATGCGTGCGGAGCAACTCGAGGAGTCGAACCAGTTCCTCGCGCCGGGTCAGGTCGCTCACCTTGATGCCGAACGTCGCGAGCAGCGATCGATACTCCTGCAGTTTCTCGATATCCGGCTCGTCGTGGACGCGATACAACGACGGCAGCTTGTCGGTGCGCGTCAGCCGTGCGACGGCTTCATTCGCGGCGAGCATGAACTCCTCGATCAGCTGGTGACTTTCGTCGTGCTCGATTCGTTCCAGCCGATCCGCATAACCCTTTTCGTCGACGAAGATTTTTGTCTCGGGCATGTCGAGATCGAGGCTGCCGTGCGCCATCCGGTCTTGGCGGAGTTTAGAGGCAATCTTCCACAGCGCGCGGTTCCACGTCTGCAAGTCGCGCAGTTCGGCGTCGCTCAAGTCGCGCAGCGCCCGCCCGGTCGATCCGGTCTGATGTTTTGGCGGCAGCGGCAGGGCGCGGATCTTCTCGATGTCGTCCTCGAAGATGAACGCGTAGGCCTGCTTGTAAGTAAGACGCTTGCGGCTGCGGATGACCGTGTTGGCGTAGCCGGTGTCCTTGATGCGCCCCTTCCGGTCAAAGGTCAGGAAGACGGCCTTGCCGAGCCGGTCCTGCGCCTCGACGAGCGAACAAAGTCCGTTGGACAGTTTCTCCGGCAGCATCGGCACGACGACGCCGACGAGATAGGTGGAGTTGCCCCGGCGCTGTGCCTCGCGATCGAGCGCGGAATCCGGCCGCACGTACGTCGAGACATCGGCGATGTGGATTCCCACGCGGACCTCGCCACCGTCCAGCACCTCGTAGGAAAGCGCGTCGTCAAAATCCTTGGCATCATCCGGGTCGATCGTGAAGACCACCTTGTCCCGGTAATCGAGCCGGCCCTCGAGTTCGCGCGGTTGCACCTGGTTGGGAATGGCCGCCGCCTCGCGTTCAACCGCCTCGGGAAATTGCCGCGATAAATCGTACTTGAGAAAAATACCGAGCAGCTCGGCGCTCGGCTCGAACGTGCGACCGAGCCGCGCCGTGACCTTGCCCGTGAGCGGCTGCTCCCGCCGGAGCCACTCGCCGAGTTCTACGACGACCTTGTCGCCGGGTTTCGGCGTCGGCACGAGGCCGCCCTTCGTGGGATCGTCGACCTTGATCTCGTGACTGAACCGGGGATCGTCCGGCTGGACGACGTAGCCGCGCCGTCCTTCGCGCAATTCGCCGATGATCGTGTCGCGCCCGCGCTCGAGCACGCGGACCACGCCACCGATTTTCTCCCCTGCGCGTTTGCCCTTGCGGCCAGGGAACTCGCGGGCGAGCACCCGATCGCCGGGGAGCGCCACGCCGGTGTCCTCGGGGAAAACCTGCAACGCGGGCTCCGCCATCTCGCCGGCGACGCTCTCGCGCACGATGAAGGCGGAACCGCCGGCGCGAAACTGAATCCGCCCGACAAGTTCACCCGCGCGCAGTTTTGGTTTCGCCGGCGTAGTCGGAGCGGTTTCAGGGGCCGGGGTGGGGGCGTGGACCGGGGCGGCGGGAGAGTGGGTGGGGGCGGGGGCCGCCGACGAATGGGAGGAACGACCAGCTCCGCGGCCGGCCGCACGGTGTTCGCGGGACGGCTGAGTCTGGGGGGCGTTTTTTTTCGCCCCGCGGGCACCCAGGCGAGACTCCCGGACCGGCGGCGGGATGCCCAACACCGGGCTGTTTGCCTTGTCCTCGGGCGGTGGCATCGTCGGGCCACGCCGGGTGGGAACGAAAACACCCCGCCCCTGGTGAGCCTCTTTCCGCGGTGCTTCCTCTCCGACCCGGGCGATCCGCCCGTTGCCGCCGCGCGCATAGTGGCCGCTTTTAAGGATCAATCGGACCTCATGGGCGAGGTTGCCCCGATCTTTTTTCTTCAGCTGAAGGCGACGGGAAAGCTCGAACTCGTTGCCGGGTGAATAGGCCGGGTCGCGGAGGAGCGCGAGCAAACGGTCTCGGAGTGACATAGATGGATAAGGATGCGCGGTCGTGGCCCGTGCTTTGTGATTGGACTGACGAAACAGTCCGGGTTAGCTACCGGCGATGAAAATCGTCCACGTGGCGAGCGAGATGTTCCCTTACATGAAGACCGGCGGTCTGGCCGACGCCGTGAGTGCGCTGTGCTCTGCCCTGGCGGAGAACGGTCACGAGTTGTCCGTATTCCTGCCTGGCTACCGGGCGGCGCTCGAACACCCCGATGCGTCGGGCGCCGAGCGCAAGATGCGCCTCAAGGTCGAGATGGCGAACGACTTCCTCTCCGGCGATGTCCGCGTGTTTTCTCCGCGCAAGAACCTGAAGGTGTACCTCATCTGCCGCGAGGAATTCTTCGATCGCCGCCAGCCCTACGGGAACGGTGAGCGCGATTATGAGGATAATTCCGACCGCTTCATCTTCTTCTGCAAGGCGGTCGTCGAGATGCTGCGGCTCGGTGAGCTGCAGGCGGATGTCGTCCATTGCCACGACTGGCAGGCTGCGCTGCTGCCCGTGTGGCTGCGGGAAGCCGAGCGGCGCCACGGGGTCACGCTCGCGTTGAAGACCATCTTTACGATTCACAACATCGCCTATCAGGGCGTGTTTCCCTCCAAGACGTTTGCGCGCACCAATCTGCCCGACGAACTCAACCAGATGGACGGTCTCGAGTATTATTCGCAGATCAACCTGATGAAGGGCGGAATCATGTTCGCGGATCGCGTCACGACGGTCAGTCCGCGCTACGCCAAGGAAATCCAGACCCCGGAATTTGGCTGCGGCCTGGAAGGCGTGGTGCAGACGCGGGCGGATGACATCGTCGGCCTCCTCAACGGCGTCGACAACGCCGTGTGGAATCCCGCCGTCGATTCCCTCATCCCCGCGCGCTATTCTGCCGTCAATCTCGCGGGAAAGGCCGTGTGCCGAGCCGAATTGTTGAAGCGGACCGGCCTGTCGTCTGACGCGAAGAGCCCGATCTTCGGCGTAGTGGCGCGTCTCACCGAGCAGAAGGGCATCGATTTCGTTTTGGAGAATCGGGACTTCTTTCTGACTCAGGACGTGCGTCTGGTCGTGCTGGGCTCGGGCAGTCGACGGATGGAAGAAGAACTGCGCGAACTCGCTGCCGCCGCACCGCAGAAGATCTCCGTCTCCACCAAGCTCGACGAGGCGATGAGCCATTTGATCGAGGCGGGAAGTGATTTCTTCATCATGCCCTCGGTGTTCGAACCGTGTGGACTAAACCAGATGTATTCCCAGGTCTACGGGACCCTTCCCGTGGTCAGCCGGGTGGGCGGGCTCGCCGACACGGTCGTTGATGTCGACGATGATCCCGCGCACGGCACTGGACTGATGTGCGAGCCGAGTGCGCTGAGTTTGCGCCACGCGCTGCAGCGGGCGCTGGTCCTTTTTGCTGACCGGCCGCGCTACGCCGCCACCCAGCAGCGCGGCATGGCCAAGGACTTCAGCTGGAAAGTGGCCGCGGCGGGCTACGAACGGCTGTATCAGGATTCGCTGTAATCGGTAAATCCCGGCGTCCGCCGGGACCTTCCGGGCGTAATGGAGGACGCCGCCCGCCCGCCGTGGGCCCTCACGATGAAATCAACGCTCCTCTGGTTCCGACAAGACCTGCGCCTGCAGGACAATCCGGCCCTCGCCGCCGCGATTGCGCGCGGGGGCGCCGTCGTGCCGGTATTCATCCTCGACGACGAGGGTGAGGGACGTTGGCGGCCGGGCGGGGCGTCCCGCTGGTGGCTGCACCAGTCGTTGACCAGTCTCGATGCCAGCCTGCGGAGTCGAGGCTCGCGGCTCGTGATCGCTCGCGGTTCGTCGGAGGCGGTGTTGCAAACTCTGGTCGAGTCAACTGGGAGCGACGCGATTTATTGGAACCGACGCTACGAACCCGCGATCATCGCGCGGGATGCCGGGCTCAAGAAAAGCTTCAACGCCGCGGGGATCGAGGCGAAGAGTTTCAACGCCGCGCTGCTCAACGAGCCGCACACGGTTTCAAACAAGCAGGGAAATCCGTTCCAGGTGTTCACGCCCTATTGGCGGCATTGCCTGACGCTGCCCGTCGAGGCGCCGACCAAGCTGATCCACGCCCGCTTCGCGGCACCGTCGCGCTGGCCGGAGTCGCTCGCACTGGAGGAACTCGGGCTGTTGCCAACCCGACCCTGGGCCGCCGGATTCGGCGAGGTGTGGACACCCGGCGAAGCGGGCGCAGCGAAGCGGGTGAAGTCGTTTGTTGCCGGGGCGATGGAGAGCTACTCCGACAAGCGGAACTTCCCGGCGGTGGACGGGACGTCGATGCTTTCGCCCCATTTGCATTTTGGTGAAATCGGACCGCGCCAGGTGTGGGCCGCGGTGCAGGCCGAATCGCGGGACAGCGGAGTGTTTCCGCCCAGCAAAGGCGCGGGCGTCTTCCTGAGCGAAGTGGGGTGGCGCGAATTCGCGCACCAATTGCTGTTTCACTTCAACCACACGCCGGAGCGGCCGCTCCGAGAGGACTTCGCACGTTTCCCCTGGGCCCGCGACCCGCACGGCACGATGCTGCGCGCCTGGCAAAAGGGGCGCACCGGCTATCCGATTGTCGACGCCGGCATGCGGCAACTCTGGCACACGGGTTGGATGCACAATCGCGTGCGCATGATCGTCGGCTCGTTTCTCGTGAAACATCTCCGGCTCTCGTGGACGGCCGGTGCAGCGTGGTTTTGGGACACGCTGGTCGACGCTGATCTGGCGTCCAACACGCTCGGCTGGCAATGGTCGGCCGGGTGCGGCGCGGATGCGGCGCCTTATTTCCGGATTTTCGCCCCGGTGTTGCAGGGATTGAAGTTCGACTCCGAGGGGAGTTATGTCCGGCGGTGGATTCCCGAACTCGCGCACCTTCCTTCCGAACACCTTCATGCGCCGTGGGAGGCGCCGCCTGGCGTGCTGGCGAAGGCGGGGATTCGCCTCGGCGAAACGTATCCGTCTCCCATCGTGGAGCACACCGCGGCACGCAACGCTGCCCTCGCCGCGCTCAAATCGATTCGAACTCCGGCGGGGAGTGCGGAGTGACCAAATGAGCAACGAAACATTTTCCCTCACGACCCGGATTGAGCGGCCGGCGGAGGAGGTTTTTGCGTGGCATGAACGGCCCGGCGCGTTGGGACGGCTTTGTCCCCCGTGGGAACGGGTCGAATTGGTTTCAGCGACCGGAGGCGTGCGGGACGGCGCCCGGGTGACAGTTCGCAACAAGGTCGGTCCTTTCTGGATGAGTTGGCAGATGGAGCACCGCGACTACGTGGCCGGGCGCCAGTTTCGAGACGTGCAGCTGGCGGGGCCGTTCGCTGCGTGGGAGCACCTGCACCGCATCTCGCCCGACGGTCCGAAGGCGTGCACCCTGACCGACGAGATTTCGTATCGACTCCCGGGCGGCGCCATCGGCCGCGCCTTGGCCGGGGGAATTGTGCGCGGAAAACTGCAGGGCCTCTTTGCCTGGCGCCACGCAATGACGAAGGCGGACACGGAAATTGCCTCGCGCTACGGAGTGGTCCCTTCGCAACGGATCCTCATCGCGGGAGCCTCCGGGCTGGTGGGGCGCGCGCTGGGGGCGTTCCTGCAGACGCAGGGACATTCAGTGCTGCGGCTCGTGCGGCGGGCGGGGGCGGCGGACGACGAAGTGTCGTGGGATCCGGCAACCGGCGCGCTCGATGCGGCCAAACTCGAGGGCGTCGATGCGATCGTGAACCTGTCGGGCGAGAATGTTGGCGCGGGTCGTTGGACCGCCACCCGAAAGGATGCGATTCTACGCAGCCGCACCGATGCCACTCGCACACTGGTGGTTGCCCTCCAAAAGATGCGGCGCAAGCCGGCCGTCTTTGTGAGTGCGTCGGCGGTGGGTTTCTACGGCGACCGCGGCGACGAGATTCTGGATGAGAACTCAGTGATCGGTCACGGGTTTCTGCCCGAGGTGTGCCTCGCGTGGGAAACGCACGCAGAGGGCGCGGCCCGGTCAGGTGTGCGCACCGTGTTGGCGCGTTTTGGCGTCGTGATGACTCCGGCTGGTGGCGCGCTGGCGAAGATGCTTCCGTTGTTTCGGCTCGGGCTCGGCGGTCGCGTCGGTTCCGGTGCACAATGGATGAGTTGGATTAGTATCGATGACGCGGTGGGCGCACTCTACCACGCGATCGTCGACCCGCGGCTCCGGGGCGCGGTCAATGTGGTGGCGCCGCAGCGGCTGATGAACGCGGCGTTTACGAAGATTCTCGGGTCGGTCCTGGCCCGGCCGGCGGTATTGCCGGTGCCGTCGATTTTCCTGCGCGCACTCCTAGGCGAGATGGCGGACGGCACGTTGCTCGCGAGCACGCGGGTGAGCCCGAAGCGTTTGATCGAGACCGGCTATGTTTTCCGCCAACCGACGATGGAGGAAGCGTTGTGCCACACGCTGGGACGGAAGCGTCCGGCGCAGGCCTGAGCCGTAGAAATTCAGTCGATAGCGGAGAGCCGAGAGCTGAGAGCAAAACCCGCCAGAGGCGGGCAAGCCAAACGGTGAACTTCGGTTTCGGGTCGGGCGGCGCGCGTGTCTGCTCTGGAGATTGGGCTCTCAGCTCTTCGCTCTGGGCTCTCGACTGCATGGTCGCGGCTGAGTGGGTGTCCACGGCGTTCCAAATCCCGGATACGCTAATCCCTCTTTTCTGTATTCCACTGGGGACGCGACGCCCTCGTCGCGTGGTTCGAAAACGCGACGAGGGCGTCGCGTCCCCAGCGCTACCTCGATTTCCTCGGCGGTGTTTTTCGCCTGTCCCCAAAGCCGACGCTGGAGTGGTGTCCTTCATCGTCCGAAGATCCGTCCTTGCCGACACAGCTGGCTGTTGGTAGCGTTTGATCTACGCGCCGCGCGTATGCGGCACCCCAAAAAACATGAGCACTCAAACTCCGTTTTCACGCCGTACTTTCCTCAAGTCGGGTCTGGCGGGCGCCTCGATGGTCGCCTTTCCGCAATTGCTTTCCTCCCGTGCGTTCGGGGCCAACTCGGCCAATGGCAAACTGAACGTCGCGCTCATCGGCTGCGGCAATCGGAGCACGCAGATTCTTCCCGCCGTAATCGAGCAGGGCGACAACATCGTCGCGATGTGCGACGTCGACCCCGGTGCGATCGCGAGCTTCAAATCGGGTCAGCCCAATCCGCGCGACCGCCGGCCGAAAAAAGGCAGCAAGCTGCCCGCGGCTCTGACGGCGGCATTTGCGAAGGCGACCGTTTACGACGATTTCCGCCGACTCCTCGAACGGGAAAAATCCGTCGACGTCGTGATCATCGCGACGGGCCAGCGCTGGCACATGCCGATCAGCAAGGCGGCGCTGCAGGCGGGGAAACATGTTTATTGCGAAAAACCGCTCGCCCACAGCGTGTCCGAGGCCCGCGACATGGCGCAGTTCATGCGCGGCCGAAAACAAATCACGCAGATCGGCACGCAGGGCGGCGCCACCGACACGTTCCGCCGCAGCATGGAGGTCATCCAGGCCGGACTCATCGGGCAGGTGCGCGACGTCTATTGCTGGATGGACCGCACGTTCCCGCCGAGCGAGGGAATCTCGCAAGCCGCGGATCGCATTCCCACGGGATTGAACTGGGACGCCTGGTGCGGGCCGTCGCCGGTCCATCCGTTCAAGGACTATTATCTCGGCGGCTGTCTCTCGTGGGGCCGCTGGCTCGATTACGGCGACGGGCATCTGGCGGACATGGGCGCCCACGCGCACAACCTGCCGTTGCGCGCGCTGGAACTCGGGCCACCCATCCACATCTCCGTGGAATCGTCCGAGGCGGCGAAGGACAGTTACCCGGCGGAAAACAAATTCCAGTGGAAGTTCGCGGCGCGCGGCAAATTCGACCCGGTCACGGTGTGGTGGATCGACGGCCCGAATGCCGGCCCGCCGGAACACGTGACGGCCGACATCCGTGCCACGTATGGCAAGGTGCCCACCAATGGCTGCCTGTTCGTCGGTGACAAGGGCATTTTGCTGTCGGACGCGTGGGGCAAGGGTGGCGTGATCCGGTTGAAAACAGACAGCAGCCCGAAGTGCCGCGGCGTGCTCGACCACGAGGCGGCCAAGCCGCTCGCCGTCCGGTATCCGCGCGCCCCCGGGCAGGATCACATGAAGGAGTTTCTCGACGCCTGCAAAGGCGGCGCGGCCACCTTCCAGCCGTTCGACATCGCGGCCCGCGCGGCGGAGTTCGCGATGACGGGGATGGTCGCCCTCCGCGTCGGTCAGCCGATTGAATGGGACAGCGCCAATCTTGTCGCGAAAGGCTGCCCCGCCGCCGAACGGTGGGTGCATCTCCCGCAGCGCAAGAAGTGGCTGGCCTGAGGGATCGAAAAAGGTAGGGACGGCTCTCCGAGCCGTCCGCAGGACCGGTACGAAACTCGGTCCAAAAACGGGGCCACCTCCGAAGGTGCGTCCCTACCGGCCGCGGGCAGTTTCGACGCCCTTTGGGGCGAGGAATTTATGTTCTGAACCGCGGGGCAAAAAAAAGGACTACGCTTCGATCACGGCAACGACTTGCACGCACGAGCCAAATTTCCCCTTCCGCGGCGCAGCGCGTCTGGCTATAGTGTGAGGTAGATGAACGTGACTTCGTGTCACGTCGTCGATGCAACGGCCAGGAGGCGGTTGCCAGACGCGGGTGGAGGCAGTGCCGCGCGGCCCGCTTGGGCGCGTGGCGGGTCCACCCGACGGGAAACGACCGCTGTGGGTGATGTGCGGGTGATGTGTGGGTAATCTGTGGGTGATGAGTATCCCGGCAGTATACCGACAGTGAAGGTTGAGTGGCGGTCCGATCGGGCGCCAGAGGATGGCGGTTCGGCACGAATCTGGGCGCCGAAACCCGGCCGGGCGCCGGAAATCGCCCAGAAGGGACACGGCAAGGACACGGCATAGACACGGCAAGGAGCCGGCAGGGCGGTCGTGCTCGGCCGATTCCGGTCGATCAGGAGGCGAAATGGGCAAGGGCGTCATCAAAGTTGTAACTCAACTGCGCCTGCCTTGACCGGCCGGCGAGTGGCTGGCGTGCGCCAATCGATGTTCGCCGGATTCAGTCGCTCCGGTTACCGCCATCTGGGGACCGGTCTCTCGGTATTCCCACCGGGCGATCAGCCAGAAACGGTCCGCCCGTCCCGACGGCTCCGGACGTTCAAGCAACTCGAGTTTGCCCCTCGCCGGACATTCGTTGTCCTCGATGGAAATCATGAAACGCGTTTTCGACCGCCCCCTGTGTCGGACCAGAAATGTCCACCGTGTAACCTGGCAGGCCATCATCTCCCCCTCGTTTGGGGAGGCGGTTGGTGAAACTTGATTGGACCGAATAACCCTTTTGGGCGAAGAAGCCTGCGACGATGAACAAGTATATCCCAAGCGCGGTGTTGATGGTCGGCCTGGTGGCGTCCGCGTTCGCTGCTGGCACCGCGCAGGAGCGCGACGAGCGCTTCATCGCGTGGGCGAAAGCCGAGGCCAAGCCGCTTGGCGGGGTGGAACTGCAAGCTGATCTGGCCGACTTGCGGCCATTGCAAAAAATCATTGGCCAGGCCCGGGTCGTTTCGCTCGGCGAGCCGGCGCATGGCGCACACGAACCGCTGGCATTCCGCAACCGGCTGTTCCGTTTCCTGGTCGAGGAACTCGGATTCACGGCGATCGCTATCGAAAGCGCCTTACCACAATCACGTCGACTCGCTGATTTTGTCGCCGGTGGCGCAGGCGACGCCCAGGCGATCGCGCGCAAGAATTTCAGCTGGGGATTTGGCGCCTATCCGGAAAATGCCGAATTGCTGCGATGGATTCGTGACTACAATCGAGACGATACTCATCGTCGCAAAGTCCGACTTTATGGCATTGATGTCGGTTTGGCGGGACCGAACTTCAGCAAGCCCGAGCCGACGGCGCTGAGAGATGTCCTTTCCTACCTCGACCGAGTTGACCCGGAATCGGCGCGTAGGCAGCGAGACGTTTTCCAACCCATCTTGGCTCGATTGGCGACGCCGGCGGCCCCGCCGGGCTTTCCCTCGGATGGCGAAATGGCGGCGCTGGATGATCTGATCGCCCAGTTGGAGCGCGAGCGGCTGGCCTACACAACCTTGCTGCCAGCCACGGACTATGCGTGGGCTCTTCGTTGTGCGATTGTTGCACGCCAGGAATTTCGCGTCGTCAGAGTCCAACCGAGCGAAGGTGGGAACGCTATCCCCCCTGGGGCTTGGCGGGCGATGAACGCGCGCGATTCGGCCATGGCGGAAAATGCGCTGTGGGCGCTGGAGCAGGAGGGAGCGGAAGGTCGGATCCTCATTTTCGCTCACAATGGGCACGTTAAGAATGCACCGACCGAGGGCGGCTGGTGGACACCTCTGGAGCGGCCGGCGTTCGCCATGGGGCAGTACCTCAAGGAAGTACTTGGCGGCGGAATCGCCGTCATCGGCGTCAGTTCTGGCGCTAATGCGAAGGATCTCCCTGCCGCGTCAGCGGAACCGAACAGCGTAGACTCGGCACTGGCGAAAGTTGGCTTGTCGCGATTTCTGCTGAATCTTCGGTCGCGCCCAGCCGATCCGCTGGTGGTGGACTGGCTATCTGAGCGCCGACCGTGGCGCGCAAATTTTTCCAGCTACAGCGTGGTTTCGCCTGGCATGGCCTATGATGCCTGCGTGTTTCTCGATGTGCTCACCCCAAGTCTCCCGTGAACCGACGAGGGGTGTCGCGGCGCCAAAGAACAGAGAAAGTCCGGGGGAGGGGAAAAACCGAGAGCGTCAGTAACGGGAACCTGCTCGCTCGCCCGAGATGATTGCGAACATGTGCCCGCCTGGCCCGCTGGGAAATCTTCGTGCGGTTGGATGAAACGTGCGGTTGTACTGGCTGCTCGCCGGGCGCGTCGGAAAGTTGCCGGCCGATGTCCGCTGCGTGAGGCTTGAATCGTTGATCCGGTGAACCCAGAAACTAACCGACACTCATGAAACCGACAAAAATCACCGTGGAGGCCTTGGCAGCGGCGCCGATCGAGGCGGTATGGAACGCCTGGACGACGCCGGCCGATATCAAGCAGTGGAATGCTGCGTCTGATGACTGGCATACAACGGCTGCGACCGTTGATCTGCGAGTGGGAGGCGCGTTTTCCTTTCGAATGGAAGCGAAGGACGGAAGCATGGGTTTCGACTTCGCTGGCACCTACACGCACATCCTCCCTCATCAACGGATCGAGACTGCCTTTGGCGCACGCACCGCAGTGGTGGAATTTGAACTGAGGGAGGGCGGCACGGCGATCCGGCAATCATTCGACGCCGAAACCAGCCATTCCATCGAGCAGCAGCGCCATGGATGGCAGGCGATCCTCGATCGCTTTGCTCGATATGTGGAAGCGAGGAAGTAGCAAAAGCGCGCCGCATTCCGGTCGCGCGAGACCAAAAGGCTCACCACGCGGCTGATCGCCCGTCCTCCGGGGTTGACGACATCCACCCATAGGGCTGTTGAAAGTCTCGATCGGCGGAACCACCCAGTCGTTGACCGAGTATGTGAGGGGCTGATCGTAGCCGCGGCGGGTGAAGGAGGCGTGGCCCGATGGGGCGATGGCGGGCGAGGGGCGCGGAGGGACCGTGAATGCGGCGAAGCCCGAAAAGGTCAGATTCGCATCGGCAAGAATGCGAGGGGGACCCGCACGCGATCTGCGCAAACGGCCGGCCGGCTCCCCGTTCGCCCGGTGGTTGCCTAAACCGTCACGACTTTTTCTTCTTCGCCGGCGGGGCCGGCGGCGCTTCCATCTTCGCGCGATAGCCGTGTGAAATCTGTTCCGCTTTGGCGCGGGCAGTGGCGTCGTAATCCCAAAACTCCTGCACCACCGCCTCGATTTGCGGGTAGTCCCTGCCGTCATCGCCAATCGCCCGGCGGCGTTCGGCGAGTTGCTTTTTCAAGTCGGTGACGACACTGGCGTAGGCGGGATGGTCATAGACGTTGACCACCTCGAGGGGATCCTTCTTCAGATCGTAGAGTTCCCAGCCGGGCGGCGTGCGGAATGATTTTTCATCACGGCCCATGCCATAATAGAAGATCAGTTTGTAGTCCTTGGTGCGAAGGCCCAGGTTTCCCGGGTTGTCGTGATGCGCCAGGTGCATCCAGTAGCGGTAATAGGCGGCTTTTTTCCAGTCGGCCGGTTCGCGGCTCGTTTCACAGATCGATTTGAAACTGCGGCCCTGCATCGAACCCGGCGACCGGGCTCCAGCGAAGTCGAGCAGCGTCGGGGCGAAATCAACGTTTTCCACGATGGCATCGGTGCGCGTGCCGGGTTTGATCCCGCGCGGATACCGGATGATGAACGGCATGCGCTCGGATTCGTCGTACATCCACCGCTTGTCCATGTAGTCGTGCTCGCCCAGCATCATGCCCTGATCGCTGGTATAAATGATGACGGTGTTGTCCATCAGCCCGGCCGATCGCAGGTAATCAAAGAAGATCGCCAGGCTGTCATCCACCCCCTTCACGCAACGCAGGTAGCGCTTGAGATAATCGTTGTAGGCGACGCGCTTTCGCTGCTCCTCGTCGGGCAGCGCTCCATGATTCCACTCCTTGACGTAATTGCGTCGCGGGTTGCGGGTGCCGATCGACGTGCCAATGTAAGGGAGAAGTTCGTCGTGGTAGCCCCGCGTGGCGAGGGAACCAAACGTCGGTTGCGACCACAGGCTTGCCGGCTCGGGGATGGCAACGTTCTTCAGGTATTCCTCATAGCGCGGCGCATACTCGAACATGTCGTGGGGCGCCTTGTTGTGATACATGAGGAAGAACGGTTTGTCCGGGTCGCGCTGCGTCTTCATCCACTCCAGCACGAGATTGAGAATCGCGTCGGTGACATGCTGGCCCTTGCGTTCGATTACATTTCTTGGCCACGGGCCGCTGCCTCGCGTCAGGAACGTCGGATCGAAGTACGCACCCTGCCCAGGGAGCACGCAGTAGTAATCGAACGTGGCCGGCTCCTCCACCAGGTGCCACTTGCCGATCATCGCCGTCTGATACCCGGCTTTCTTCATCTCTGCGGGCAGCGACTGCCGGGCGGGTTCCAGCCGGCCGTTGAGATCATAGACCTTGTTAACGTGATTGTACTGGCCGGTCAGCACGCAGGCGCGGCTCGGGGTGCAGATGGAATTTGTGACAAAGCAGTTTTCAAACAGCATGCCTTCCTTCGCCAGGCGGTCGATCGTCGGCGTGGGGTTCAGTTTCGCCAAACGTCCGCCGTAGGCGCCGATGGCCTGCGACGTGTGGTCGTCTGACATGATGTAGATGATGTTCGGTTTTGCCGGCTTCGGGCTCTCGGCGGCGGGTAACACGGCCAGCGACATCAAGAGGACGGCGGCGAGGAACGCGGAGGAGTGGTTCATGGGATTCGGGGCAGGCCGGGGCTTTAGTGGACCTCTGCCGGCACGACAACAAGTCCTTCCGATGCGAATCGCGGCGAGCGGAAGGCCGTATCTTACCGACGGATTGACGTACGGTGACGACTTCATTGCATTCCGGCCGTCCTTTCGTGACGCTCCGTGACCCACCGCATGAGTTCCCGCCTGCTGATCCTCGGCCTTCTTGGTGCCTCTGCTGCGCTCGCAGAGGAGAAACTGTCCTTCAACGAGCACATCCGGCCGATTCTTTCGGACAATTGTCTGGCGTGCCACGGCGCCGACGCCGGCCACCGCAAAGCGAAACTCCGTCTCGACCAGTTCGAATCCGTCACCGCTGACCGCGAGGGCTTCCGTGCGATCGTGCCGGGCAGTCCGGAAAACTCCGAATTGTGGCAGCGCATCATCAGTTCCGACGAAGACGAGGTGATGCCGCCGCCCGATTCGCACAAGGCGCCGCTCAAGCCGGCCCAGCGCGCTCTGATCAAGAAGTGGATTGAGCAGGGCGCCGTCTATCAGCGGCACTGGTCCTACGAACCCGTTTCATCGCCAACGGTGCCGCTGGCGGCGGGTGGCGCGGGCGAGCATCCGGTCGATCGTTTCATCGGCGTGAAATTGGCAGCGAACGCCCTCTCACTCGCGAAAGAGGCGTCGCCGGAGATCCTGTTGCGGCGTGTGACGCTCGACCTCGCCGGCCTGCCGCCAACGCCGGAGGAGGTTGACGCTTATCTCGCCGACCGAAAACCCGGCGCCTACGAGCGCGCAGTCGATCGTCTGCTCGCGTCACCGCGCTATGGCGAACACTTTGGCCGCTACTGGCTCGACGCGGTGCGTTACGCCGACACGCACGGCCTGCACCTCGACAACGTCCGCCAAATCTGGCCGTACCGCGATTGGGTCGTTGGTGCGTTCAACCGCAATCTCTCCTACGACCGATTCACGGTGGAGCAGCTGGCGGGCGACATGCTCCCCAATGCAAACATCGACCAGGTGGTGGCGACCGGCTACAACCGGAATCACCTCTCCACCTCCGAAGGCGGCGCGATCGAAGCCGAGGCCGAGATGCGCAACACCGCGGACCGCACCGACACGACGGCGGCGGTGTGGATGGGGATGACCGCCAATTGCGCCTCGTGTCACGATCACAAATTCGATCCGCTGACGCAGCGGGAATACTATTCGCTCGGTGCCATCTTCAAGGGACTCGCCGATCGGCCGTGGGACGGCAACGTGCGGTTGTCGGGTCCGGTGGCGGTGATTGCCGACACCCCGGCGAAACAAAAGCGGGTCGACGAAATCACCGCGGCGATCAAGCCGTTGGAAGCGGCCGTGACGAAGCGCGCGGAAGAACTAGTGGCTAACGGAAGTCCGTTGATGAAACTGCCCAAGGGCGCGGTCACGTACGAAGCGGTTTGGGCTGAAGATTCCGATCTGCCAACGCCGGAGAATTTCCTGCGGCCCGCCGTCGCCGGCGAATGGCGCGGCGGGGCTGGCGTGCCGGTGGTGGGCGGTCAGAAGGCGTTGCGCCTGGAGGGAAACCTCGAACGGGCGATCGCGTTTACCGCTGGCGACGTCATCCTGACCGTGAAGGGCGACGTGAAGCCCTTTGTAAACGTTTACCCGGACCCGGCCAATCTGCCCCGGGCCATTAGCGTCGAGTTTGTCAGCGAGGCGAAGACAAAGCGCGTGATTTGGGGCGACAAGAGCGCTTTCGGCCCCGAGGTGGCCAAGACCGCGATCCTCGCGGGCCCTATGCCGGCGGCCGGCAAGTATGCCCGTCTGCAGATCAACGCCTGCGAATGTGGTGTGGCGGAAGGGAAGACCTACACTGGCATCCGGATCGCCCAGAGCAACGGCGGCGCCTGGTGGGACCACATGGGCGCCGTGATCACGAGTTCGAGCGCATCGGATGATCCGCTCCTGTCCCGGGATGCTTGGGCGCGGTCGCTCCGGACCGGCGCACGGGCGTTTGACGCCGTGCCGATCCGGCATGATGTGAATTTTCTCATCGGACTCTCCGGCACGCAGCAGAACGAGGAAGAAAAATCCCGCATCGCAACCTGGCACCGCGATTTCATCTACGCACCGCTGCGGGGTGCCCTGGAACCGGAAGTGCACGCCGCGCGGCGATTGCTGGCGGAGCAGGTGCACTACGAAATGACTTTCCCTGTGACACTCGTCTCCGGCGAGCGGGCCGAACCGCTGCCGGCGCGCATCATGATTCGCGGGCAGTACGACAAGCCGGGCGACCTGGTGCAGGCCGGCACGCCGTCGTTCCTGCCGCCAATCGAAAAGTCCGGCGAACGCGTCACGCGGCTGGATTTTGCCCGCTGGCTGGTGAGTCCGAAGCATCCGCTGACGTCGCGGGTGACGGTGAACCGTTTCTGGCTGCAGCTTTTTGGCGCGGGCATCGTGCGTACGCCGGCCGATTTTGGCGCCCAGGGAGAAACGCCGACGCATCCCGAGTTGCTCGACTGGCTGGCGAGCGACTTCATGCGCCACGGCTGGGACGTGAAAAGGCTGGTGCGGCTGCTCGTCACGTCGCGCGCGTATCGGCAGGACTCACACGCCACGCCCCGCCTGTTGGACCTGGATCCGGCCAACAAGCTTCTCGCGCGCGGTCCCCGGCTGCGGCTCGACGCGGAAGTGCTCCGCGATCAGGCGCTCGCGTTGGGCGGGCTCCTCCGCCCAGAGATGGGCGGTCCGCCGGTCCGGCCCTACCAGCCGGTCAACATCTGGGAGCCGGTGGCGTTTGGCGGCAGCAACACCAAGGTCTACGTCCAGGACCATGGCAACGCGCTCTATCGGCGGAGCCTCTATTCGTTTTGGAAGCGCACAGCGCCCGCACCCTCGATGGCAAACTTCGACGCGCCCTCGCGGGAGAATTTCTGCGTCGCGCGCGGGCGATCGAACACCCCGCTGCAGGCGCTCGCCCTGATGAACGACGTGCAGCAATTCGAGGCCGCGCGCGGCTTTGCGGAGCGACTGCTCGCCCGCACGAGCGCCGAACCGGAGCGGCTCGCCTATGCGTTTCGCTGCGCGACCGCGCGCGTCCCGACCAGGGAGGAACGGACGCTGCTCGCGCAGACGCTCGCCACCCATCGGGCGCATTTTGAGAAAGACGCCGAGGCGGCCAGCCAGATCATCGCCAACGGTGAATCGAAACCCTCGGCGAAATTCCCTGTGGGCGAGTTCGCCGCCTGGACGATGGTCACGAACCTGCTGCTGAATCTCGACGAGACGATAACCCGCAACTGAGATGAATCCCTGCCACGAATACCTGAACCATCTCACCCGCCGGCAGTTCTTTTCCGGGGCCGGACTGGCGATGGGCGGAGTCGCCCTCAACTGGCTGGCGCCGCGGCTGGGCGCGGTGGGTCTCACCAATGACGCACTCAACGCCCGGGTGCATCCACCGCTCGCGGGGTTTCCGCACTTCGCGCCGAAGGCAAAACGGATCATCTACCTGCACATGAACGGCGGGCCCTCGCAGCTCGACACGTTCGACTACAAGCCGGGGCTGCAGGAACGATTCGATCAGGATCTGCCGGAGTCGATTCGGCAGGGGCAGCGCATCACGACGATGACGAGCGGGCAGACGCGGTTTCCCGTTGCGCCGTCGATTTTCAAGTTCGCCCAGCACGGGCAGAGCCGGGCGTGGGTGAGTGAACTGCTGCCGCATACCGCCAAGATGGTCGATGAGCTCGCGATCGTGCGCAGCGTGAGCACGAACGCGATCAACCACGATCCGGCGTGCACGTTTCTGATGACGGGCAGCGAAATCCCCGGTCGGGCGAGCATCGGCTCGTGGCTGTCGTACGGGCTCGGCAGCGAGAACAACGACCTGCCGTCCTTTGTCGTGCTCACCCCGAAGTTTTCGGCGAAGGTCGCGGCTCAGGCGCTCTTCACGCGGATGTGGAGCAGCGGGCCGCTGCCGACGAAGCACAATGGCGTCGCCCTCCGGGCGCAGGGCGACCCGGTGCTGTTTCTGGAAAACCCGAACGGCGTCGATGCCGGCACGCGACGCGCGATGCTCGATTCGCTCGGGAAGTTCAACCAGCTGTCCCATGATCGTTACGGCGACCCGGAGACACTGACCCGGATCGCACAGTACGAAATGGCGTTCCGCATGCAGACGAGCGTGCCGGAGCTGACGGATTTCAGCAACGAGTCCAAGGCGACGCTCGATCTTTATGGTCCGCGGGTGAAGGAGCCGGGGTCGTTTGCCGCGAGCTGTCTGCTCGCCCGGCGCCTGGCGGAGCGCAACGTGCGCGTGGTGCAGATTCTCCATCGCGGCTGGGACCAGCACGGCACCCTCCCGGAACATCTCAAGATCCAGTGCAACGACACCGATCAGGGGTGTGCCGGATTGATTGCCGACTTGAAACAGCGCGGGCTGCTGGACGACACCCTTGTCGTGTGGGCCGGTGAGTTTGGGCGCACGGTCTACAGCCAGGGCACGCTCACAAAAACGAATTACGGGCGCGATCACCATCCGCGCTGCTTCAGCGTCTGGCTCGCCGGCGGTGGAGTGAAGGGCGGTGTGGTTCACGGCGAGACGGACGATTATTCCTACAACGTGGTGAAGGACGGCGTGAGCCTGCACGATCTCAACGCGACGATCCTGCACTGCCTGGGCATCGATCACTCGCGGTTCACGTTCAAGTCGCAGGGACTCGACATGCGGTTGTCAGGAGTCGAGCCCGCCCAGGTGGTGAAAGCAATTCTGGCGTGAGGATTGGCCCGGGAATGGTGGGAGCGAGGGAGAGCCGTGACGCAGCTCAGTTTCTGGACCTTGGGGACGCGACGCCTTCGTCGCGTGGCTCGAAACCGCGACGAGGGCTTCGCGGCTCCAGCGAGCGTAACCTAGGACTCTCCCGTCGTTCGCGAGCTGAAAGTGCCAGGATGCGTCCGGCGGAGTGGTCGTGATGAAACAGGTTTTGCTCCAACTCTACCGTCTCGTCGTCGTTGGCGTCATCGCCTGGCTGATCCGCGATGTGGCGGTTCGGCAGCGCACGCACGGCGACTCGCCGATTGTGGTCGATGAGGTGAAGGTCTTTTTTCCAGAGGCGGTAGGTCTGCGTCCCGACGATTCGGCGCGGGACGGACTATTTGTCATCGGTCGGGCGGGTGGGGAACTGGGCTATGTCGTGCGTACGCAGCCGCAGTGTCGCGACATCCTCGGCTACGCCGGAGTGACCGATGCGCTGGTCGTGCTCGACCGGGATTGGAAGATCGTCGGCGTAAAAATCCATTCGTCGGAGGACACGCAGGACTACGTGAAGAACATCGCGATCGACCGGCGCTTTCTGAAGAAGTGGAACGGGCTCACTTGGGGCGCGGCGGCAGACCTCGATCTGGCGAAGGCGGGGATCGAGGGCGTCTCGGGCGCGACGATGACGAGCATGGCGATTGCGCGCAGCGTAAAGGCCCGGCTGCAGATGAACCGAAACGAAATCGTGGGGCGGCCGGAGCTTCAGGTCGGCTGGCGGGACGTCGGCATGCTCGTCGTCCTCGCCCTCGCGGCTCTGCTGGCGTTTGGGCCGTCGGAGTGGCGGCATCGCTGGAAGCGGCCGTATCAGGTGCTGCTCGTGGTCTATGTCGGGTTCGTGGCCGGAGATTTGATCGCAATGAAATCGCTCGCCGGCTGGGCGCGTTCCGGAGTGCCGTGGAGCACGGCGCCCGGGCTGGTGCTGTTGACCGCCGCCGCGCTGGTGGTGCCTTGGGCGACGAGGAAACCGATTTACTGTCACCAGATCTGTCCGCACGGCGCCGCGCAGGAGTTGATCTGGCAGATTGCGGGAGCGCGGGCGGTTCGCCCGCAGCCGGATGGGAGCGCCCGGGCGGGCCGCGCTCCTCTGATGCTGCCATCGGGCGCGGTGCACGGCTTGGAAATCTTGCCCTTCGGTCTGCTCCTGCTCGGCCTGACGGTGGCGATGCTCGCCGTGCCGCTCGACCTGGCCGGCCTCGAACCGTTTGCGGCGTACGTGGTGCGATCGGCTGGCTGGGCGACGCTGACGATCGCGGCGGTGGGATTGGTGGCCTCATTTTTTGTGCCGCAGGCCTATTGTCGGTTTGGCTGCCCGACGGGTGCCCTGCTCAATTTCGTGCGGGCGCGCGGCGCGTCGGATCGCTTCTCGCGGCGCGACGGGGCGGCGCTGCTGTTGGTCGCAGTCGCGGTCGCATTAAATTGGAATTACCTGCCGCTGCTTACGTGGGTGAAGGGCGTGGCGTGAGGTGACGCCTTCGGCGGATGGCTTTGCTGCTCTCCGTCAGAGCGCCGCTGTGACGCTCGCATCTCAATTTCCAACTCCTGGGGACGCGACGAGGGCGTCGCGGCCAATGTCACAAAGATTTCGTTGTCGCATAGCGGGCGCGCGCGGCGGCTCTGCTGCCTCTGAGTGGAGGGAATTTGTGGCGTCGGTGGCGAACGAGCCGGGGCTCGTTCGGCCGTGGCTTGCGCCGCCTGGGCAGGGTGTGGCGGGCAACCTCCGCGCATAACGCGCGCAGCCAAAC
>CANJIU010000011.1 GCA_947474365.1 Opitutia bacterium | reverse complement strand
TGTCATCTTATTACAAATATATTTCGAACAGACCGGCACACGATCCGCGAAAATGCCCCAGGCATTTTCATTTAGCAGCCTGTCGGTTCCGTTCGGCCAACATTCGTTTGCCCCAGATCGGACTTCCTAAGTCCGACAGGCTGCTAGCGGGCCGAGTTCCAACGGAGACCCGAAGCCGTTTTTGATTCAGTTCAGGAACTCAACTCGGCGCAAGGTGGGGCAGTCCGTTTAAGAATCGGGCGAAAAATCGACTGAAAACAACGATCGCCAAGGATTATGAGTTATTACTCCGCGGACGTGTGAAAACGGCAAAGAACGGCATAAAACGGGCAGACGCAGGCAAAAAACAGAAGCCAGCAAGAGATGGATTCACATCATGAGTTGAATCAATGAAGCCGCTTTTTACCCAAAAAAGCCCTGTTTTTAGGGCATTTTTCATGATTTTAGCCGTGTTTTGCGGTTCCCAGGCATATTTCGAACCGATAGGCCGAAATGAATGATTGCGCATAAAGCCGGATTACTTTTGAACGACCCGACTAGAATTACAACTAACGCTCCAGTCGCCTCAACTCGAACCAAGGCATACTTTGGACCTAAAACAGATTAAACAGATTATCGACCTGATGAAGCGCTCGGAACTTACCGAGTTCGCCGTTGAGGAAGAGGGCTTCAAACTGAAGATTCGTCGCGGCTCAAACGGATTGCCTCTGGTAAATACCAGCCGCGGATCGAATCATCCTTTCTATTCGAGCGACACGACTCCGCCGATTCCTTTGCCAGCAGCTACGCCGGCCGCCTCGAGCCCGGCCACGCCCCCGAAAGACGACGCCGGGGTTGCGTTTATTAAATCTCCGATGGTGGGAACGTTTTACCGTTCAGCATCTCCCGAGAGTAAGCCCTACGCCGACGTCGATACAAAAGTTGTTGAGACCAGCGTAGTTTGTATAATCGAGGCCATGAAAATCATGAATGAGATTCAGGCCGAAGCCAAGGGTGTGATCCTAGAGGTGTTAGTTGAGAACGGCCAACCCGTGGAATACGGCCAACGCTTATTCAAGATTAAGCAGGGCTAAGTACCCAGAGATGTTTCGAGGTCTCGGGTTGGCACCGGCTCGTACGCTCTCTGCGAACGGGTTTTGACGCTCAACCGAAGCCTCGCACCACTCCTTTTCACTCGATGATTCAAAAAATCCTCATCGCCAATCGCGGTGAAATTGCCCTACGTATCGTTCGCGCCTGCCGCGAGTTGGGCATCAAGACGCTCGCCGTCTACTCCGAAGCCGATGTACAGTCCCTTCACGTCCAATTGGCCGACGAAGCGATCTGCATCGGGGGAAACAAGAGCGCAGACAGTTACCTAAGGGCGGATCGTATCATCAGTGCGGCCGAAATCGCCGACGTCGACGCGATTCACCCCGGCTACGGATTCCTTTCGGAAAACGCGAAATTCGCCGAACAGTGCGAATCGTGTAACATCAAGTTTATCGGTCCCAAGTCAAAATCCATCAAGATGATGGGTGATAAATCGATCGCGAAGGACACCGTGCGCAAAGCGGGAGTACCGATCGTTCCGGGTTCCGACGGACCGGTTGAAACCGAGGCAGATGCCGTGAAAATCGCCCGGAAGATCGGCTACCCGGTCATCATCAAGGCGGTGGCCGGCGGCGGTGGCAGGGGAATGCGCATTGCCCACAACGACGTCTCCTTCGCCAAAGAGTACCATGTGGCACGCGGCGAGGCTGAAAAGGCCTTCGGGAACGGCGCGGTCTACATCGAAAAATACATCGAGCGGCCCCGGCATATCGAATTTCAGATTCTGGCCGATTCGAACGGAAAGACCCTGCATCTCGGCGAACGCGACTGTTCTGTCCAAAGGCGTCACCAGAAACTGATCGAGGAGTCCCCATCGCCGTTTTTGACCTCGGATCTTCGCAAAAAGATGGGCAAAGCCGCCATCAAAGCCGCGGAAGCTGCCGAGTACGAAAACGCAGGGACGATCGAGTTCCTCGTCGATGCCAAGGGCAATTACTACTTCATCGAGATGAACACCCGGATTCAGGTTGAGCATCCGGTGACCGAAGAAGTGACGGGAATTGACCTGATAAAACAGCAAATCCGCATCGCGAACGGCGAAAAACTCGATTTTGACCAGGGCGACATCAAGTTTGAGAAGCACGCCATCGAATGCCGGATCAACGCCGAGGACCCGGCCCGCAATTTCGCCCCGTCGCCCGGCACCATCGGGCTCTATTATGCCCCCGGAGGTCACGGCGTTCGGGTCGACTCCCACGCCTACAGCGGCTACACGATTCCCCCGTATTACGATTCGATGATCGGCAAGCTCATCTGTTACGGCACCACCCGTAAAGTAGCCCTGGAGCGCGCTTACCGCGCCCTGAGCGAGTACCTGATCCGGGGAATCAAGACGACCATCCCGCTCCACCGTGCCATCATGGCCGACCCGGTCTTCATCGAAGGCAAGGCCACGACCGCGTATATGGAAGATTTTCTCGGACGGACGGCGACCGACCTGTTCTCGTAATTCAAAGTGAGTTCCCGGCTGCCTCGGCTAGGCCGGAATCGTCCGCTGCAGAAACCAATACAGCCCGGCCAGCGCGACAACGGCGGACAAGGCAGGGACTCCGCGAGTCACGAATTTTTCGTGTTTTCGCAGCTGCCACACCAAAGGCAGCACCGCGGACGCGACTACAATCTGCCCCAATTCCACACCAAAATTGAACGTCAATAGCGGCACTGCGATTCCGTCGCTGCTATTCCCAACCCCGAGGTCCCGAAGCACACTCGCGAACCCGAATCCGTGCACCAAGCCAAAGGCAAACGTCAGCGCCCACCTCCCTCGTGGCTCCGCGCCCCGCCGCCACAAATTCTCCAGCCCCACATACACGATGGAGGCCGCGATCGCTGGCTCCACGAAACGTGACGGGAGGTTGACCACATCGAGGGTCGCGAGCGCGAGCGTGATCGAGTGCGCCAACGTAAAGCAGGAGACAATCGTGACAATCGACCGGAAACTCCGACACACCACGAGCAGGGCAAAGAGAAACAGCAGGTGGTCGTATCCGGTCCAGATGTGTTCCACGCCCAATCGGATGAATCCCAAAAACGCCGGCGATTCCTGCTCCTCGATCTCCTTCACCGGTGCACTCGCGGTTGTTGGCAAGGAAACATCGATGGCAAAATCGCGCGCACTGATGAGTTTCTTGGCGACGGTTGAACCGCGTTCGTCGGCGATAATCACGAATTGGCGATGGCCGGCCGGCAGGTAAGTCAATCTCGGCGCGCGCAAGGTCAGTTTCTCTCCGCCGGTTCCACGCGGATAGACGAGCTCAAACGTGACGTTGTCGCCCGTGACCAATTGCACGCGGACCTCACGGGGTGACACCAGGGATTCACCCACCCTCACCTCCCAAAGCTTCGGGGCCAAGACCTGCAGTTGCACCCGGACCGCGTCGAATTCGCCTTGCGTCCAGGCCTCACCGCTCCGCGCTTCGGGTGGCAACAAGTGCTGGATGTCGATCGGAGAGAAACCGGTAGTCAGCACGAGCACGTCCGCCCGCAGTTCTCCCTGGGCGGTACTGATGCCGGGATCGTGAGCCCAAAGCGACGTCGCAACAGTCGCAATCAGCAGTAAAAGCCAGGACGGCACAACTCGCGGCACGCCAAATCGGGCTTCCGTCCCTCTCCCGCCCATCGCATCGGGGGCCAGCGGCACCGCCGGCAACAAGTTCACAGGATCGGGGGAATTCATGACGAGTTTTTCGAGCCAAGCGCCGCCCCTCGCACCTACGCAAGGCATTACAACCGACACTCCGGAAGAAAAGCGCGCGCATTTCCGTCCGAAGAAAGTCATCTCACCTCAACCACGAGCGCGGTGGTTTCGCTCTCCCAATCCCGTCCCGCCGTATTCGAACGAATCAGGCGCGTGCCACGCAGCAACCATCGCCCCGCAATTTCGAGCGGCGCCGAAGCGCGGCCCGCTTCATCGGTGACAACCACATGTTCGTATTTTTCCTCCCACGACACAAAAGCGAGCGCGAAGTCCGCCACCGGCAGGCCGGCGCTCAGAACCCTGACCGGAAGCTCCTCGCCCGCCCGCATTACCGTCGGATCTCTTTCCGGAACCACCTCCAGTCCCCGCCTCAACGGCACAGCCCACCCGCGGTCACCGGCCTCGGGTTCACCCACCCGCACGAACGCCGTCGCCCGTTTCACTTCGGTCTCCCGCCAACGCCCCGAACCCGTTGCCTCCGCCCACCCTTCGCGCAGCGCCGCGCTCGCTCGAATCGCCCGAAGCCGCGCCTCTACCCGATCAAACGGCAGATCAATCGTCTGTCCCTTCAGCTCGAGCGACAACACCACAAAACCCGGTCGCGGCACGGTGATGGAAAACGGAGATGTCTTTTCGCCCGATACCACGGTCGCCAGCATCTCGTTGCCCAAACGCGCCACGACCCGCTCGGCCTCGCGGGGACTCACCGCAATCGTTCCGGCGCGAAAAGCGACTCCTGACGTCATCGAAAACGCCATTGTGGCCCCGGGAGTCACGCCGAACCGCTCCGGCGTAAGCCACACTTCGTCCGCCTGAAGCAGCCCGTCGCCGATTCCTGGAGCAAGGAGGAACAGACTCTGGAGCAAACATGCCGTGGTGCACTTCATCAAACGCCCAGCCTCGACGCCATGGCCGCGGTGCGCAAAATCAATCGCGACACCTGCCGCATGCGCGATCCGGAATGGCCAAACCCCTCACCCTCCGACGAACTCGGTCTCGTCGCACTGGACTACAACCTGTCGCCGGAGCGGATCATCTCGGCTTATCGACACGGAATTTTTCCGTGGCCCGATTCCGGCCGCTTCAGCCCGATCCCCTGGGTGTGCCCACCTCGCCGCGCGATCCTCGAATTCACCGCATTGCACATCCCGCGCAATCTCCGCCGCTCCCAGCGCGCGCATAGCGCCCTCCGCTTCACGGTCGACCACGCATTCCCGGCGGTGATCCAGGCCTGCGCCGCAGCCCCGCGCCCCGCCCAGCACGGCACCTGGATCACGCCGCCGATGATCGCAGCCTATCTTGAAGTTCACCGGCTCGGGCACGCCCATAGCGTCGAGGCCTGGGATGGAGAAAAACTCGTCGGCGGCCTCTACGGCGTCACCTCCGGAGGCGTGTTTACCGGCGAAAGCATGTTTCATCACATCGCCGATGTCTCGAAATTGTGCGTGCTTCACCTCATCGGCCATCTCAGTGCCCGCGGCGCGACGTGGCTCGACATCCAACAACTCACGCCCCACTTCGCCTTGCTTGGAGCACGGGAGATCAGCCGGACGGAATTTCTTACCCGACTGGCCGCCGTACAGCGTGAGCAACTGTCGCTGTTTCCGTAGCAAGACACTGCTCTGTCACCACCCCGGCCGTTATCGCGGCCGCGTCAGGACGACATCGCTCCACTCACCCATGATCCGGGCGTCAATGGTCCAGCCACGTGTCAGCGCCTCGAAGCCCCCTCGCACCTGTCCATTTTCCTGCGCCAGAATTCCACTCAGCACCAGCGTACCGCCCGGTGCGACCGCGCTCACCAACCCGGGGGCAAAACGCATCAGAACGTCCGCCTGGATGTTCGCGAGCAACACATCGGCCGTTCCCACTTCGTTCGCGAGTCCGGTCACCAGATCCGCGACCAAAAAGTGAACGCGACCTGCCAGCCCGTTGAGTGCCGCATTTTCCTCGCTGATCCGAATCGCCTCGGGGTCGTTGTCGAAGCCGACGACCCGACCAAAACCGAGCAGCGCCGCCGACAAGGCGAGGATGCCGGAGCCGCAGCCGGCGTCGATCAGCCGGCCCGTCGTCCCTCTCTGCTTGGCCAATGTCACCAGCCGTTCGACGCACAACCGTGTCGTCTCGTGGTTGCCAGTACCAAACGCGAGCCCCGGGTCGAGCCACAGCACCGCGTCACCCGGAGGCAGCGTGAATTTTTCGCGCTCCCACACCGGAACCCAATGCAGACAGCCAAATTGCCACGCGTGAAAATGAGCCTTGTAGCTGTCGCGCCAGTCGGCGTCGGCCAGGGCGCGTTCGATCGGCGGCGCCGTCGGCTCGACGCCTGCTGCCGCCAGCAGTGGCGCAAGCGCGCTCCATTGCGCGCGGGCCTCGTGTTCGTCGGCACAGATGCCGACGAGCCAGGCGCGTTTCACGATGACATCCTCGAGCACGCTCCAATTCTCCATCGCATGCTCGAGCAGCAACTCATCGGTGGCGTTCGCCCGCATCGCGGGGATCTCGGCTTTGATTTCAAACAGCATCGCGAGGCCGACCGTTTACGGTCGGCTGCCCAGCCGCAACGCGAATTCGACCGCCCGGCACGTTTTCAGGAGCCGCTGTCCCGGGAACCAGCAACCGTTCCGCGCCCTGCACGGCGAAGCCGTGCTCCAACGGTAGCAGTCCCTGTAGAGCGCACCATAGCCGCGGAACACGTTTCGGCCGCCAGGTCATGTCGTTCCCTCCGTCGCGGGACTCGCCGTTGCTCCCGCATCCCGCGCCTGCCAGTCGATGTGCCGGGTGAAAAACATCACCGCCGCGAGCGCGGCGAAGAGGGCTCCGGTTCCGGCGAGCAGGGCAGATTCCTCCATCCGCAGCACCACGAACAGGATTCCGTAGACCGCCGCCAGCAGCCCCGCAATCAACGACGCCCGCGTCCACGTCCGCAGCACGGCGGCACTGTAGAGCGTGATGAGCGCCGACGAAGCCACGGCCGCCAACGCGTAGGCCGGCCCCGGCGGCATCACCTCTCCCAAAGCGAGCATCGCGAGATAAAACAGGCACAGCGCCGCGCCCACGAGACTGTAGTGCACCACGTGCAGCCGAAGATCCGCGAGCATCTCGAAGAGAAAGAACGCCGTGAACACGAGCGCCAGCACGAGCACATCGTGTTTGAGCGAACGCTCCACCATCCGGTAGCCGTCGAAACGCACATCCGCGGGCAGAGACATTCCGCTGCCCGGACGGCCGGTGGTCGCGCTGGAAAGCGAAAAACCGGGGGTTCGGGCCCGATTCTCGCCGCGTTCCTGGCGCAGCGTGTTCACGAGGTGCAAGGGAATCTGCAGCAACAGCACCAGGGCGGCGATGAAGAGCAGTTTCAGCGTGACCGCATTACGGCGGTCGAGGCGATGGCGGGACGGGACAAGCGGTGGAGGTTCCATGCCCCCACTCTGACGGCTTCGAATGAAGCCAGTGTGAAGCGAGTGTGAATTCGCGGCGAAAACCGGCTACGCCAGCGGAAGGTTCAGCACCGCCCGCACGCCGCCGTCACCGCGATTCTTCAGCGTCACCTCACCGCCGTGGAGCCGGGCGACCTCACGCACGATGCTCAGACCGAGGCCGCTGCTCTTCCGCCCCGTCCCGGGACGTGGCAGCGAAAAGAAGCGCTCGAAGACTTTTTCGATCGCGTAGTCCGGCACGCCCGGACCGTTGTCGTCCACGATGATCGTCGCGCAACCGCCGGCGCTCTGTAGGGAAAGAGAAACAACTCCATTCGGCGGGGAAAATTCGACGGCGTTTTGCACGAGATTGCCAATCGACTGGAGGAGCAGAAACCGGTCACCCCGCACGCGAATCGCAATCGCGCCCGCAACTTCGATCCGCACCTGATGCTGTGCCGCCACGACTTCCGCCGCAGCGCGGGCCTCGTGTACGACCTCCACCAAATCGAGCGTCTCCAGCCGGGTCTGCCGCCGCGACTCCAACGCAGCCAATTCCAGCAAACGCTCTACGATGCGCTGCAACCGTTCCGACTCCGTGCGCAGATTGGCGAGAAAGCGCGCGCGGTCCGGTTCGGGAGGATTTTCCCCGAGGAGTTCCGCCGCGCCGCGAATCGAGGTGAGCGGCGCCTTGAACTCGTGGGCGAGCACCTGCGTATAACGTTCCACGTAGGCCTTGCCCTCCAGTGCCACCCGCATCTCCTCAAACGCCCGCGCGAGGGCTCTCACCTCGGCGGCACGGGAAGGCGGCGGCGAAACGGCCCGGCCGTCCCGCACCGCCAGCGCGTAGTCCGTCAGTCGCTCGAGCGAATGCGTGAGCCGTGTCGCGATCCACCAACCGGCGCCAACCATCACGATCGCTACCAACCCAAGTGAGGTGACGAGTTCCCGCCGCGCCTTGCTCACGCCTTCGGTCACGGTGTCGAGCGAGCGCCCCACTCCGACCCAGCCGATCAATTCGCCGGCGCGGCGGACCGGCGCCGCCACCCGCAGCTCGCCCGCGACCTCAGCCACATTTGACACCGAATAATTTTCCGAGGCCGCCCGTCCACCGCCGCGCATCGGCCACCCGTAGACCGCGCCCACGTCGCGCCCCTGCGCCGAATCGAAAATCACCCGCCCGTCACGATCGCAAGCGAAGACACGCAACAGGTCCGCCTTGGGCGGCAGCGTGGCAAGTTTTCCGGCCCATCCGGCATCCACCGCACCTTCCGGCGTCACAAACACCGCGAGAAACGCCGCCGTGTCCCCCATCGTCCGCCGCATCGATTCCACATAGCGCAGCCGCACATCGCGGAGCATCAACGCCACCACCGCCGCAAAGCCGATGGCCGACGCCGCCACGTAGACACCGAAGATTGCCGTGCGAATTTTCACCGCGCCTTACATCGCCGCGCGCAGGGAATACCCGAGCCCGCGGTGGGTTTGAATCGGATCGACGTCGGGCGCGACCGCCCGGAGCTTGGCGCGCAGCGTCTTGACGTGCGCGTCGACCGTCCGATCGAGGCTCGCTCCCGGATCCTCCCACGCCGCCGCCATCAGCTGATCACGCGAAAACACCCGGCCCGGCTTGGCTACAAACGCCTTCAGCAGCCGGAACTCGTAACGCGTGAGATCCAGTGCGACACTCCGAAACCGGATGACATACCGCTCCTCGTCGACCACCCACTCCGCACCTGACCCGGACGGTTTGTCATTCATTGGATGACAAAGGGCCGGCGCACCAGACGCTGGCGTTACCACCGGAACGGCCGGGTTCGCCTGAGTGCGGCGCAAGACCGCTTTCACCCGCGCCGTGAGTTCGCGGGGGCTGAAGGGTTTGGCGAGATAGTCGTCGCCTCCCAGCTCAAGACCGAGCACGCGGTCGAGCTCGGTGTTGCGGGCGGTGAGAAAAATGACCGGCACCGGCGAGCGCGCCCGGATTTGTTTGCAGATTTCGAACCCGTTCCCATCCGGCAGGCCGACATCGAGCACGACCAGGGCAAACGGGCGGATCGCCAGCGCAACGAGACCCGCGCGGCCTGTCGCGCACCATTCGGGGGCAAAACCCTCGGTCTTCAGCGCATAGATGAGCGTGTCCGCAATCGCCGGCTCGTCTTCAATAATGAGAATGGAGGGAAGCATGTCAGAGAGCGCCGCATCGCCAGATTCACGCGTGACGCCGAGGCGCGCAAACGCATTTTGCCTCGCCGTGCGCGGGCCAGCCTTGCTAGCTCCCGCCCATGCTCCACCTCGTTCGCAGGGTTCATCTCACGTTTGCTTTCGTGGCCCTGGCCGCGCCGGTTCTCGCGCAGCCAGTCGATCCGCTGGATCAGCCGTTCCCCGGAACGATCGCCCTGAGCGCCGACCTCAGCGACGTCGGGCACAAGATTTTCCGCATCCATGAAATCATTCCGGCCAAGCCGGGTCCGATGGCGCTTCATTATCCCAAATGGATCCCCGGCGAACACGGCCCGACCGGGACGCTCGACGGCGTGACCGGACTTGTCATAACCGCGGGCGGAAAACGCATCCCGTGGCGGCGCGACCTCGTGGACATGTTCACACTCCGGATCGACGTGCCGCCCGGGGCGACCGCCGTCGAAGTTGATTTCCAATTTCTATCGCCGGGAGGTGGCGGTGAATTCGGCGCGAGCGCCTCCGTGACTCCGCGGCTCCTCGTAATCGAGTGGAACCAGCTGGCCTTTTATCCCGCAGGGTATTTCGCCCGTCGCGTGATGATTCGGCCGAGCACAAAGTTGCCCGCCGGCTGGGGCTTCGCGACCGCTCTCGAACGGGAACGGGAGGCGGATGGCCGCGTCGAGTTCAAGCCCACCGATTTCGAAACCTTCGTCGATTCACCCCTCATCGCCGGGAAGAACTTCAAGCGCCTCGATCTTGCTCCCGGCGTCACCCCGTCGGCCCATCTCAACATCGTCGCGGACCGCCCGGAAAATCTCGTGATCACCGATGAACAGCTCACGCGGCACCGCGCCTTGATTGGCCAGGCGCATGCGCTGTTCGGTTCCCGGCACTACGGGCACTACGATTTCCTGTTCACGCTCTCCGACAGCACCGGACACTTCGGCCTGGAACACCACCAGTCGAGCGATGACCGCCTTGGGGCGGAATATTTCACTGACTCCGACGCGCACCTGCGCGGGGCCAGCCTGCTGCCGCACGAGTACGTGCATTCGTGGAACGGCAAGTTCCGCCGACCGGCGAGCCTGACCACGCCGAACTTCAATGTGCCGATGAAGGGCGACCTGCTCTGGGTTTACGAGGGCCTGACCGAATATCTCGGCAACGTGCTCACCGCACGCACCCAACGGTGGACGACCGAGCAGTATCGCGACAACCTCGCGATTGTCGCCGCCCGCATGAGCGGCGTGAAAGGCCGCACCTGGCGTCCGCTGCAGGACACGGCTGACGAGGCCCAGATTCTCTACAACACGTCGGGCGCCTGGCAGAACTGGCGCCGGGGCGTCGATTTTTACGACGAGGGCGAACTCATCTGGCTCGATGCGGACACGACCATCCGTGAACTGAGCGGCGGAGCGCGCTCGCTCGATGATTTCGTCCGGGCCTTCTTCGGCATCAACGACGGCAGTCAAGCCGTGGTCACCTACTCGTTCGACGACGTCGTCGCCGCGCTGAAGAAAGTCCAACCCCACGACTGGGCGGGCTTTTTTCGAAGCCGGCTCGACTCAACCGCGGCCGCCGCTCCGCTCGGCGGCCTCACGCGCGGCGGCTGGAAACTCACCTTCACGGACAAACCAACCGACCTTTTCAAGGCCGGAGAGAAAACCTGGAAAAACACCGACCTGATGGACTCGCTGGGTGTTCAGATCGACGCCGGCGACAACGCGGGCACGCTGAAGGATGTGCTGTGGCAGAGCCCCGCCTTTGAGGCCGGGCATGAAACTCATCGCCGTCAACGGCGACAAGTTCAGCGCCGACATTCTGAAGGATGCGATTGCGGCCGCCAAGGACGTGGCCACGCCGATCGAGCTGATTGTGCAGAGCGGCGCCACCTTCAACACCGTGAAAGTGGACTATCATGGCGGACTGCGTTATCCGCGTCTCGAGCGCGTCGAAGCCACGCCCGATCGGATCGCTGAAATCACGAAGCCGAGAACCTGAGCGACCTCACCGGTCGCGGCCGTACCGACTAATCGCGTTCACTCAACCGGGCGATCACCGCCGGCAGGAGCGCGTGTTCGGCAGCGTGCACTTTGGCCGCGAGCGACTCGAGCGTATCGCCCGGTTCGATGCGCACGGACGCCTGGTCGAGAATCGGGCCGCCGTCGACCTCCGGCGTGACATAGTGCACGGTGCAGCCGGTGATTCTTACGCCGCGCCGGAATGCCTGGCCGATGCCGTCGAGCCCCGGGAAACTCGGGAGAAGGCTCGGGTGGAGGTTGATGATTTTTCCGACAAAGGCGTTCAGGAATCCCGGCTTGATGACGCGCATGAAACCCGCGAGCACCACGAGGTCGGGCTGCGCGGAATTCACCGCGGCGATGAAACGCGCCTCGCCCTCGCCCTCGAGCTTGGTCTTGAACGGCGCCGGATCGACAAACTCGCTCCGTACACCGAAGCGCGGCCCGAGCGCGAGGATGCCGGCGTCGGGCTTGTCCGCAAAAATTGCGGCGACCCGGGCGCGGCCGAGCCGGCCCGCCTGTTGGGCTTCGAGAATCGCCGCGGCATTCGAGCCGCGGCCGGAACCGAGAATGACGATGCGCATGAGTGTCAATCGCGTCGAAGAACGCTCATCGTCGAAACGTGGCCACGGTGCGGCGCATCCGCAAGTTCACACTTCCCCCGCCGCCTTGATCCGCGCGATCAACTGCGTCGTGCTGAAGCCCGGCAGGAACGGCATGAACTCGATCCTCGCCCCCACCGCTTCGAGCGCCGCACGTTCTCCTGGATCAAGTTTTTCCAGCGTGTAGTCGCCCGCCTTCGTGTAGACGTCCGGCCGGATCGCGCGAATCTCCGCATCCAGCCGGGGTGTATGGAAAACAAAGACCGCGTCCACGCACGCGAGTGCGCCGAGCGCGTACGCGCGCTGCGTCTCAGTCTGGACCGGGCGTGACGGCCCTTTCAGCGCGCGTGTGCTGGCGTCGCCGTTGAGCGCGATGAAGAGCGCGTCACCCAGCGCGCGGGCCTTTTGAAGGTAATAAAGGTGGCCGGTGTGCAGCAGATCGAAAATGCCGTTCGTCAGTACAACGCGGCGGCCCGCCACGCGCAGTTGCTCACGGCGCGCCACGGCGTCGGACAGCGAATACAGTTTTGGGTTGTCGAGTGTCACGGCATCACAAGCCTCACGCTCCGGACAGTCGTTGTCCATTCGGTTATCCCGCCTGACGTGCTCATGAAAACCCTGCTCGCTCCCGCCCTGCTCCTCCTCGCGTTCGCCGCGACCGCCTTTGCGTCCAAGAAAAGGCCCGTGATCGGCCTCTCCCTCGACACGCTCAAGGAGGAACGCTGGCAGCGCGATCGCGACACCTTCATCGAGGAGGCGAAGAAACTCGGCGCCACCGTCATCGTGCAGTCGGCCAACAGCGACGACACCCGCCAGGTGCGCGACGTCGAATCGCTGATCAGCCGCAACGTCGACGTGCTCGTCATCGTGCCCCACAACGGCGCCGCGATGACCCGCGCGGTGAAGTCCGCCAACGACGCCAAGGTTCCCGTCGTCGCCTACGATCGCCTCATCCTCAACGCGAACATCGACTACTACCTCACCTTCGACAACGTGAAGGTCGGCGAGGCCCAGGGCGGTTACGCTGCGGCCCGCCTGCCAGCGGGCCGCACCGCCCGCATCGTACGGATCTACGGCGCGCCGACCGACAACAACGCCAAGCTCTTCAAGCAGGGACAGGACAACATCCTCCTGCCGTTGATCAAGGCGGGGAAAATCGAGGTCGTGCACGAAGACTGGGCCCTCGACTGGAAGCCGGAGAACGCCAAAAAAATCATGAACGCCGCGATCACGAAATCTGGGCGCAACATCGACGCCGTCGTCGTCTCCAACGACGGCACCGCCGGCGGCGCAATTCAGGCGCTGCAGGAGGACGGGCTCGCCGGCAAGGTGCTCGTCACCGGGCAGGATGCCGATCTCGCCGCCTGCCAGCGCATCCTCCGCGGCACCCAGGCGATGACCGTCTACAAACCCTTGAAGAATCTCGCGGCCCTCGCGGCCCGGGTGGCGGTCGATGTCGCGAAAGGGAAAAAGCCGGCCACCAGCGCCACGCTCGACAATGGGGCGAAGCAGGTTCCGTCGATTTTCGAGAAGGTTATCTCCGTCGACAAGGAGAACCTCCATTCGACGGTCGTCGCCGACGGATTCCACCGGGCGGCGGATTTGAAGTAGGACGCGCACCGGACCTGCCCACCCCGATGGCACCGTTGCTCGCCGCGCACGCGCTCACCAAGCGCTTCGCCGGCGTTGTGGCGCTCAACGGCGTCGACTTCGAGTTGCGTCCCGGAGAAATCCACGCGGTCTGCGGCGAGAATGGCGCGGGCAAGTCGACGCTGATCAAGCTGCTCGCAGGGATTCATCCGTACGGGAGCTACGAGGGGGAGTTGCTCGTCGACGGTCGCCTGGCCGCATTCCACTCCGTGCGCAACGCGGAGGCGGCGGGCATCGCCGTTATCACCCAGGAATTCGCGCTCGTCGACGAACTCAGCGTGGCGGAAAATATTTTTCTCGGACGAGCGCCGCGAAGCGGCCTCCGCGTCGACTGGCCGGAGATGCATCGCCGCGCGGCCGCGTTGCTGGCCGATTTCGGACTGACGATTTCGCCCGATGCGCCAGTGCGGACACTGGGCATTGGCCAAAAGCAGCTGCTCGAAATCGTACGCGCGATGGACAAGCAGACGCGTGTGCTCGTGCTCGACGAACCGACCGCTGCACTCACCGGCCAGGAAGTCGCCGTGCTGCTGGAACACCTGCGGCGCCTTCGCACCCAAGGCACCGCGTGCATCTACATCTCGCACAAGCTCGACGAGGTTTTTGCCATCGCTGATCGGGTCACTGTGCTGCGGGACGGCGCGAGCATCACCACGCTCGACACCACCGCGGCCACGTTGCCGCTCGTGATCAAGCATATGGTCGGGCGAGAAATCGCGGATCTGTTTCCCAAGCGCAGGGCGCCAGTCAGAGCTCTCTCCTCTTCCGCCGGCGGCGCGCCGGCCTTGCTCGAGGTGAGCCATCTCAACGTCGCGCCCGCGCGCGGCGCGCCTCCCTTTCTTTGCGACGTCTCCTTTGCGCTCCGAGCCGGTGAGGTGTTGGGCGTCGGCGGCCTCATGGGGGCCGGACGCACCGAGCTGCTCATGAATTTGTTCGGCGCCTGGGGCCATCGCCTCGGCGGCGAAGTCAGGGTGAACGGCGCACCGCACGCCGCGCCGACACCGCGCGAGTCGATCGCCCGCGGCCTGGTACTCGTGACCGAAGATCGCAAGCGCTACGGGCTGGTGTTGGAACAGTCCGTGGGATTCAACCTCTCGCTTTCCCACCTGCACGCATTCACCCACACCGGCCGAATCGACCTTCCCGCCGAACAGGTGCGCAACCAACATTTCTTCGACTCACTGCGCGTGAAAGCACCGGGCCAACACGCGCGCGTGGGCGGTCTCTCGGGCGGCAACCAGCAAAAGGTCGTGCTGGGCAAGGCGCTCATGACGGAGCCCACCGTCGTCCTGCTCGACGAACCAACGCGGGGCATCGACGTCGGGGCGAAGCTCGAAGTCTACGAACTCATCAACCGGCTCACGGAAGAGGGCAAAGGCGTCCTGCTCGTCTCCAGTGAACTCCCTGAACTCATGGGCATGAGCGACCGGATTATCATGCTGGCCGCAGGGAGAATCGGGGGAGAGTTTCCCCGCGCCGAGTTTTCCCAGGAAGCGTTGCTGGCGGCGGCGATGAAACGCGCTGCTGCGGCCTAGACCCACGCTTGGTCCAACTTCCCGATGAAGCCCCGCCACCTGCTCCAGAACTTCGCGATGCCGCTCGCCCTCGCTGGCATTTGCACGTTCTTCGCGCTGCGCGAAAGCGCGTTTCTCGGGCCGCGCAACCTCACGCAGCTCATCGTGGAATTTTCCATCACCGGGACCCTCGCACTGGGGATGCTCTTGATTTTGCTCACGGGGCAGATCGATCTCTCGGCGGGCAGCGGCGTCGGATTGATTGGCGGAATCGCGGCCGTGCTGGTGTTCCAACACGGCTGGCCCGCCCCCGTCGCGATGCTCATCGCCCTCGTCGTCGCAGTCATACTGTGGACGCTGATGGGTGCCCTCATCGTACGGGAGCGCATTCCGTCGTTCATCATCACGCTCGGCGGGCTGCTCATCTTCAAGGGACTCTTCTGGCTCGTGATCCAAAACTCGACCGTGCCGGTCGCACGCGGCGATCAGGACAACCTCTACTCGCAACTGACGACCTTTTACCTGCCTGGGAGCGTCGGCCTGGCGATCGCGGGCGGAATCGTCGCGACACTGGGGGTCCTGACCTGGCGCGGCCGCCAGGCACGGCTCGCCCACGGCCTGACTGTGCCTTCGCCCCGTCAGGCGGTCGCCCGGTGGCTCGGGACCGCGCTTGGCGTCATCGGCCTCGTCGCGGTGTGCAACCAGTTTCGCGGAGTACCGCTCTCCCTGCTGATTTTCGGATCGACCGCCGGGATTGTTTATTTTCTGACGCAACATACCCCGTTCGGCCGTTACCTTTACGCCATCGGCGGAAACGAGGAGGCCGCGGTGCTCTCGGGAATCGCGGTGAACCGCGTGCTCATCGGCGCGTACCTGTTGATGGGTGTCACCGTCGCGCTCACCGGCTTCATGACCACGGCCTACTCCGGCGCTTCGACCACGACGGTGGGCGACCTGATGGAACTCGACGCCATTGCCGCCTGCGTAATCGGCGGCACCGCACTGCGTGGGGGACGCGGCACGGTCGGTGGCGTGATTTTCGGCGCGCTGATCATGACGGCCCTGCTCAATGGCATGACGCTCCTTGCCGTGTCTCCAGAAATCAAATTCATCGCCCGCGGCGCAGTACTGACAATCGCGGTCTGGTTGGACGTCGTTCTGGGCCGGGCCAAAAACCAAGGGTAGTTTTTGGCGAGACGCGGACGGCGATCAGAAGAACTTCTTCGCCTTCTCGAAAAACGACTTCGATGTCGGCTCGTTGGCATCGCCGCTGACTCGGGCGAATTCCTCGAGGATCCGGCGCTGATCCGCCGTCAGCGACTGCGGTACCTCCACCTGTACGCGGACGAGTTGGTCGCCCGGCGTTCCGCCCCGCAGGTTGGGCATGCCCTTGCCGCGCAGACGGAAGGTCGTACCGCTCGGGGTGGCGGCGGGAATCTTGAGTGACGCCTTGCCCGACAGTGTGGGCACCTCAATGTTGCCGCCCAGGGCGGCGAGGGTGAATTTGATCGGTATCTCGCAGTACAGGTCCTCGCCCTGCCGCTCGAAGAGCTCGTGCTCTTTCACCGAGAGCACGATGTAGAGATCGCCCGGTTGCCCGCCCGCGAGGCCGGCCTCGCCGTTGCCCGAAGAACGCAGTCGCGATCCGATGTCCACGCCCGGAGGAATGCGGACGTTGAGCTTCGTGTTCTTGGCCACGCGACCTTCGCCCCGACAGGCGGAACAGGGTCGTTCGACCTTGCTCCCGGCGCCGCCGCAGGAGGGACAGGTCTGGGTAAACGTGATGATTCCGCCCGAACGGCGAACCTGCCCAGCTCCACGGCAGGTGGGACACGTGATTTTCTTCGAACCTGGCTCCGCTCCGGTGCCTTCGCAGCGGTCGCAGCTCATGTTCTTGCGGAAAGAAATCTCCTTCTCGACCCCCCGCGCGGCCTCCTCGAGGGAAATCTCGAGATCGTACCGCAGGTCGGCGCCATCGCGGTTGCCGTCGCGACCGCCACCGCCGCCGAACATCTCGTCGAAAATCCCCCCACCGCCGCCGCCACCCTGCTGGCCAAAGACCTCGCGGAAAATGTCGAACGGGTCGTGAAAACCGCCGCCGGCTCCGCCCGGACCGCGCGGCACGCCTCCGCCGCCACCTTCAAATGCCGCCGCTCCGTACCGGTCGTAGGCGGCGCGCTTTTCCGGGTCGCTCAGCACCTCGTAGGCGTGAGAAACCTTCTTGAACATTTCCTCCGCCTCCTTGTTGCCGGGATTCTTGTCCGGATGAAACTGCACGGCCTTCTTGCGATAGGCCTTTTTCATCTCGTCCGCAGTGGCGCCTTTTTGCACTCCGAGCAGTTCGTAATAATCGTCCTTGGCCATGTTGAATTGGGGTCGCGGCCTAGAAGCCCGACCGGCGGTATGAGGGAGGACCGTCGGAATGACGGCCGCTCTGGCTAAGCCTTTTCTCCTTTCGCGGGACCGCTCGACACGACCACGGCGGCCGGGCGGAGCAGGCGACCGTTGAGCGAATAGCCGGTGCGCACGACAGTGAGCACATGTTCTTCCTTCACGGACTGGCTGGGCTGATGCGAAATACCCTCGTGTTGGTGCGGGTCGAAGGGCTGCCCCACCGGATTAATTTCTTTCAGTCCGTGGCCGGCCAGCGCCGCCTTGAACTGGGAAAGGACCATTTCCACGCCACCGACGAGCGACTTGACGTCGGCGTTCGGCTGCTTGGCGGCCGAGACGGCCAGCGCCAGGGTATCGAGCACCGGAAAGATGTCCTCGAGCACGCGCCCGGTCGCGGCGGTGCGCAGTTCGTCCTTCTCCCGCATCGCCCGACGACGGAAATTCTCCAAGTCTGCGGCCGTCCGGACAAATTTGTCGTAGTTGGCCGCCGCTTCCGCCTTGGCGGTCGCGAGCTGCGCCGTCAGGTCGGGCGCGGTTTGGCCGGCATCCGGCGAGGCGGAAGGCGTGGTGTTGGACGCAGGGTCGGTGTTTTCAGTCTCGGGCATCATGCAAAAGGCCTCTGACTCAACTACGACTCCCGCCATTCTTCAAGCGCGCAGGTACACAACTAGCCAAAATCGTTTCCTGCGGCTCCGAAGGCCCGAGTTCCCCAATGGGATCAGGATCAACCCGCAAAACTCTCCGTGATTAACAGGATGGTCGTGACCTCGGCCGAGAAGGTGAAGGCGCCGGCATACGGCAGAAGGACATTGTCTCCCCGGTTGAGCCGGTGGCTGACCGGTGCTCGGGATCCCGAAACACCCTCAACGGCGTTGCGGACGGCACCACTGACCACACTCAGTAAACGGGGCTGCTCACCCGCCCGCAGATGAATGCGCTCCCCCGGGCCAAGCACCACCCGGCGAATCTGAAACTCGGCACATTCCGCGATCATCCCGGACGTCGGCGCCGCCCGGAGGGGAACCGGCTCAAAATCGTTCCAGTCGATCGACCGCAGCGATTGCGCGATGTGAAGTTGCCGGGGCATCCCGTCGAGCCCCACCCGGCCCCAGTCATAAACCCGGTAGGTCGTGTCCGAATTCTGCTGGATCTCGAGGATCAGGTTGCCCGCATCGATCGCGTGGACCTGTCCGCTGTGCACCAAAATCGAATCGCCGGCGGCCACGTTGAAACGGTGCACGCATTGATCGACGGTGTTGTCGCCAATCGACCGTTCAAAATGTTCGCGCGTCACGCCGCGCTTCAGGCCGACGATCAGCTTCGCGTCCGGCGCCGTGTGCGCGATGTACCAGTTTTCGGTTTTCGGCTCGCCTTTCAGTTCCCCCGCCACTGCGGCCGGCGGATGCACCTGCAGGCTGAGCCGTTCGCGGCAGTCCAACCATTTGATCAGAATTGGAAACGGCCGTTCGGCGGGCCAGCCCGGCCCCATGACGTCGGCGGCGTGCCGCGCCAGCACACTGCGCAATGATTGTCCCTTCAGCGAACCGTCCTCGACGATAGACTGGGCCTCCGGACGATCGACCACCTCCCAGCTTTCGCCAATCGGGTCGCCCGCGGGCAAAACGCGACCGAGCGCAGTCTCAAGGGCGCGTCCGCCCCACACGCGCTCCTGATACAAGGGCTGAAATCGAAGGAGATCGCGCATGAATGATTGACGAGTTTTTTGTGAAAAGGACGCGGGGGTGTTTACATTTGACCACCTGTCTCGTTAGCTTGGAATCCGCACCAATTTCGCAGTCGGCTCACTCAAATGCGCAAGTCAGAGACTTCAAACTCAAACGACGGTCCTTCTTTCCAGGCGGCACGCTACCGGCCAAACTGGCTGATGGCCCTGATCTGCTTCGCGGCCGGTCTGTTCCTCCTCGTGGCAATCGTGACCTACGATCCCGCCCAGAGCAGTTTCAAGACCACCGCGCCGACGCTGAAAAACCCCGCCGGCATCTGGGGAGCCAATTCCGTCTGGGCAATGTTGTTTGCGATCGGCTTCAGCACGTGGCTCGTGCCGTTCTTCCTGCTCTGGATGCTCTACACCTCGGTGCGGAATTCCAAACACCTCACCGGCACGCGCTCGATTGCGATGGTATTTGCGTGTCTCTCGCTGTCCGTGCTGCTCGCGATGTTCAACGACGCCAAGTGGGGCAGCGACTATTTCCCGCACGGCTACGGCGGGCTCGTCGGATTCACCCTCTATCACAAGATGCTCGCCGACGCTATGGGGCCGTTCGGCACAGGACTGATTTTCGGCACGGTCTATTGCGGCTCCCTCCTGTTCATCTTCATGCGGGACATTGCGGGCGAATTCGAAAAAATCTTCACGAATTTCGGCGCCTGGCGGGCGGAACGCGCCAAACTGAAGGCCGATGCCGAGGAACTTCGGCGGAAAGAGAAAGAGGCCAAGGCCAAACAGAAAACCGCCGCCGCCACCGTGGCCGCCAGCGCCGCCGCCGCACCTTCAGCCGCTCCGGGACCGGTCGGTCCAAGTGGAAAAAAGACCTTCGTCCCAAAATCCGCGGAAGACCCGCTCGCCAAGGGCCCGGCTGCGCGCACCACCGAACCCGCGCCCGAAGATCCCGCCAAGGCCGCCAAGCCGGTTCCCGCCGCCCCGCCGCCCCCCAAGCCGGAACCAAAACCGGTTCCCGCACCCTTGAAACTCGGCACGGCCAAGCCAGCCGCGGGCGAGACCGCGACTGACACGAAAGAGCTGCTGGTCGCTGCCGCCGGTAAAGTTGAGCTCAATATCGTCAAGCCCGAGGAGCCGAAGAAGGCAGCCAAGATTTCCCTCCCGCAGAGCGACGACGCCAACTATCAATTTCCTCCACTCACCCTGTTGAAGGAACAGGCCAAGCCCGCCTCGAGCAACAGCGAGGAGGAGCATCGGCAAAATGCGGAGAACCTCCTGCGAATTCTAGGCGAATTCGGCGTCGAGGTAACACTCGGCGAAATTCACGTCGGCCCGGTCATCACCCGGTACGAAATCGTGCCCGCCGCTGGCGTGCGTGTCGAAAAAATCGCCGGGCTCGACAAGAACATCGCGCTCGGCATGCGCGCCCAGTCCGTCCGCATCCTCGCTCCCATCCCCGGCAAGGCTGCCGTCGGTGTCGAGGTACCCAATCAACACCCCACCCCTGTGGGCATGCGCGAGCTCCTCGAGAGCGAGGACTGGGCCGACGTGAAGTCGGAAATCCCGATCGCACTCGGCAAGGACGTTTCCGGCAAACCGCTCATCTCGGATTTGTCGAAAATGCCCCACCTGCTAATTGCCGGCGCCACCGGCTCGGGCAAATCCGTCTGCATCAATTCCATCGTGGCCTCGATTCTCTATTCGAAGAGCCCAAAGGATCTCCGGCTGATCATGGTCGACCCCAAGGTCGTCGAGTTGAAGATCTTTAATTCGCTGCCGCACATGCTGATTCCGGTCGTGACCGAACCCAAGAAGGTGCCGGCCGCCCTGAAATGGCTCCTCGGCGAGATGGAACAGCGCTACCAGATATTCGCCAAGGCCAACGTCCGCAATATCGTCGGTTTCAACGGTCGAAAGAAGGGCGGCAAGGTCGAAGCGCCCCCGCCCGACGGCCAGACCGCACTCGACGGCGTCGATCCGCTCGCAAACGACGAAATCGAAATTCCGGATCGCCTCCCGTACATCGTCGCGATTATCGACGAACTCGCCGACCTCATGATGGTCGCCCCGGCTGAAATCGAGACAAGCATCGCCCGCCTGGCCCAGCTCGCCCGCGCCGCCGGCATCCATCTCATCATCGCCACCCAACGCCCCTCGGTCAACGTCATCACCGGCGTGATCAAGGCCAACCTTCCTTCCCGCATCGCCTTCCAGGTCGCGTCGCAAGTCGACTCGCGCACGATTATGGACACGAAGGGCGCCGAGACGCTGATCGGCCGTGGCGACATGTTGTTTTCCCCTCCCGGAACCTCGCGGCTTGTACGTGCCCAGGGCGCGTTTGTTTCCGACGAAGAGGTGCAGGAGATGGTGGAGTTCCTGAAGAAAAACGGACCGCCCCAGTACGCCCAATCGGTCCAGCAGCAGATCGACCGGGCGGCCAAGGAGGACGGCGAAGACGAAGATGGGGACGACGCGGAGGACGGCGATCTCGGCGACGACGAGGAGTTGTACCAGCAGGCACTCGATGTCCTGAAATCCACCAAGCGCGCGAGCACCTCGATGCTGCAGCGCCGTCTGCGCATCGGTTACAACCGGGCGGCACGCGTGATGGAGATCATGGAGGAAAAAGGCATCGTTGGGCCCGAAAATGGCTCCAGTCCGCGCGAAATCCTGGTCGACCTCGATTCCCTCTGAGTCCTTCTCACCCGAACCGAAGCAATCGAAAAAGCGATGGAATGCGCCTGATCCCACGCGATTCGTGCGTGGCGCGGGCAATTCCTTCTTCCCCTCGCGGAGCAAACCCCCTAACCCATGAACATGCAGACCATCGGTGAGCGCCTTGAGGAGGCGCGCAAGAAAAAGGGCATTTCGATCCGCGAGGCCGCCGAAGCCACGAAGATCCGCGGCGACTACCTGCAGAAATTCGAGAGCAACCACTTCGACATCGGCCTCACGGAAATCTACACGCGCGGCTTTCTCCGCACCTATTCCAATTTCCTAAAACTGCAGTCCGATCGGATCATCAACGACTATGCCGCACTCGGACGCGGTGACGTGCGCCCACGCCAGCCGAGCCGAGAAGTTTACGGCCGGATGGATATTTCGGTCGCCACGGCTGAAGGCAGTGATCGTGCCACTCCACCTGAGGAAACCGTCCCTGCCCCTGAGCCGTCGCACGCCAACCGCGGCCCGAGCCGCCCCCGCACCGGCAGCTCGCTTCCAACCGGCCCCGACCCGGCGGTAGTCTTCAAGTATGTCAAATGGGGCGCGATCGCGGTCCTCGTGATTGTGGTGCTGTTGATCATCAAATCCGTTTTTAGCAGCGGTCGTCCCGCCACGACGGCTCCCGCTCCCGCCGTTTCCAACAACGCCCCACGCGGCCCGGTCCTGACCTTCGTCGCCCTCAACCCAGTTCAGGTCACCGTGCGCCGGAAAAACACCGACGACACCGAGGGCGAAATGCTCCTGTCAGGCATGCTCTCCACCGGGGAATCGAAAACCATCCCGCGACCCGGCGCCGTGTTCATCGAGGCCAGTCGCGCCGAGAACCTTGAAATCGAGATCAACGGGAAGCGCCACAATCTCGGCGCCCTCCTCGGCAACGGTTACCAGCGAGGTCAGTTGCCCGGGCCCTAATCCGGCCCACAGTTCCCGCCAGGAAAAAGATCGGTTTCAGCGCAACGCCACCGGGGCACCGAGCACTTCGCGGAGCACAAACGCGCGACGCAGGCTCGCGGGATCGCGCAAATCATCGAGGATCATTTCCCGTCCGGCGGTGCGCAGGCCGCCCTCGGACTGCGTCGCCGCGTAGTTCGTGTCCGCCAGCTGCGTCGCCCGGCGCTTCACCAGCATGCGCGATTCCTCCAACACCCGCAATTTTTCGGCCAATTGCACCTGGCGTTCCAGCTCGGCATTGCGACTCTCCACCGCGGCCTGAACCGGGACCGGTGGGAGCGGTGGTGGCGCGGCTGGCGGCTGCACCTCGCGCTGCAATTCCTCCAAGACCCGTCGCAGCGGTCCGCCAAACGGCTCCGGCATCTGCGTCGTCTCGATGCGCCGGGGCTGCGGGGGCGGCAATGGCTCGCTGTGCAACGGGGGCGTCGCCTCCGCGGGCGCCGCACCACGACGCTCCGCGATCCGACGCCGGATCTGTTCCTGCACCTCCTGCGTGCGCCGCTGCTCTTCGAGTTCGTCGGGCTTCGCCTGCGGCGACGGCGCGTCGGCCCGGGAACGCATCAGCCCGCGCACAATCTGGCTGAGAAAGACGACCACGAAGATGACCACGGGCAACTTGCCCATCAGCCACTCGAAGATGTTGTTGGCGTCGGCAAACACGGGGGCGAAAATCAGAAGCCGCTTACTTCTTGCCCTCAGGATGCGCGATGGAGGACCGCATCTGGGTGTCGGCTTGGATATTCTCCATCTTGTAGTAGTCCATGATTCCCAGGCGACCGGAACGGAACGCCTCGGCCATCGCCAGCGGCACCTGCGCCTGCGCCTCCACCACCTTGGCCTGCATCTCCTGCACGCGCGCCTTCATTTCCTGCTCGACCGCCACGGCGGCCGCCCGGCGGATTTCCGCCTGCGCCTGCGCGATGCTCTTGTTCGCCTCGGCCTGCGCTTCCTGCAATTTCGCTCCCACATTCTCGCCCACATCCACGTCCGCGATGTCGATCGACAGAATCTCGAACGCCGAGCCGACATCGAGGCCGCGCGCGAGCACGGTCTTGGAGATGCTGTCGGGCGCCTCGAGCACCGACTTGTAGCTTTCCGACGAACCGATCGTCGAAACGATGCCCTCACCCACGCGCGCGATGATGGTGTCTTCCTTCGCGCCGCCGACAAAGCGATCGAGATTGGTCCGGACGGTCACGCGAGCCTTCACCTTCACCTGGATGCCGTCCTTCGCCACGCCGTCGATCGTGGTGCGGCCACTCGCGGGATTGGGACAGTCGATCACCTTGGGATCGACCGAGGTCCGCACGGCTTCGACGACGCTCTTGCCCGAGCCCTTCGTCGCGAGATCGATGGCACACGCGCGGTTCCAGCCCAGTTCGATGCCGGCCTTTTGCGCGGCGATGAGCGCCTGCACCGTCGGGACAACGTTGCCGCCCGCCTGATAATGCGATGCGATTTGGTCCGCATCGATTTCAATCCCCGCACGAACCGCCGTGATGCGGGCATCGACGATCAATCCGTAGGGAATGCTCGCGAACTTCAGCGCCACCAGCTTCGACATCGCCACCGGCGCGCCGTTGAACAGCGCCTTCACCCAGGCGCCAATCAGGCTGAAGACGATCGCTCCGACGATTAGGATTACGATGCCCGCGATAATCAGGCCAATCAGGGAAGGACTCAGACTCATGTCGTTTGGATAGTTAGAGGTTTGGTGACGATTAGACGAAAATTATCGAGATCGACGATGTCGACCGCGGATCCGACGGCGATGTGGCCGTTGCGAGCAAAGGCCTCGTGGCGGCGGCCCGCCAGCTCCACCACTCCGGTCGGGGTGAGCGGCGTGACCGCCACCGCGCGTTTTCCAATCACATCGCGCGACGCGATTGCCGGCTGGCTCTGACCGCCAACCGTGGCGGTCAGCGAAAAAATCTTCGCGAGCCGGCTCTTCGGCAGGTACACGAATTCCAGGTAGAACGCGGCGCCGGCCAGCAGAAACGCGGCTCCCGTCGCCCATGCGCCGCCGTTCCAACCGAATTCGCTGAACGCCGCCACCACTCCCACCAGCATCGCAATTCCGCCCAAAACACCGAGGACGGCTCCCGGCACGACAACCTCCAAGGCGAGCAACAGCACACCCAGGGCGAAAAAAAAGATCACGGCACTCATGCCGGGCTCCCTCCCGCGTCCGCCCGCTCGACGACCAGACCGAAATCCGTCGCACGTCGGATCACCACCGGCGCCCCGGCCGGGGCCGATCCCACCTCAAGTCGCGCCTCGTAACGGCGCCCGTCGATTTCCACCTGACCGCTCGGATAGAGTCCCGTCGCCGCCACCGCAGTCCGCCCCACCAACGAATCCGCCTCCGCACCGATCTCGGGCGCAACGCCCGCTCGCTGCGCCGAGCCCGCCACCGGACTCGTCACCGCGAGACGGGTGAAAAACCAGCCCTTCGGGATGAACCGCGCCAGCGCCAGGGCGAGGGCCACCGCCACCAGAATGCCGTAGGAAAGATCGCGCATCGGTCCGAAGAGCAGCGCATCGTCAAACGTGACCGGCCGGTTCGGCCAGACATCCGCCATCGACCAGAGCAGCGAGCCCATCATCAATGCCAGGCCGCTCAGCGCAAAAACCACCACACCCGGAAGAAAGATCACCTCGACCAGCACCAGCACAAGGCCGAGGCCAAACACGAGCATGGGCTCGTGGCCCGAAAGCCCGGCGACGAAGTTGCTCAGGAACACGATCGCAAGACAGGTAATTCCCACGAGACCAAACATCCCGAAGCCGGGCGTCTTGAACTCGATGTACAGCGCGAGCAGGCCCAACCCGAGCAGGATCGGCGAGACCGCGCGCATCAGGACCGCGAGCCGCTCCGACCAGGTCACCTCCAAGGTCTTCACCGTGAATTGGTCGGCCCCGTATTTTTGTGTCAGCAAATCACTGATACTTGTCGCCACGCCGGCCGCCAGCAGCGGCTGCGGCGGTTCACCGTAGGTCTTCATCGCCTCAGTCGTTGTCAGGGTCAGCAATTCACCCTTGGGCTTCAGTACCTCGTCGTCGATGGTCAGGACGTAATCTTCGTCGATCATCGCGGAAATGACCTGGCCTCGGTAGCCCTTGCCCTCGGAAATCGAGCGGACCTCGGCGCGGAGGAAACTGACCACCTTTTGCCGCATCGATTTGTCGATGTCCTGTCCGGTCGAACTCACGGGCGCGGCGGCACCGATCTTGCCCCGCGGGGAAAACCAGATCTCCTCCGTCGTCGCGGAAATGAACGCCCCCGCCGACAATGCCTGGTCATTGACGAACGTGATCGTCTTGCCGGGGAACTTCCCCAGCGCCTCCATAATCTCGAACGTCACGTCCAGCGCGCCGCCCGGCGTCTTCATGTCGAGGATGACCACCTCCGCCTTTTCCTCGATCGCCTCCTTCAGCCCCCGCCGGATGATGTAGAGCAGCGGGCTGTCGACCTGCTCGCGCACCGGAATCACCACGACGCTCTTTTTTCCCGCGGAACCGGCCGGCGACGGCTCGCCCAATCCCCCCGTCGACACGGCAGCGGCCCTGACCGCACCGCAAAGAACTGTGATCAGGAGACTGGCACTGACAACCCGTTGAAGAAACCGCAGCAGCATTCACCAAAATGATGCCGGGAATGATTTCGCGCGCAAGCATGGCCACGACGGCTGCCGGCGGAAAAATTCCAGCCGGCAAGAAAACTTCCGCGCCAATCCACATAATATCTTTGCGCGCCCACGGCCGGCCTCGTTAATCAGCATCCAATGGAAAAGGTCACCTACCAAGGTCATCAGCTCACCCGCTGGCGCGTGGGCAAGTCCACGTTCCTTGCCCTCCCCGAAGTGGGGGCGAGATTGATGAACTGGAACATCACGCTCGGCGACGGCTCGGTGCGCGATGTCCTGTACTGGCCGGAGGACGCCAACTTCGGCGATTTCGCCAAGGTGCGGGGGGGCAATCCGATTCTTTTCCCGTTTAACGCCCGGGTCTTCGATCGCGGCGACATCCATTTCTGGCGCGCAGCCGACGGCATCCGTCGCGCGATGCCGATGCATGGGCTCGCCCGTCAGGGCAAGTTCAACGTCACCCGGCTCGACGCCCGAGGATTCGTCGCCCAGTTCGTACCCAGCGAGGAGGCGCGCCAATGCTACCCGTACGACTACGAATTCACCGTCACCTACCGGTTCGAACCCATCGGCCTCTCCTGTGAGTTCGCCCTAACCAATCTCGGCCGCGAGCCCCTGCCCTGGTCGGCCGGACACCACTTTTATTTCACCCTGCCGTGGAGCGAGGGAACCACCCGGGGCGACTACATCATCCGGATTCCGGCCACCAAACGCCTGCGCCAGGACGCAAGCGGTGCCCTCATCGCCGGACCCGTGCTCCAGACCGATGAAAGTCTCGCCAATCCCGCACTGGTCGACGCCCTGCACACCGGGCTGAGGAGCAATGAGGTCATTTTCGGGGAAAAAGACCGCCCCGGCGACATCGTCATGCGGCTCGGCACGGAAAAAGTCCCTCCCTCCACCGCCACGGTCGTCACGTGGACCCTTGCCGATGATTCGCCCTTCTACTGCGTCGAGCCATGGATGGGCCCGCCCAACGCCCCCGAACACAAGGTGGGCCTGCAGTTCGTCAATCCGGGCGACACCCAGCGCTTTGCCGTCAGCATCGCGATCCGCTGACATCCCAAATTTAGCGCTACCTTTTTCCGGCGAATCCGTCACATTCCGCCCATGGACATGGTTTTTGCCTCGTTAGCCTTCATCGACGGCGTCGGCGCCCCGGAGATGATGCTCATTTTCGTCATCGTTCTGGTCCTATTTGGTGGGGACAAACTGCCGCAATTTGCGCGCGGGCTGGGCAAGTCGATCCGTGAGTTCAAGAAAGCCGCCGCCGGAGTGGAGGAAGAGTTCAAACGCGCCCTGGAAGAGGACGAACGCAAGCAGACCACTCCCCAATTGACCGCCGGCTCCTCCACGACTCCAACGACTTCCTCTAGCGACCCCGCCGGTCCGGATGCGTCCACCTACCATCCCGACGAATACCACGACGAATATCACGGCCACAACTATCACTCGGAAAATCCGGAGGTGAAACCGGAGACGCCCCCAACCGATGCGGCGACGGCCGCCGCCGCGTCTGTCGCCACGCCGACCTCCGCCACCGAAGTTTCGCCAAAACCGGCCTCCGATCTTCCACCGCCGACTACGGCAACCACCAACCCATCGGCCGCTACGCCATCGTCTCCCCCCGCAACGACCGACACTCCCGCCGCGCCGCCTCAGGCCGCGGCACTTCCCTCCCCGGCGATTCCACCAGCAGTCTCACCTCCACCGCCCCCCAGCGGCCGTCCGGAAAATCCGTGAAGACGGCGCCGCGAAGCGCCGCACCCGATGAATCCGTGGTGCCGCTGCCCATCACCGGCGAACTCGACCTGCACACCTTTCGGCCCGGGGACCTCGGCGAACTGATTCCCGCGTATCTGGCGGAATGCGCAGCGCGCGACATCCGCGACATCCGAATCGTGCACGGCAAGGGCACCGGTACGCTGCGCACCACCGTCCACGCGCTCCTGCGTCGGTCTCCCCTGGTGGCAGCGTTTCGCGCCGGCGACGAATTGACCGGATCGTGGGGCGCGACCCTCGTCTCCTTGCGAGCATGAAGCTCCGGATTCTTCTCCTCCTCGTTCTCACCGCTCTGGCCCGCGCCGCCGGAAGCGCCCCCGCCTCGCCTCTGATCCTGATTTCCCTCGACGGCTTTCGCTGGGACTACTGCGATCTTTTCCCAGCGGAAACGCCGACGCTGCGCGCCCTGAAGCGCGAAGGAACGAGCGTCCGCGGCCTGATTCCGGTTTTCCCCAGCAACACCTTTCCGAATCACTACTCGATCGTGACCGGGCTGCTCCCTGCACACCACGGGATCGTCAACAACGATTTCTTCGACCCGGGCAGCGGACAGTTCTTCCACTTCAATCTGTCCAAGTCGGTCAGGGATCCGCAATGGTGGGGCGGCGAGCCGATTTGGGTGACGGCCGTGAAGCAGGGACGCCAGGCCGCCGCGTCATACTGGGTCGGCTCCGAGGCCGAAATCGCCGGCACCCGTCCTACGTATTGGAAATCGTACGACAATACGGTCCCCTTCGAAACCCGGCTCGACGAGGTGATGGGCTGGCTCGGGCTTCCACCGGACCGACGCCCGGCCATCGTCGCGTTCTACCTGGAGGACACCAACAGCGCCGGCCACTCCTATGGACCCGACTCCCCCCAGGTCGCCGCGGCGGCAAGACTCTGCGACGGACGCGTTGCCACACTGCTGGCCCGGATCCGGGCCACCGGGAGTGAGCCCAATTTGATGATCGTTTCCGATCACGGCATGACCGCCACCCACGTCACGCGGACCGTGATTCTGGAGGACGTGATCGATGTCACCACCGTGCAGGTCGAATCGGAGGGAAGCGCCCTCACGTTGCGCCCGCACGATGGGGACGATGCGGCCCTTGTTCGACGGTTTGAAAAAATCCCGCACGTGAAGGCCTATCGGACGGCCGATTTGCCCGCTCATTTTCGATTCGGCGGCAACGCCCGCATTTCGCCCGTATGGGTGCTGCCCGACGAAGGCTGGCATATCGGCACCCGCGCCTCGTTTGAACGCCTCCGCAAACGCTATGCCCACGCGGGATACGTTGCTGGCGACCATGGCTACGATCCTTCCCTGACGACCATGCGCGGCATTTTCATCGGGCACGGCCCGGCCTTCCGATCGGGCGTCGTGCTACCGGAGACCGAAAACATCCATCTCTACAATCTGATGTGCGCCGTGCTGAAATTGAAGCCGGCGAAGAACGACGGTGACGACCGGTTGATCAAAGCGGCGCTCAAGGAGTAACACGCCGCGTTGCCGGCGCCGGAGCAAGGCGATCCCGGCCTCGTGTAACTTTTCGTCCGGCCGGGTGTATTGGGTGCAACTCAACTCAAAATCCACGTCATGAAACTCACCCTCCACCTCTCCCGTATCGCCGTCCTCAGTCTGGTTGCCGCCGCCGGTGGCCTCGCCCTTCCTTCCCTCACGCTCGCGCTCTTCGCCGGCACCGCCGGCGTGCTCGTGCTGCTGGTCGCCGCCGGTGACTACACCCGTCGTCCCAACTATCTGGCACGAGTCGCCGTGGCCAGCAGTCGGAGCCATGAAATCATGCCGCTCGCAGCGTAACCGCACCAACCCCTCTTGAGGGACCAACAGCTGCATTCCTCCCAACTCGTTCTTCCAATCCTTTCCCCGCCTCCATGAACCCGAACCCTCCCGTCCTTACCTCCACCCAGATGCACGAGGTCGACTACAAGATCCACGGCGACGATATGCAGTTCGTCGAAATCGAACTCGACCCGCAGGAGGCAATCGTTGCCGAAGCCGGCGGCATGATGTTCATGGACGATGGCATCGCGATGGAGACGATCTTCGGTGACGGCTCCGCTCGCACTGGAGGCTTCGTCGGCGCCTTGCTCGGCGCCGGAAAACGCCTGCTCACGGGCGAATCACTCTTCATGACGGTTTTCCAAAACCAAGGCGTCGGCAAACGGCACGTCGCCTTTGGCGCCCCCTATCCGGGCAAAATCGTCGCGGTAAACCTGCGCGACCTCGGCGGCGAACTAATCGCCCAGAAAGACTCGTTCCTCTGCGCCGCCAAGGGCGTGAGCATCAGCATCGCGTTTCAAAGGAAACTCGGCACCGGACTTTTCGGCGGCGAGGGATTCATCATGCAGCGACTCACCGGTGACGGCTGGGCCTTCATCCACGCCGGCGGCACCCTGTATGAGCGCACCCTCGCTCCGGGTGAAATCCTGCGCGTCGACACCGGCTGCATCGTCGGCTTTCAGCCGACCGTCGACTACGACATCCAGTATGTCGGCGGCATCAAGACCGCCCTGTTCGGAGGCGAAGGCCTCTTCTTCGCGACCCTGCGCGGCCCCGGAAAAATCTGGCTGCAATCACTGCCTTTCTCGCGGCTCGCCGGACGAATCGTCGCGGCCGCCCCGCGGACCGGCCGCGGTGGCCGGGAAGAAGGATCCGTATTGGGCGGACTCGGACGAGCCATTGGCGGCGACAACGACTGAGCCGGGTTCCTGCCGGGCGTGTATCGCCCGGCGGATCGCATTCACGCGCCACCAAGCCGGTGGCAAACGCGACAACGCCATCGGAACCGGAAACGAGAGGTCAGGCCCCTGTACGTCGACGATCGCACGATTGTTCGCGCGCCTGGACACCGGATCGCTTGGGATCCGCGACCAAAAGGTTCGACTGCACCGCGGCGCGACGCGACCCTACCCGTCTCCATGGTTTTACCTGCACGCCGATCAACGACCTCTTGGAACGCAAAACGGGGAACACGGAACGCGCCGACCGCACGGAGTTCCAGCCCGCGTTTCCGCCTTTCCGGTTTCGACCGCGGCGCGATCAGACAGATGGAACGTGAGGTTGGCTGATCGCTTTCGCATGGCCATTCCCACCTCCCCGTCCACTCCCGTTTCGCTCACCGCTTCCGCCGGCTGGCGCCTAGAGCATTCCTACGCGCAATTGCCGGCGCTGTTCCATGCTTCGGTGGCACCCACGACGGTGACGGCACCCCGTTTGGTGCGACTGAACCGACCGCTGGCAGCCGAGCTGGGACTGGACGCTGATGCTCTTGCCGGGGATGAGGGCGCGGCGCTCCTTGCCGGCAATCGACTTCCGCCCGGAGCGGCACCGCTGGCGCAGGCGTACGCCGGACATCAATACGGGCACTTCACCACCCTGGGCGACGGCCGCGCGATCCTGCTCGGCGAGCAAATCACGCCGCGCGGCGAACGCTTCGACGTACAGCTCAAGGGCGCGGGCCCCACGCCATACTCGCGACGCGGCGACGGACGCGCCGCGCTCGGGCCGATGCTGCGGGAGTACGTCATCAGCGAGGCGATGCACGCCATGGGGATCCCGACGACGCGCAGTCTGGCAGTGGCATCAACCGGCGATCCCGTCTGGCGCGAGGATGAGCTCCCCGGCGCCGTGCTCACGCGTGTGGCAGCGAGCCACCTGCGGGTCGGCACCTTCGAGTGGGCGGCGGCCCGGGGCGACGCCACCACGCTCCGTGCCCTCGTCGACTACACGCTGCAGCGGCACTTCCCCGACGTTCCCGCCGATGCCCAACCGGCGACCGCGTTGCTGAACGCGGTGATCGAGCGGCAGGCCGCCTTGATCGCCCGCTGGATGCTGGTGGGGTTTGTCCACGGAGTCATGAACACCGACAACATGGCGTTGTCGGGCGAAACCATCGACTACGGTCCATGCGCGTTTATGGACGCGTATGACCCGGCCACCGTGTTCAGCTCCATCGACCGCCAAGGGCGCTACGCCTATGGCAACCAGCCGGGAATCGCGCAGTGGAACCTCGCGCGTTTCGCCGAGACGCTGATTCCCCTCCTCCACGCAGAGGAAGAACGTGCCGTCGCCGTGGCCACCGAGGCGCTCGGTGTCTTCGCCCAACGATTCCAGCATCACTGGCTCGCCGGCATGCGGCGGAAACTTGGCCTGTTCACCGAGGAGCCAGACGACAGGGCGCTGGTGGAGGCGCTGCTGGCGTGGATGCAGCAGACCAAGGCGGACTTCACCAATACCTTTGCCGAACTGGAGCCCGCTATGCCGCCAGCCGACCCGCGGCACACCGACGCCGAGTTTGTCCGTTGGCACGGGCGCTGGGTGGACCGCTTGGGGCGGCAGCCGCAGACGGCGGCCGAGTCCGCCCAGCTGCGGCGCAGCCACAACCCGGCGTTCATCCCGCGCAACCACCTCGTGGAAGATGCGCTGGCCTCGGCGGAAAAGGGCGATCTGAATCCGATGGAGCAACTGCTGCAAATCGTGACCGCCCCCTACGACTACGAACGGGTGGCACGGGACTATCGCGCACCCGCGCCGGACGGAGGCGAACGGTACCGGACGTTTTGCGGCACGTAGCACCGCGGTCACGACCTCCTCCCGTTTCTTCCGGTCGGAGCGTAATTTTGTTTTGGTGAAGCGGCCCTCAGCTTTTCGCTCTCGGCTGACCTGCTGCCGCTCAACCCTCGCTGCCGTACTTGACTCCACAGCCGTACGGCTGCGTCGTCGCTTTCTCGACCGGTTTGCCCGCCTTCAGGGCCGCGAGCGCCGCCTTCACATAATTGTGCGCCGACATCGTGTTGCTCGTGCTCGCACTCGGCTGGTCGTCGATCGCCCCCTGGTAGACCAGCGTGCCCTCACGCGAAATCACAAAGAGGTGCGGCGTCGTCAGCGCCCCGTAAAGATGGCCGATGGCCCCGCTCTGGTCACGGATATACGCCGTGGCGGTGACCCCGTTCTTCTTCTGCCACTCCAACGACGTCGCCGCCTCTAGGTCGCCCATCGCGCTGGAATTGACCTGCAGCCACACCGCGCCATCGGCCGCCGCCACCGCCTGCGTGCCCGGCATGTTGCCGCTCTTGTAGTGACGCAAAACGTACGGACATCCGGGGCTGAGCCACTCCAGGACCACGACCTTTCCGCGGTACTCGGAGAGCTTGTGGCTCTTCCCCGCGAGGTCGGTGAACGTGAAATCCGGGGCCGGCTTGCCAGACTCGACCGCCGCGCGGGAGGCCGGGACGAAGCAAGCGACCGCAACCGCGGCCGCGCACAACACGATCTTGACCAGTGAATTCATGGGGAGGGAAAGAATGGAGGGACTCCCCTATTCGATTCCTGGCCCGGTACGACGCGAGCCTGGAATGAGGGACCACCTCCCCTTGACGACGCGGCAACATCACCGTAGCTCCGCAGGTTTGGTCTTTCTCGCCGCCGGAATACCACCGACAGTGGTCCCTGGAGTCCACCTCTCGTCGGGGTTCGCAGGCCCGGCCGTTCCGGATTCCGCTCCGACCCTCCTTGTTTCCTGTTTCCATGACCCTTCCACGCCAAATCTTACTCACCGTCGCCCTCTTGGTCGCGTCGCTCACGCGTGCCGCCGACCGGCCGCTCAACGTCCTCTTCATCACCGCGGACGACATGAACGCCGACTCGCCGGGCTGGACGGGCAATCCGCTCAAGCTCACGCCCAATCTCGACGCGCTCGCCGCCACCAGTCACCACTTCCTCAACAACCACGTCTCCGCGCCGATCTGCCAACCGTCGCGCTCCGCCTTCATGACCGGCCGCGTGCCGCACCGCAACGGCGCCCTGGGTTTCGAACCGGTCCGCCCCGGTACGCAGACGCTCGTCACCGTACTGCAGGCGGGCGGTTACTTCGCCGCCGGCATCAACAAGCTCCCGCACATGATGCCGGAGTCGAGTTTTCCATGGAACGCCAAGTTCATGGGCTCGGGCAAGAATCCCGACCTGATTGGCCGCCAGGTCGCCGAGGCGATTGCCGCCGCCAAGGCCGCCAAGAAACCGTTCTTCATCAACTGCAACATCACCGATCCGCACCGGCCGTTTTATGGCGCCAACAAGAAACCGGCCCAGAAGAAAAAGGCGGCGCGCAAGGACGATGACGGCATCAACGGCGACGAGCCCAACGAAAAGGAGGGCGTCGTTGTGCCGCTCCGTCCGGCCGAGGTCCCCGTGCCCGCATTCCTTGAGGACGTCCCCGAGCTGCGCCGCGAGGTCGCGCAATACTACAGCAGCATCAAGCGCCTCGACCTCAGTTTCGCCCAGGTGATGAAGAGCCTGCAGGACTCCGGCGAGGCCGACCGGACCGTCGTGATTTTCATGAGCGACCACGGGATGTCGTTTCCGTTTTCCAAGGCCACCGTTTATTTCAACGGCACGCGTTCGCCCGTACTGATGCGCTGGCCCGGGATGGGCGCGCCGCAGGAGCGAACAGAGCTGCTCTCGAGTGTCGACCTGATGCCCACGCTGCTCGAATTGCTCCACATTCCCGCGCCCGCCGGGTTGGACGGCCGCTCCTGGTTGCCGCTGTTGCGCGGCGAAAAGCAACCGGACCGCGATCACGTTTTCACCAACGTCAACAGCGTGAGCAGCGGCATCTTTTTTCCGCAGCGCTGCGTGCGCACCCTCGACCGCGCGCTGATTTTCCACGCCTGGGCCAGTCCGGACGCGCAATTTCGCGTCGAAGCGATGTCCGGCCTGAGCTACAACGCGATGGCCGCCGCCGCCAAAACTGATCCCGCCATCAAGGCGCGCGTCGACCAGCTCATCAAGGGCATCACCCTCGCGTTCTACGACCTCACGAAGGATCAGTCCGAGCGGCGCAACGAGATCGCCAACCCCGCCTACGCGGAGGAAGTCGCGCGCCTGAAGCAACAACTCCTCGGTTACATGGAGCGTACCGGCGATCCGCAGCTCGCGAACTACCGCCTCGCCCTCGCCGGCCAGCCGATCAACTTGAAGATGGATCGCCTGCAGCGGAAGAAGGGCGAATAGCGGCGGGCGGGGCCCGGGGCGCCGCTTCGTTAACATTCAGGGAGCGGCGATTTCCCTGATTTTCCCGAAGCCTCTACCGAGCCCAACCGGGTCGTCCTGCACCGCTTTCCAGCAGAGTCAGGTTCAGGTTTTGACGAATTCCGACGGGGTCTGCGCGTTGCGAACATCGGAATGGCCCGACCCGTCGCAGGGCGCATCATTGCTTCACATAAACGAAGCCTTCGCCGAACAGGGAGGGGGCGCCGTGGTGTTTTTCGAAGAGCGTTTTGATTCGCTCCGCGTCCCGAGTCTCGTCCGGGATCAACTTGTCGTTCACCACTCGTAGCGTCAGCCGCCGACCGTCGTCGGACAAACTGTAGCCCAGATAGGCAAATTTGCGTTTTTCGGAGTCGATGTCCTGCACGCTGACGAGAGGCAGACCGGCCAACTCGGAGTGCCAGGCGCGATATAACTTCCCGTCGTGAAAAATCACGTAACCGTTGGCGTCGAGACGGCGCACTTTCATCCAACCACCCATCGCAATCCAGTCGCCGACCAGGCGGTCGTCTACGCCGCGGGTTGGCTCTTTGGTCGCCGGCACGTCGTATTCGCAGCCCGTGATGGCGAGACAAAATAAAAGGACGACGCAAGGGAGGGCGGGCTTACGCCGAGTTGGAGTAGTAGTTTTCATAGGGGAATATATTGCTCTAGAATTCAGCCGTTGCCCGGTCGGGAGTGTGGCAAGGATAACGTGGCGGTGACTCAGTGGTTCCGCGCGATACGGTGGGTGCTGCCGCTGCTTATTTGGCCAGATGCGTGGCCTCAGTAGGCGGAACCTCGATCAGCGTGTCGGCCTCGCGCATCAGAATATCCGTAATGATTGTGTTCGACCAATCCTCAGTGGGCAGCTGTCCCTTAGCTTGCTTCGGAAGTGTCTTTTCAGCTCTTGAGCGTGCTTTCGTGAGCGAGGAGTGTCCCTCCACCTCGCGTCCCATTCCATGTAGTGCTAGTGCCAAAAGGAGTTCCGACTGCACGTGTCGGTGTTTTAGATTTTCTGCCGAACCGAGCAGTCGCTCCGCCCAATCCACAGCCACGGCAAAGCGTCCTGCTCGATATTCCGAAAGCCCTTTGCCAAACCATCCCCACCGATCGTTAGCGTTGAGGGCGACGGCTCGGTCCGCCATGGCGGAAGCTGCGGCCAATTGCGCTTTGCCCGGCGGCAGCAACAAGGCGGCCTTGGAGACTCGCCGCAGCGTCGATGCATCAGTCGATTTCTCGAAACGGGAGAGCATTTCCCCGCAATGAGCCCGATATTTTTCGAGCGTATTCGCGCGCACGAGCAGCGGCGCCAACCAATAGGCGCTTTCTACGTCCTCTGGTGACGAGTCCACGATTTGTCCGAGATCGAGGGTGACTTCCGTCCAACGCCACTGTCGGGCGTAAAAATCGACGCGCACGCGCAGCAAGTTGGTGCGCAGTTCCGGTTTGTCCGATGCCTCGGCCAAGAATGAGGACATCATCGCATTGGGGTCTTCACTGCGCGATTCATCCGTCGCCAACTCCAGCAGGTGCGAAAACGCACGCCGCACGTCGAAAATATTCACTGAGTGTTCGTCTCGCCGGATCAATTTGCTGAAAATGGCGAGGGACTCGTGAAACGCGGTCCCAGCTTCAACCGGCTTTCCTTGCTTGCGCAGCAGCCCGCCGAGATCCGTAAGCGAGCTGGCCACCAACGCGTCGTCAGGTCCAAGTAACTTCTTCTCCAGTTCAAGCAGCTGCCGAAGCACCCTTTCGGCTTCCTGTAAGTTTCCCGCCTCCTGGAGATTGAAAACCCTAGTAAACAGGCGAGGTAGCTCGATGATTCGGGCCTGCAAGGTCGCCCGTCCCTTCTCCGCAGCTTCGGCGAGCTGACGGGCTTTCCTTTCCTTTACCAACAGCCAACTAGATAAAGTCAGGCCGACGACCAGGACCAAGAATACCGCAGCGGAGGCGGCACAAATCGCCCTGTTTCTGCGGACAAGCTTCCGCAACCGATAGGCCGTGCCCGGCGGGCGCGCCACGACTGGCTCGTCGTCCAAATGGCGTACGATGTCGGTGGCAAGGGCCGAGGGGGTCTCGTAGCGCCGCGTACGATCCTTCTCAAGACACCGCATCACGATCCAGTCGAGGTCGCCGCGGAGCAGGACGGAGAGGTGGGCGGGAGCGGTGCCGCGCTGCGTGGCGACCGTCGAACGATCCGCATCCGTGAGCGTCGCGAGACGCGTGGACGGCCGCGGCGGGTCGACCTCGCGGATGATGCGCCGGATCTCGTCAAGGCCGGCGGCGAGGAGCGTTTTAGGATCGAACGGCGGCCGGCCGGTGAGCAACTCGTAGAGCAGCACGCCGAGCGAGTAGATGTCGCTGCGCGTGTCGATATCGAGCCCGCTCATCTCCGCCTGCTCGGGACTCATGTACGCCGGCGTACCGATGAATTGCTCGAACGCGGTAAAGACCGTCGAATCGGTGAGCTTGCCCTGGGTTGCTTTCGCGATGCCGAAGTCGATCACCTTGGGCACCGGTACACCGTCGTGCAGCGTGACGAGGATGTTCGAGGGCTTGAGGTCGCGATGGATGATACCCTTCTGGTGCGCGTGCTGCACGGCGTGACAGACCGCGGTGAACAATTCGAGCCGTTTGGCCGTGGGGAGATTTTGCTCGTCGCAGAATTTGGTGATCGGCACGCCGCGGACCAATTCCATCACGAAGAACGGCCGACCCGCCTCCGTCGCGCCACCATCGAGCACGCTCGCGATGTTTGGATGGTTCATCAACGCGAGCGCCTGCCGCTCGGCCTCGAAACGCGCGATCACCTCCTTCGTGTCCATGCCGAGCTTGATCACCTTGAGCGCGACACGGCGGACGACCGGCTCCTGCTGCTCCGCCATGTAGACGACGCCACAACCACCCTCACCGATCTTCTGAAGCAGTTTATAACGGCCAATCGTTTCCCCGGGCTTCTCCTCGGGCTGCAGCGTGTGCCGCGCCGGCGTCTCGACCACTCCGGCGGCAGGCGACGTCTCCATGAAACTCCGAGCCTCCTCGTGGGCCCGCAGGAGCAGTTCGACCCGCCCGCGAAGCGCGTCGTCGTCACCGCAGGCGGAAGCGAGATAGGAGGATCGCCCGGCCGTCGGCAGGGCCAGGGCCGTGAAAAACAATTCTTCCTCGCGGGATTTGGGCGGGTTCATGGGTGCAATCGGAGTCGTTCCTTCCACCATGCGTAATTGGGCAGCGAAAGGTATGCGGGTACGAAGAAGTTGCTGGTAGTTTCGACGGCGACGTCGGAAGAATAAAGAAATACCACCGCCCCACTCGCTCTGGCCAAAGCCTTGTCAGCCCGTCACCCGAGGGCGGCCAAATCATTTTTCGACGCACCCATCACACCAACCCGTAGGCCTCGTTCCTTGAGGATGATGGTCGCTTGATTCGTGACCAGGTAGAGATTGATCAACCCAATCAATGGCACGAGGCAGAGCAGGCATCGTACTCCAGCCAGAGGAGAATCCAGAGCCTTCGTGAGGCGATAGACCATGAAGATTTGAAAGACCAGGACAGGGCCAAACAGGATGAGACTCCCGCCCGGCGGGACCGGAACCAGAAAGACGAATCCCGCGAGCAGCGCCCACATCGTCAACCGCTGATATTTCCCAATTTCCCTGATTTCATCGGAGTTGCGGATCTTGTCTTTCGGTTTGGCGCGTCCGGCGAAGATGAGCCCAATGAGCGCGAGCAGCGGAATGACAATCGAGAGGACCGTTTGCATGGAATTTGGGGTTAACTCGGCGATAAAAAGGAACCGTGAGGACGATATTCGGATGGCCTTGGACGAATTGGAGCAGGGCGATCTTGGCTGAGGCGCGGGCTAGTCGAGCGGAGAGTATTTTTCTCTCGAAAGCCGGGTGACGCTTTTCATCAGGTAAACGAAAAGGAGGGCCGAAAGGACAACTGCCCCGCCCGCGATGAGCATGTGCTCGCCTCCCAGCGAAATCACAAGGCGTGAGACCGCCGTACCCATGCCCGCGATGAGCCAAACCTTGATGACCGTTGGAGTCCGCAGGAGCTGCTCGAATCGAATGGAGATATGGACGAGAATCATCGTCGCGGTGAAATCCACCAGGGTCGACCATGAGACCAAGTCTGAGAACTGGCCGCTAAACACCGTCGTTGCCATTGGCAGCAGCGAAATGACGGCAAGGACAGCGAAGTAGAGACGGAGGGATTTTGGGGTTTCTTTAAACATCGGGTTGTGGGTTACGGGCGCGCAGCACGGCGTCGCCGGCGCATGCTTGGTCGAGAAACCCCGCTCGTCCGGCAGACGGAGGCTCGAGCGCAGCGGCGAAGAGGGTTTCGTCGAAAGCGTGTGATTCGTTCATGGCGCGTGCGGAGTAGATTCGCGAAATTTTCGGGTCAAAGAATCGCGCCGTTCACGGGCGGACCGGCGGATTCTTGAAGCTTGGCGTCCATTTGATGCTGGTTGCCTTGCCGTCCTCGATCCGGACGGTGACTTCCGCCGGCTCGATGGCGGGATGGGTGATCCGCAGCGTATGCGCGGTTGCGGAGAGCGCAGGAAACTCCCACGTGCTCCCGCCGCTTTTCGAATCGGGCTGCTTGGGAAGTTCGCGTCCGTCGAGCGTACGCGTCGGCGCGCCATAGTGCACCGGCCAGTCGGTGCCAAGTCGCACAAGCAGGAGGCCGCGCCCGAGTTCGACTCGATGACGGCGCCAAACGAGCGCCGCCGGGCCTTCGTCCGGCGGCACGTTCCACGCCAACGCCAGTTTGCGCCACGCCGCGAGTTTCTGTTCGGTGGGCACGGAGGCATCTTGGTCAACCGTCTGGAATTGCGCGTAGTCAGTACGAAACTGCGTGGAGGCCTCGATCTCGAGATGCCGCGCGAGCGCGATGTGATTCACATAGTCGGCCCCCGCCCCTTTGCGGAGGGCCGATAGCTCGGGCTGGCCGGAGGGCGAGCGTTCAAGCTGAACGGGAGTGCTTTCTAATTCCTGCCGTAAGGCCGCCTGTGCGGTCCCGGCCATTGCGAGTTCCTTCAACAGGCTGGCGGGCGGTCGCTCGGGCACCGGCGCGCTGCGTATTTCCGGCCGCCAGAAAAACACGGCCAGAACCTCCATGCCACCGGATACTACGGTCACGCGTTGTTCGTCCGGCGCAAAGCCCGGCTTCGCAAGCTTGAGCCGTCGCAGACCGGCCGGCACCTCTTCGAGGAGCAAACCGCCGGTCCGGTAACTCGTCTTTAGGCTGCCGTGGCCATCGAGGGACACGATTACGCCGTCCTCACAGTCGATCCGGATTCGGCCCGTGGGTGGCGCGGCGCTGGGCGCGCTGCAAACCGCGGCGCAGGAAAGTAGAACGCCGAAGCGCCGGAAGCGGGTGGCGGGCGACCCCATGGCACTCACAGCGTGGGGCGGGGGAAAAATGAGATTTCTTCCAGCCGCAAATGCCGCGGCGACCGTGAAGGGAAGGAGCGAATTCACGGGGAGAGTGTCCGGTTCATGGTGGCGAGGCGCGAGAAGCAGAGATGGGCCACGAAGATCCGGGTTGGGTTTGAATGGGCTTCGGGCGCGTCGGGATCACTTGGCGGCGGCCCGCGCCTCCTCAAGGAGTTTCGCCTGCTCCTCGATGATCTCGAGGTATCCTTTGCGCACCCACTCGAAATAAGCGCCGAACAAGGAGATCACGCCGGCAATCAGGCTCGTCGTCCTGCTAAACGTGGTCCCGGGCAAGAGCGCCATTCCGAACCAGAAAAGCGAGAGGACGATCGAGAACCAGATGGAATACTTCGAATACCGATGGGTAAGTTGCCATTTTGCCAGTTTGTAGGAGCGCGAATGGGCTGGAGGGGTCATGGGATGGGTTCTTGTTGGGGTTGGATTTCAGGGGGGGAAGCTGGCGTGAAGATCGATTCATTCCCTCATGCGCAATCGGCGCGTAAAACGAATCACGGAATGCGGTGAAATGCGGCTCACGCATTATTTCGCGGTCGAGGGCGTCATGCGTTCGGGCTGATGGTACGGTTTGCGGTCACGATAGAGCGCGAGCCGGTCCTGCCATTCTTTTCGCTGGGGGTGGTCCGCCGCCGAGAGGTCGAGCGACTTCCGTTGAAACTCCACCGCCGAATCGAATTCCCCCGCCTCGGCATGCGCGGCGGCGAGGGTGTCGATATGCCCCACGTTCTTCCACCCGGTAAGCTCGCAGGCTTTGCGGGCCGCGATGACGGCTGCGGCGCCATCGCGCACCGCGGCGAGGGGCGCAGTGGCGCGCAGCCAGGCCAGGCCGTTCCACGCCGTGGAAAAACCAGGCAACAACCGCGTTGCCGCGTCATATTCATTGATGGCACTCGCGAAGTCACCGTTGCGCTCGAAGGCCCGGCCGGCTTCCGTGTGCCGGCGCGCCTCGCGGTCCTGCCGCAGCGCCGCGGCCTTCCCAGGCTGGCTCGTCGTAACGTAGAACTGATGGAGCCCTTCAAAGGCCTCGTTCATATCCACGGAGGGAATCGTCGCGCTGTAATGGAGCAGCCGCTCATAGCCCGAGACGAGCAGTGGTTCGGCCTCCGCATGGCGCCCCTGGCCGGCGAGAACGCCGCCTAACACCGAACGCGTAACGAACGTTGTCCATAAATCCGGTTCCTTCTTGTCGCGGACGTTGGACGCTTCGCGCAGAATTGGCTCCGCTTCGGCGAACTTCTTTTGCTTGAGCATCACCCGCCCGAGTCTCGTGCGGTGAGTCGCCAACACCAGGGCGTCGGTGCCTGTTTTTTCCAACCCGGCAATCAACCGGCACAGTGTCGCCTCGGCCTCCGCGAAGGCGCCGATGCGCTCGTTGGCCGCCGCGAGCGTGCCCATGGTTGCAAGCGAGTTGGCATGTTCCGGGCCGAATACGCGCTGCTGGCGCTCAAGCGTCTCGGCACTGGTGGCCGCAGCCTCGGCAAATCTTCCCTGATTCAGATACGATTGAGCCAGGACGCTCATGGTTTGAAGCGTGTGGGGATGCTCCGGCCCGAGTACGCGCCGCTGTTTTTCGAGCAATTGATCTCGGAGCGGGCGCGACTCGGCGGATCTGCCCAGCAAACTGTAGGTATTGGTCAGATTCATCATCGTTGTGAGCGTGTCCGGATTCTCGGGGCCGAGCGTGCGTTTCTGGATTTCCCACAGTTGGGAAAAGAGTGCCGCGGCGTCCGCATATTTTCCCTGCCCGTGATAGGCTCCGGCCAGGTGGTCCATCGAAGCGAGAGTTTGAGGATGATCAGGACCGAGCACGCGTTTCTGGCCGGCCCACGCCTCGGCGCTGAGCGTGGCGGCGTCGGCATGCTTGCCCTGCTTTAGATACGCTCCGGCCAGATTCGACATCGACAGCAGGGTGTCGCGATGTTCAGCCCCGAGGGTGCGCTTCTGGCTTTCCAGCGATTCTGCACTCACAGCAGCCGTCTTGGCGGCTTCGGCGCGATTGAGGTCATCCACGATGCGCTGCCATTTCGCCGCCTCGTCGGGCTTGCCCAAACCCGAATAAACAGAAACCAGCCGCAATGCCGTCGCTCTTCTCGCTGAAGACCAATTGGCACCCCGCCGTTTGAAGTCGTCATAACCTTCCCGCAGCAGCGGCTCGGCTTCCGCGAACTTCTTTTGTGCCGCCAGTGCTTCGCCCAAGGTCGCACCAAACCGGCGGCGGTCCGTTTCCGGGAGCGATTCCCCAACCAAAGTCAGTGCCTCACGAATGTGTTTTTCAGCAGCACCAGGATCGTTTTCCCGCAAATCGGCCAATGCCAGATCGCTCAACAATTCCGCGGTTGAGCCTGGATCGGGCGGCAGCTTCGTTTTGCGGAGTTGTAGCGCTTCTTCGATCAGTTTCCGGCCCGTTGCGGTATCGCCTGAATTATAAAACCGAGTGGCGTCTGACCTCAGTCGAACCGCCAGTTGGCTGCTTTCCGGCGGAAGAATCGCGCGGCTGGCCGCGTGGGCCTGCTGAATCAGTGCCGCATACTCCGGTTTCCGCCGTTGCGCCCAGTAGAACGCGCCGAGCAAGTCCATCGCCGTAACCGTTTCACGATGGTTCAGGCCAACGGTTCGTTGAAAGCCGGCGAAGGCCTCTTCCGCCATGACTGTGCCAGCGATCAACTGTCCAGACTCGAGCTGTCGCGCCGAACAGCATAATACCGCCCTCAGCGTCGTGACGTGGTCGGGCCCGAATGTCGCCTTCATTTGCGCAATCAAGTCGGCTTCGATTTTCGTCGTGTCTGCGTTCTTTCCCTGGGCGCGCAATACATCTCGCAGCAACCGGATTGAACTGTTCGCGGTCGGCACCCCTTTTCCCAACAATTCGACTTCCATTGCCAAAGCTTCGCGGGCCACGGTTTCTGCCTCCGCTTCACGTCCTTTCATCCGATAAGCGAGCAATTCTCCCAGTCGAAACAGGGCGTTTTGGGTGTCGAATTGGGTGCCGCGGCTCTTGCGCAATCGATCGACACCCTCATGCAGATATTTCTTCGCCTCCTCGATACGCCCCACCAAGCCAAGAAACCAACCGAGCCGGACCATCGACAATCCAATCAGATAATGATCCGGACTCAGCAATTTGCGTCGGAGCTCCAGCGCCTCACTGATCGCCTGAATGGCCTCCCCGCGTTTTCCGGCATTGTTCAGCGCCAAGCTCATGTGATGCAAGGTCGCGGCCACGACGGGATGCTCCGCGCCGAAAAGTTTTCGCTGGAGGGCGAGGCCCTCGCGATAGTGCGCTTCAGCGCCCCGAATATCCCGAATACCGTCTGCCGTACTCGAGCCCAACGTGGTGGCGATCTCCACCAATATTTCGGCAACATCGGCGTGCTCGGGTCCGTAAATTTTGCGCCGTACGGCGAGAACCTCGCGTCGCACGTTCAGTGATTCGTTAAAACGCCGCTGGCGCCATAAGACCTCGCCCAAGTGGGCGAGCGCGGTGGCGGTATCCGGGTGTTCGTTGCCCAGCAGTTTCCGGCGAATCGCCACGGCTTCGCGCAACACGGAGTCCGCCTCGATGATTTCAGAGTCCCAATGCAAGGCCAACCCGAGGTGATCGAGCGAGCTGGCGACCGCGACGTTTTCGTTGCCCCAGAGGCGTCGACGATCCGCCAGGGCGGAGCGGAATAGCTCAATCGCACGTGGATAGTCACCCAGATCATAATAAACGAGCCCCAGCGTGTCGCGGAGCTCGGCCAGCACGGCGGGTTGCTGCGTCAACTCGGCCTGTAATCGGGCTTCGGTCTGCTGCACGATTTCCCGGAGGAGCTGGGTGTCTCGCCCAAGGGCGACGCGTGGTCCGATCCCCGTGAGCATCGCTTTCATGAAGGCGGCGACCTGTGAGCTGCGCGTTGCCTCCGTTTCTGCGCGAGTTTGGTTCTTTTCGGCCTCGATGCGCAGCGCCGCTTCCCGTCGGCGCGCGGCTTCGGCCTCCGTTCGCGCGTTTTCCGCGCGCGTGCGCTCGGCGACCGCGACGTGTTCGGCGCGGGTGGCGCGAATCGCTTGCCAGGTGCTGACGATCGCGCCCGCCGCGACCGCGACTGCAATCATGGCGGCGGCGGTGAACGCCAGCTTGTACCGGCCAATCAACTTGCTCAGCCGGTACACCGTGCTGGGCGGGCAGGCGAGGACAGGTTCGTTGCCGAGGTGCCGTGCGATGTCGGCGGCAAACTCGCTCGGCGTCTCGTAGCGGCGGGCGCGGTTCTTTTCCAGGGCCTTCATCACGATCCAGTCGAGGTCGCCACTGAGTTGCACGCGATGCTTCGCCGGATCGACGCCCCGGAGCCGGGCGATTGTAGTGCGATCGGCGGCGGCCAGCGTGGAGAGCTGCGTCGACGGCCGCGGCGGCTCGACCTCGCGGATGATGCGGCGGATCTCGTCGAGCCCGGCGCTGACGAGCGTCTTCGGATCGAACGGCGGCCGGCCGGTGAGCAACTCGTAGAGCAGCACGCCGAGCGAGTAGATGTCGCTGCGCGTGTCGATATCGAGCCCACTCATCTCCGCCTGCTCGGGACTCATGTACGCCGGCGTGCCGATGAATTGCTCGAACGCGGTGAAGACGGTCGAATCGGTGAGCTTGCCCTGGGTCGCTTTCGCGATGCCAAAGTCGATCACCTTGGGCACCGGTTTGCCGTCGTGCAGCGTGACGAGGATGTTCGAGGGCTTGAGGTCGCGATGGATGATTCCCTTCTGGTGCGCGTGCTGGACGGCGTGACAGACCGCGGTGAACAACTCGAGCCGCGCGGCGGTGGTGAGATTTTGTTCGTCGCAGAATTTGGTGATCGGAACGCCGCGGACCAGTTCCATGACGAAGAACGGCCGACCCGCCTCCGTCGCGCCACCGTCGAGCACACTCGCGATGTTCGGATGGTTCATCAGCGCGAGCGCCTGCCGCTCGGCCTCGAAGCGCGCGATGACCTCCTTCGTATCCATGCCGAGCTTGATCACCTTGAGCGCGACACGGCGAACGACCGGTTGCTGCTGCTCCGCCATATAGACGACGCCACAACCACCCTCGCCAATCTTCTGAAGCAGTTTATAGCGGCCGATCGTTTCCCCGGGCTTCTCTTCGGGTTGCAGGGTGTGCCGCGTCGGCGTCTCGGCCACGGCGGCGGCAGGCGACGTCTCCATGAAACTCCGGGCCTCCTCGTGGGCCCGCAGGAGCAGTTCGACCCGCCCCCGAAGCGTGTCGTCCTCACCGCAGGCGGAAGCGAGATAGGAGGATCGCCCGGCCGTCGGCAGGGCCAAGGCCGTGAAAAACAATTCTTCCTCGCGGGATTTGGGCGGGTTCATGGGTGCAATCGGAGTCGTTCCCTCCACCATGCGTAATTGTGCTGCGAAAGGTATGCGGGTATTTTGCGCGCACGAGGCGAAATGCCACGGAGCCGCAGAAACCATCCTTGCCGTAGCCGCCCGAGGCAGAGGCCCACGGGGGACGCGGAGCGAAGCGGTTCAGAGCTTAATCTCGCGATAGAGCCAGGCCTTGGCGTAGGTCCACCACTGCTTGGCGGTGGGAACGGCGATGCCGAGCGCACGGGCGGCCTCTTCATGGGACAGGCCGGCGAAGTAGCGCAACTTCACCAACTCGGCCTTGGCGGCGTCGTGCGCGGCGAATTTCTCGAGCGCCTCGTTGATCGCCAGCAGCGCCTCACTGTGGAGCGGGTCGGATGCCAGCTCCACCTCGTCGAGGTTCAATCGCACTTGGCCGCCGCCGTGGCGCTGCGCCTGCCGCCGGCGCGCCGCATCGATGAGAATGCGCCGCATCGCTTCCGCGGCCGCGCCGAAAAAGTGCGCGCGGTTTTCCCACCGGGGTTGGTGATCGCCACCGAGCCGCAGCCAGGCTTCGTGGACCAAAGCCGTGGGCTGCAGGGTCTGGCCGGGTGCTTCGCGCGCCATCTTGGCCGCCGCCAGCCGGCGCAATTCGTCGTAGACCAAGGGAAGGATCCGCCCCGCCGCGGCGCGGTCGCCGGAATCCGCCCGCTGCAACAGCAGCGTCAAACTCTCCGGTGAACCGGTGGGGGCATCGTTTTTGGCCATGGAGGGTAAGGAAGGCGCTCCGTCGCCCACAGCCAACCGGGGGCGCCTCCCGTCCTCAACGCTGAACTCGACCGGGGCCAGGCGGGAACGCATCTCAATTTCTGGACACTGGGGACGCGACGCCCCGTCGCGTGGTTCGAAACCGCGACGGGGGCGTCGCGGCTCCAGCAGTTGCACGAGGGTGATCGAGGCATGTCTCGCCTTTCCCCAAAGCGGGACGCGCCCCCAGGCGGTCGAGAACGCGGAGCGGAGCGCTGAGGACTACCCCACCTCAGAGGGCGTCGAAAAGGCTTCCAGTAGGTAGAGACGCACCTCCGTGGGCGTCCGGTCTTCGTACCGTGGTTCCCACCGAACTTGCGGACGGCTCGGAGAGCCGTCCCTACCTTTTCGACGCGCTCCCACAAGCCGCTCTAGGGTATTCACCCGGTGCGTATTCGAGGACGATTCGGGCACGATTCGAGCACGATTCGAGGACGATTCGAGAACGGGGGCCGATCACCCGGGGTTTTCGCACCGCTGACGGCTCACATTGAGCGGTTGGGGGACGCAGTCAGCAGGGCGAGCCCGATGCAACCGCCGCAAAGGCCCACACCACCGGGTAGCCAGCCGGCGAGGATGGGGCGAGCGCCGATCCGCGCCACGCCCATGGCCGCATCCTCGTTCAGTCACTGTCTTTCAACCTCTTGCGCATTTTGCCGCAAAAAAGAGCGTTCGCCGTGTCCGGGTCCGGAGTGTTTCCCTCCAATCGCCCGTCGCCGCGCGGCGTGTTTCGCCCACAAGCGGTTCGGCTCGGTGCACAGAAGGCGATTGAGGGCCCGACGCGGTCTTCTGGCGATTTCGCGTCACTCGCATCCGCCGCGGATTCAGATTCGCGTTCCGGTCACAAGTCGTCGCATCGTTTCCCCGCCGATTCCGCCCCACGCCGGATGATTCTCCCCCACTCCGTATCTCTCCTCTTTCTGCCGATCGCGACCGCCGTCGCCGCGGCCGCCGCACCGACGCCTACCTCCGACGGCGGTGTGATGTTCAATCGCGACATCCGGCCGATCCTCTCCGAAACGTGCTTTTCCTGCCACGGGCCCGACGCGAGCGCCCGCAAGGCGCGCCTGCGGCTCGACGTGCGCGACGAGGCGCTCAAGCCCACCAAGTCCGGCGAGACACCCATCGTGCCCGGCCAACCCGCTCAGAGCGAAATCATCCGGCGCATCCGCGCCAAGGACGAAGACGAGGTGATGCCACCGCCGGACGCGCACAAGACGCTTTCGCCGGCGCAGAAGGAACTCCTCCAACGCTGGATCTCGCAGGGTGCGACCTACGAGGCGCATTGGGCCTACCTCCCGCCCGTCCGCGCCTCCTTGCCAGCCGTGCGGCAATCCTCCTGGCCACTCTCTCCCGTCGACCGCTTCATCCTCGCACGCTTGGAGGGAGCACACCTGTCGCCGTCACCCGCGGCGGACCGCACCACGCTCATCCGACGCCTGACGCTCGATCTCACCGGCATGCCGCCGACCCTCGCCGACGTGGACGCGTTCATCGCCGACCGCGACGCCAACGCGTACGAGAAGGTCGTTGATCGTCTGCTCGCCTCGCCCCACTACGGCGAGCGCATGGCCGTCGACTGGCTCGACGCGGCGCGCTTCGCCGACACCAACGGCTACCAGGTGGACCGCGACCGCGAGATGCACGCCTGGCGCGACTGGGTGATCAACGCGTTCAACGCCAACCAACCCTTCGACCAATTCACCATCGAGCAGCTCGCGGGCGACTTGTTGCCGAACCCGACCCTCGCGCAGCGCATCGCGACGGGATTTCACCGCAACCACATGATGAACGAGGAGGGCGGCATCATCGCGGAGGAGTTCCTGGCCGAATACACCGCCGACCGCGTGGAGACGACCGCGGCGGTGTGGCTCGGCCAGACCTTCAACTGCACACGGTGCCACGACCACAAATTCGATCCGTTCACCCAGCGCGATTTCTACGCGCTGAAGGCTTTTTTCCACAACGTCCCCGAGCGGGGCGTGGGCAACTACGCCTCCACGATTCGCCAGAACAGTCCGCCCTTCGTGAAATTGCCCGCCCCGGTGGTCGAGGCGAAACTCGACGGGCTCAGAGCCGAGCTGAACGCCGCGATCGAACAATTCACGGCACTCGCGGAAGCGTCACCGGCAGATCTCGACGCCTGGGCACAACGCCTCGCAGCCACGGCCGTCACGTGGGAACCCGCCGAACTCCTCACCGCGAGCGGCGGCGATCAGCCACCCCAACTCGACCCTTCCGCGCGCGCGGTCGACATCGGCCCACAGGAGACGCGCGCCAACACAATCAAGCTCACCGTGCGATTGCCGGCCGGTCGCGTCACGGCCCTGCAACTTGAGTGTACCACCTCCGCGTCGGCCGCGAGTGTCCAATGGAGCGGGTTGAAGGTCGTCCGGCTGCCGCAGAAGAACGCGCGCAGTCCGGGCCTGAAATTGCGCGCCAGCGCCGCGGGCGATTCCCTGGCCGCGACCGAGGCGGCCAAATTGCTCGACAACGATCGCGAGACCCGGGCGAACCTGGCAGTGAAGCCGGAGCGCGGCGCGCTCGCCGTGTTCGAACTCGAGCAGCCGATCGTCAGCGACGACGCCCCAACGAAGCTCCAGCTCGAACTCTCGGTGGAGAACGCCAACGGGCCCACGCGCTGGCGGGTGTTGACCACCATGACGGACCCCGCGCTGCTCGCCCCAGCCAAGGTGATGGCCCTCGCGCAAAAGGAACCGGGCCAGCGCACCGCGGCGGAAAAACGCCAACTCGCCACCTTTCGCCAGCTGCAATCACCCGAACACCGCGCGTTGAATGATCGCGTCGAAGGCTTGAAGAAACAAATCGCCGCCGCCGAGAACGAGATTCCCACCGCGCTGGTGATGGACGAGATGAAGGAGGCGCGCCCGACCTTCGTGCTGCAGCGCGGCGCCTACGACAAACCCGGCGAGCGCGTCACGGCCGCCACCCCGGCCGCGCTTCCCGCCCTCGGGGCGGACGAACCGCGCAACCGGCTCGGCCTCGCCCGCTGGTTGGTGGATCCGGCCAATCCGCTGACGGCGCGCGTGACGGTGAACCGTCTCTGGCAATCGGTCTTCGGCACGGGCCTCGTGCGCACCGCAGAGGACTTTGGTTCGCAGGGCGAGTCGCCGAGTCACCCCGAGTTGCTCGACTGGCTTGCGACCGAATTCATCCGCACCGGTTGGGACGTGAAGGCGATGATGCGGCTGCTGGTGACGAGCGCGACGTATCGCCAGAGTTCGAAGCTCACGCCGTTCCTGCACGAGCGCGATCCCGCCAATCGCCTGCTGGCGCGCGGCCCGCGGTTCCGTTTGCAGGCGGAGTTCGTGCGCGACCAGGCGTTGGCGGCGAGCGGCCTCCTGGTGCCCAAAATCGGCGGCGTTTCCGTCAAACCGTATCATCCCGCCGGTCTCTACGAACAGGTGACCTCGGGCAAGGGTTACATCCTGTACGTCGCGGGCAAGGGCGAGGATCTCCACCGGCGCAGCCTCTACACCTACTGGAAACGCTCTGTGCCCAATCCGGCGATGCTGCTGTTTGACGCACCGTTTCGCGAGGCGTGCACGCTGCGCCGGCCACGCACTAACACCGCGCTGCAGGCGTTGAACCTGATGAACGACCCGACCTACGTCGAAGCCGCCCGCTTCCTCGCGCAGCGCATGCTCCGCGACGGCGGCCCGACGGCAGAGTCGCGACTCACCCATGGTTTCCGCCTGCTGCTGGCGCGCGCTCCGCGGCCCGAGGAGATGAACGTACTGCGCAGCGCGCTCACACGCGCCCAAACCGAGTTTGCCGGCGATCGCGCCGCCGCCACCGCGTTGCTCGCCGTCGGCGATGCGGCAGCCGACACGACGCTGGACCCGATTGCGCTCGCGGCGTTCACGACCGTCGCCAGCACGTTGCTCAACCTCGACGCCGTGATCATGAAGGAATGAACCGCATGTCCCCCGATCCGTTACACACCGCCATTTCACGGCGCCACTTCCTCAGCCGGACGGGCACGGGGATCGGGGCGGCAGCGCTGGCGTCGTTGCTGAATCCGCGGCTGTTGGGCGCGGTGGCGGCGCCGCATTTTGCGCCCAAGGCGCGACGGATCATCTGGCTGACCCAGGCGGGCGCACCGTCGCAGCTGGATCTGTTCGACTACAAGCCGAACCTCGCGGAGCGCTTCGACCAGGACCTGCCCGAATCGGTCCGCGACGGGCAGCGCCTCACCGGCATGACGTCCGGGCAGAAGCGGTTTCCAATCGCGCCGTCGGTGTTCAAATTTCAGCAGCACGGAAAATCCGGGTTGTGGCTGAGCGAATTGCTACCCCACACGGCGAAGTTCGCCGATGAGATTTGCGTCATCCGCTCGTTGCACACGGAGGCAATCAACCACGATCCCGCGATGACGTTGCTGCAAACGGGCTCGCAGGTGAGCGGCCGGCCGGCCTTCGGTTCGTGGATTTCGTATGGGCTCGGTTCGGAAAACGCCGACCTGCCCGCGTTCGTGGCGATGATCTCGCGGCCGAGCGGGCCGACCAACGCCCAGCCGCTGCACGAACGCATGTGGAGTTCCGGGTTCCTGCCGACGAAACACCAGGGCGTTCGGTTCAGTTCGGGCAAGGACCCGGTGCTGTTTCTCTCGAACCCGCCCGGCATCACTCCCGCGCGCCGCCGCGCAATGCTCGACGACGTCGCCGCCCTCAACCGCCTCACGCTGGCCGACTATCAGGACCCCGAGACGCAAGCGCGGATCGACCAGTACGAGCTGGCGTTTCGCATGCAGGCCGCGGTGCCGGAGCTGGCCGATCTGTCGAAGGAGCCGGCGGACATTTTTGAGCGCTACGGCCCCGAGTCGAAAAAGCCCGGCACCTACGCGGCGAACTGCATCCTCGCACGCCGCCTGGCGGAGCGCGGCGTGCGGTTCATCCAGCTGTATCACCGCGGCTGGGACCAGCACAACAACCTCCCAAGCGGGATCAAGAGCCAGTGCTACGACACCGACCAGCCGACGGCCGCGCTGCTCGCGGAGCTAAAGGAGCGCGGGCTGCTCGAGGACACGCTCGTGATCTGGGGCGGCGAATTTGGCCGTACGGTGTATTCGCAGGGCACGCTGACGCGGGAAAATCACGGGCGCGACCACCACCCGCGCAGCTACAGCGTGTGGCTGGCCGGAGCCGGCGTGAAGCGCGGGCACGTCTTCGGCGAGACGGACGACTTCAGCTACAACGTCGTGAAGGACCCGGTGCACATCCACGACCTCAATGCCACCGCGCTCCACCTCCTCGGCCTCGACCACACGCGGCTGACGTACCGCTCCCAGGGGCGGGACTACCGACTGACCGACGTGCACGGCAAGGTGGTTAAAGGCGTGTTGGCATGAAGGAGGTTCGGCCGCATGCCACCGTCTACAACTGCGGAAAATGCCGGTGACGACAGCGTCGCGCGCCGAACCCGGCTTTGACGCGGCGGACGATGCTACCACCACCATGCTTTGCCCATGGCGTTCAACCCTGAACTCATCTGCCGCATCGCGCTCGCCTTGATATTTATTGGTGCGGGAGGCGTTGGCATTCCCCACCGGCTGCGAGCGGATCGCGCAGGAGGCTCAGTTTCGCCCCGGGAGGACCCGCGGTGGTTTTGGCTCTTGATGCTCATTGCCGGACCACCGCTCGCGCTGGCGTGCATCGCGTTTCTCGTTCAACCGCGCTGGCTGGATTTCGCCCTCGTCGAATTCCCGCCTTGGTTGCGCATCTTGGGGGTGCCGACTGCGCTGGCCGGGCTGGTGCTGTTCCGCTGGATGTTTCTTCACCTCGGATTAAACGTCACCTCGACCTCCCTTCCCCGCGCGCGCGCCACGCTCGTCACCAGCGGGCCCTACCGATGGGTCCGGCATCCAATGTATACGACGGTGCTGATTCTGGTCTTGGCCGTCACCCTGCTTACGGCCAACGCCGTCGTGGCGGCGAGCGGCCTCGCGATGTTCGCGTTGCTGGCCGCCCGCAGCCGAATTGAGGAACGGCGGCTCGTGGAGAGGTTCGGCGACGCCTACCGCGCCTATCAAGGCCGCACGGGCCGCTTTCTGATCCGACTCAGGCATCCTAAAAAACTGCCGTGAAAACCGGGACCGCAGAATAGGTTCAGGTTTTGGCAGGGCCAATGCAGGGTAGGTTGCGGCAAGGGCTATTTCAAGCCCGCCGAATCCACCTTTGACTCGACGGTCGGCCCTAACACGATTCTTGCCATGCCGCCCGTGACCACCGCCTCCGATTTGCTGACCGTCGAGGACTACCGTGCCACGCCGGCAGGATCGCGTTATCAGCTCGTGGAAGGAGAGCTTTTTCTCACGGCCCCTGCACCCAACCTCTACCATCAGGACATCGTCGGAAGGCTGTATACCTTGATGGCAAATTTTCTGGCGAAGAAGAAGCTGGGCCGTGTCTTCATCGCTCCATGCGACGTCTACCTTTCCGACCACGATGTCGTCCAACCCGACGTGCTGTTTGTCGGCAATGAGAATTGCAAAATCCTCGCCGAAGACGGTGTCCACGGGGGGCCCGACTTGGTGATCGAGGTGCTTTCGCCCGCCACCGCCCAACTCGACAAGAAAGCCAAGCGCCGCGTCTACGCGAAGGCGGGCGTGAAGGAGATGTGGCTCGTCGATCCCTTGCTCTCGCAGATTCAGCGCTATGATTTCGCGCAGGACACGGCGAAGCCCGTGCAACTGATTGAAGAGAACGAGACCTTTGGGACGCCGCTCCTGCCTGGCCTGACGTTTTCAGCGACGGAGATTTTTCGACGATAGGATTCAAAGAAACAGCGCCTGCATCGACTGGTTGGAGCGAGACGCGTAGAACCGGGTTCAGGAAGAGGTTCCAAACGGGTCAGGTTGCCGAAAGTGATATTTAGAGCCTCCCGCATGTCCAGCGCTGGAGCGGAATCGATGGGGGCGAAATTGGAATTCACTTTCCTCAACCTGCCCTTTTCAGCTGCTGCCCTTTTCGACTTATGTCGCGGTTTTACTCCACGCGACGAGGGCGTCGCGTCCCCAGTTTCGGAAAATCGGGATACATCCGCGCTGTGCGCTGCCCATCCCCGCTCACCCGTGTCCGAGTTTCCGATACTTGATCCGGTGCGGCTGGTCGGCCTCCTTGCCCTTGCGGCGGCGGAAATCCTCCTGGTAGCTGGAAAAGTTTCCATTGAACCAATGGACGGAGCTGTCGCCCTCAAAGGCCAGGATGTGTGTCGCCACGCGGTCGAGGAACCAGCGGTCGTGCGACACCACCACGGCGCAACCGGCGAAATTCTCCAGCGCCTCCTCCAGCGCCCGGATGGAATTCACGTCGAGATCGTTGGTCGGCTCGTCGAGCAGGATTAGGTTCGCACCGCTCTTGAGCAGACGCGCGAGATGCACGCGGTTGCGTTCGCCGCCGGAGAGCACGCCGACTTTCTTCGACTGATCCGCCCCGGTGAAACCGAACTGGGCGCAATAGGCGCGGCTGTTCACCTCGCGGTTCGACAGCTTCATGATCTCCTCGCCGCCGCTAATCGCCTGCCAAATCGTCTCGGTGTCGGGCAGGGAGTCGCGCGACTGGTCGACGTGCGCAATCTTCACCGTGTCGCCGACGCGCAACGTGCCACCGTTGGGCTGCTCGGCGCCGATGATCAGCCGGAACAGCGTGGTCTTGCCCGCACCGTTCGGCCCGATCACACCGACGATGCCACCCGGCGGCAGCGAGAAATTCACGTCCTCAAAGAGCACGTTGTCGCCGTAGCTCTTGGTCAGGCCCTTCGCCTCCACCACGAGGGCGCCGAGCCGCGGACCCGGCGGGATCATGATTTCAAACTCCCGCTCCTTCTCCGCGACGTTCTGCTTCAGCATCGTCTCGTAGGCGTTGATGCGCGCCTGCGACTTCGCGACCCGCGCCTTGGCCGACTGACGGATCCACGTGAGTTCACGCGCCATCGCCTTCTGCCGGCGGTCCTCGGTGCGCTGCTCGACGGCCGACCGCGCCGCCTTTTGCTCCAGCCACGACGAATAGTTTCCCTTCCACGGAATGCCATGGCCGTAGGACAGCTCGAGGATCCATTGCGCGACGTTGTCGAGAAAGTAGCGGTCGTGCGTGACGGCGATGACGGTGCCTTCGTAACGCGCGAGGTGCTGCTCGAGCCAGTTGACACTCTCGGCGTCGAGATGGTTGGTCGGCTCGTCGAGGAGGAGAATGGAGGGCTTCTTCAGCAACAGCCGCGCGAGCGCGACGCGACGGCGTTCGCCACCCGAAAGTTTGTCGACCAGCGCATCGCCGGGCGGACAACGGAGCGCGTCCATGGCCATCTCCACCTGCGGCGTCACATCCCACGCGCCGAGCGTGTCGATTTTTTCCTGCAGCTCGCCCTGCTTTGCCATGATCGCGTCCTTCGCCGCGTCGTCGGCGGCCTCGTTGAGCTCGTCCCAGGTGGCGTCATACGCCGCGGTGAGGTCGGTGAGATGCTTCACGCCCTCCTCGACGCTCGCACGGACGGTGGATCCGGGCGTGAGGTGCGGCTCCTGTTCGAGCAGGCCGACGGAGTAACCGGGCTCGAAATGCACGCGCCCGTCGATCTCGGTGTCGCGGCCGGCGAGAATGCGCAGCAATGAGGATTTGCCGGAACCGTTGAGCCCGAGCACGCCGATTTTCGCGCCGTAATAGAACGAAAGCGAGATGTCGCGGAGGATTTCCTTGCGCTCGATTTTCTTCGAGACGCCGAGCATGGAGAAAATAATCGTGGGTGCTTCGTCGGGACGGGCCATGCGGGTCACTCAAACGAGCGTCGGCCACGTCGCAAGCTTCGGGACGGCACTCCGGTCAATACGATGGAATCTCATTTTCGGTCTGCTGGGGCCGCGAAGCCCTCGTCGCGTTTCTCCGGCGCCGGGGCGTCGCCGCTCCAGTAACCTCACGATTGTCGTCGAAGACATATTCCTCCTGTCCAAATCCGGAGAAGCGCCCGGTCATCATTCCGCGATCTCACCACCGTCAGCGGAGCACCTCAACCGCCCAAAAAATCGCGTGCGCTCGCTGGAATTCCTCTCCACGGTTTTTGCAATGACCCACGAAGATCGTCTCGCCCGGCTCAACCTCACCCTGCCTGCTGCTCCCCGCCCCGTCGCCGTTTACCGGCCGGTGGTCGTTGTCCAGGGCATGGCGTACGTCTCCGGACACGGCCCTGTCCTGCCCGACGGTTCGAAGATCGAAGGCCGCGTCGGCGCCGACCTCAACCTCGCGCAGGGCCACGCCGCCGCGCGTCAGGTCGGCTTGGCCATTCTCGCCACGCTGCGCGACCACTTCGGCTCGCTCAACAAGATCAAACGCGTCGTGAAGACGCTCGGCATGGTGAATTCGGGGCCGGATTTCTACGATCATCCGAAGGTGATCAACGGCTGCAGTGAGCTGTTCGCCGAGGTGTTTGGCGAGGCCGACGGCATCGGCGCGCGCAGCGCCGTGGGTATGGGGCCGCTTCCCGGCAACATCGCCGTGGAAATCGAAGTCATTTTCGAACTCGTCTGAACCATGAGCACCGACTGGATGCGCCTCGCCAACGAGGCTGAAGTTCCCTCGCCCTCCCTGCTGGTTTACGCCGACCGCGTCGAAGAGAATCTCCGCCGCATGATCGCCCTTGTCGGTTCGCCCGCCCGGCTGCGACCGCACGTCAAGACCCACAAGCTCGCGCCCATCGTGACGATGCAGGTCGGGCTCGGCGTCACGAAGTGCAAATGCGCCACGATTGCCGAGGCCGAAATGGCGGCGCGGGCCGGAGCCACCGATGTGATGCTCGCCATGCAGCTGGTCGGCCCCAACGTCGCGCGCTGGATCGCGCTGATGAAGGCATTTCCGGACGTCGCGTTCTCCACTCTCGTCGACGATCTCGCCGCCCTCGCCGGCTACAGTCACGCCGCGGTCGCGGCGGAAGCCACGATCGAATTGCTGATCGACCTCGACGTGGGCTTCCAACGCTCCGGCATCGCGCCGGGGCCGGTGGCGATCGAACTCTATCGGGCCATCGCCACCGCACCCGGCATCCGCCCCGGCGGACTCCACGTTTACGACGGCCAACTGCAACAGCCGGACCGCGCCGAGCGCGCGAAGGCGGCCGACGCCGGATTTGCCCCGGCCGGCGCGATGCACGCCGAGTTGCTGCGACTCGGGTTGCCGGTTCCGCGCGTCGTGTGCGGCGGCACGCCGACGTTTCCGATCCACGCCCTCCGGCCCAATGTGGAATGCAGCCCCGGCACCTGCGTGCTTTGGGACGCCGGCTACCGCACGAAGATTCCCGATCTGGATTTCCAGAATGCCGCGGTGCTGCTTACGCGCGTCATCAGTCGTCCCGGGACCAACCGCCTCTGCCTCGACCTCGGCCACAAGGCCGTCGCCAGCGAGATGCCGCACCCGCGGGTGATTTTTCCCGCGCTGCCCGAAGCGAAGCCCGTCGTCCACAGCGAGGAACACCTCGTTCTGGAAACGCCCCGCGCCGGAGAATTTCCCGTCGGTTCCGTCATCTACGGCCTCCCGTGGCATATTTGCCCGACCACCGCGCTGCATGACAAGGTCCAGGTGGTGCGCAACGGCCGCGTCACGGAGCAATGGCAGGTCGCGGCCCGCGCGCGGCAATTGACCTTCTGAGCGTGGCCGCATCTCCGCTCTCGCTCCTGCTCCTCGCGCTCGCAGCCATCGCGGTGCTCGTGGTGCTGGTGACATGGCGGAAGACGAATGCGTTTCTCGCTCTGCTAATCGCCGCGCTGGTGGTCGGCATCGGCGCCGGCCAGCCGCCGCTCGCGGCGCTGAAGGCGTTTCAAGACGGCCTCGGGGCGACGCTCGGCGGCATCGCGGGCGTCATCGCCCTCGGTGCCATCATCGGAAAACTGCTCGCCGAATCGGGCGGCGCCCAGGTGCTGGCGGAACGTTTCAGTGAATTCTTCGGACCGACCCGCGCCGTCGCGTGCATCGTGGCGCTGGCGCTCGTGGTCGGACTGGTCACGTGGTTTACGGTCGGCTTGCTGCTGCTGCTGCCCGTGGTGGTTTCGCTCACGCATGAGACGAAGCGGCCTTTCCTCGTGCTCGCGATCCCGCTGATCACCTTTCTCTCGGTGATGCACGGGCTCACGCCGCCACATCCCGGCCCGGTGGTCGCGATCGACGCGCTGGGGGCCAACACCGGCAAGGTGCTCGCGCTGGGATTTCTCGTCGGCGTTCCCACCGCCGTCATTGCCGGACCGCTCTTCGCCCGCTGGGTCGCCTCGCGGGTATCGGTCGCAACGCCACCGCTGGGGACAGCCCAGGCGGACGGTCGGCCGCGTCCCGGCTTTTCGGTTACACTCCTGGTCGTGGCGCTGCCGATTGCGCTGATGCTCCTCACCACGGTCGGGGAACTCGTCTTCCCGGCCGGCGATCCCGTGCGGGCCGCGCTGGCGTTTGCCGGCCATCCGGTCGTCGCGTTGACGCTGGGGGTGTTTGCCGCGCTCTGGATTTTCGGCCAGGCCTGCCGTTTCACTCGGCCACAATTGCTCGGCTTTACGGAGCAGAGCATTGCCGGGATCGGCATGATGCTGCTCGTGGTCGGCGGCGGCGGGGGATTTGCCCGCGTGCTGCGCGAATCCGGCGTCGCCGGCGCGCTCGGTTCCCTCGCCGGTTCGCTGCACCTGCCGCCGCTGATTTACGGCTGGCTGATCGCCGCCTTCATCCGGGTGGCGACCGGTTCCGCGACCGTGGCCATCACGACCGCCGCGGGCTTGCTCGTGCCGATGCTCGCGACGCATCCGGAAATCAACCGCGAGCTGATGGTGCTCTCGCTCGGCTTCGGTTCGCTCGTACTCTCGCACCTGAACGACGGCGGATTCTGGATCGTAAAGGACTGCCTGGGCCTCACCGTCGGACAAACCCTCCGCACGTGGACCGTCGCCGAAACCCTCGTCGGCGTCATCGGCCTCGGGTTCACGCTGCTGATCGCGACCTTCCTTTGAGTGGCAGGCGATGCGAATCCGGCGAACGGCCGGGGCGAGAGGCAATCACCGCTTTTTCGCCGGCTCGTTCAACTGAACGGGTTCGCGCAGCCAGAGCTTCTCGAAGTCGTTCTGATAATCGAACCGTACCTCGAGATCAGTGAGTTCGACCTGCGAAGCTGCGCCAGTGACGGAAATCGCGAACACGTTGGTCCCCTTCATCAACGATCCCGGCCACGTGAGCGGCACATGCACGTAATCTTCGGCGGCGTCCGGCGGTTTCGGCGCCGACTTGATCACCTGTCGCGTCGAGATACGCCCACTTTCACCGGGCTTACCGGAAAAAATCGCGCGACCATTCAATTCCACCGCCACCACCGGGTCCGCCGACAGCGAACGAAAACCAAGGCGCAGCTCGCACGTCTGGAGTGGGAACGGCACGGCGTCCGGGCGCTCCGGTACATCAAGTGACACCTGCAGCGCGCCCGACGAGGGAAGCTTCACGGGAAGCTGCTTGCCGTAGGCGTACGATCCGGGGCCGTCGTTGTAGTACCGCTTGGTCACCGCGTAGACGGTCGGCTGGCCAGGAAGATTTTCCGACCGCGCCAAATCCCGGAGAACATGAAGAAGCTTCTCGTCGTGCGGGCGCGATGACCCGAACGCGTTGTAGAAATTGAAAAGATAGAAGCCATCGACGCCCATCGCCCGGTAAGTGGCGGCGGCACCGCGAATATCCTCGAGTGTCGCTTCCCGCGAGAGCTTGGCGCCGGCGTACCGGTCGACGGTATTCGCCGGAAACGGAAGCCGCCAACTCGTGCGCGGATAGAGCGAGGGATTGACTTTGACTCCGTGCTGCTTGCCCAGCGCCACGAGGTCAGCGATCGGCATGTCGCCGGCCAGAGTCATGATTTGCGCCGGTGAAACCAGGTCGACCAGGCCTTCGCGCATCCAACGTTCCACTTCCAGGCCCGCGGTTGTGCAATCGGCGATTGAAGGCGGCACGCGAACGAACAGCACCATCGGGCGCTGCTCCGCGGCGGCGAGCCGATCGAGCCGCGTCCGCACCGCGCGCACCAACTCCGTAATCAACGGTGCGCCCGCCGCCGAGCGGCCCTTGGGAAAGAAAACCTGGAAGCGGTTGAAATCGAGTTCGAAGCCATCGACGAGATCGTGATTGCGCTCGAGCGCCTCGAACACGGTGTCGAGGCGCAGCTGCCGCACCTCCGCATGCGTGAAGTCCAGCAGGTTCCCATACGCCGGCTGAAACGCGAGGGGCGACTCCTTGATTGTGAATTCGTGGCGATGCTTGAACCAGAACTCGGAGGTCATGGAATGCTTCTCCGGATCCGCCATGAAGTGCGCGTCGTTCATCCGCAGGCTCGGGATGAAACGAAGTCCGAGCCGCTTCGCCGTCTCGCCGGCGGTGCGCACCGCGTCGGCGCCCTGTGCGAGACAAACGCGCGCGTTTTCCATGCGCTTTTCCATCAGCGAGCCTGGGGTCTCGTCCGGTGCCTTGCGCCAGCCGACGCGGCTCGCGACCGTCGTATTGTAATAGAGCAAGTCCCCGCCCATCCCGATGCAGTAAACGAATGTCTTCACGGGCGTGTCAGCAAGCGCGGCCACGTTGGTGCGCAGGAGAGCCTCGGCGCGAGTCCGATCCGGCACGACGAACGCGAGGTCGGCGTCGTCATTGAACACGACACCGAAGTCCGGAAGCGACCGCGTCGCCGCGAGGGAGGACGCCACCGTCAGTAGAAAAGCGAGCAATGTTGCAGTGTTCATTGGACGCGGGCGGAGAGATGCGAGACCAGGACTCGTCCGGTATCGGTCGTCGCGCGAAACTCGATTCTCAGATAGTTCACTCCGAATTGGGCCGGACGTTGGGCAGAGATGTTTCGGCCCGGTTGCCCGTCGATCTCAATCTTCAATTCTCCGCCACGCGCCGCATCCCGCCAGCGCAACACCACCTCATGCGACCGGTCGTCCGCCCATTTGGCCAGGTCGGCGCCAAACACCGCGTGCACCGCCGCCTCCTTGTCGTCGGCGCGGTTGAAATGATCATTCAGGCACAGCCGCAGATCGCCCGCCTCCCGAGGAACCTGCAACCGCAGCCGGAGTTCCCCTGCGTCGGCCATCGGAAAATTCCACAGCGCCCCGCAAGGCCCGGGTGACCGGAGCGGAATCGCCACGGCGCGCGCGCCGTCCTCAAGCGCCTCCACCCGGAGTCCCTCCGCGCCGTAGTGTGTCCACGCCACGGGACCGGCCCCGAGATCGTCGCGCACCTCGCGTTCCTCCAGCCAGTGCGGATCGAACGCCACGATGGCCCGCTTGCCCTCGCCCTGCCCGCTCACGATGACGATTTTTCCCGCGGACGTTTCCGCCGCGGAGGCGTAGGCCGTGCCGCGATCGCCGCGCGACGCGACGGGCGGCTCGTGCAGGACTTCGCGAAACCCACGCCAGGTCAGGCCGTCGTCCGCGCTGATCGCGGCATGTAACACTTCCCGTCCGCCCATCGCGTAGCTCCGCGGGTCCGACCAATTCTGGCAGGCATTGGTGAACAGGACAATTTTCCCATCCCGCAGCCGCAGCAGGGCCGCGGGCGAATCCGACGAGATGAAAGGGGACCGCTCCAACGCGGGCCAGCGCTCGCCGTCAGTGGAAAAAGACTGCCAGAGCCGACCGCCGCGATCGCGCACCAGCATCCAGACGCGTCCGTCGCGTCGTTCGAGGAGCACCGGTTCGATCGCGCCATAGCGGGTGGCGTTGGGCGTCTTCAACTCAATCGAGAGCCGGTCGGGAGACTGACGCCACGTTTCCCCGGCGTCATCCGTGAAGTAAACAAAGGTGTCGTTCCACCCCAGGTCTGGACCGTCTGTCGGGGTTTTTTCCCTCTCAGGAATTGCCCGGGCAACAGCGAGCACGATCCGGCCGCTGCGCTTTAGCTGGATGAAGCCGCGAATCGAGCCCACATAGCCCGGCACGATTCGGCGCGGAGCAGACCACGTCGCGGCATCGGGGGCCTTGCGGGTGTGGTAGACCTCATAAAGCCGGCCGCGGTAACCACCCGGTCCTTCGCCGAGAATATGTGTGACGGCATGCAGCGATCCGTCAGCGGCCTCAATCACCTGCACCGCATAGTAGGCTTTGCCCGGCAGTGGAAAGGCCACCTCGGGCTCCGACCAGGTGAACCCGCCATCGCGCGAGCGCATGACCGACACGGAGTCGCTGGCCGGCTTCGTGATAGAGTAAATCTCAAGCGTACCGTCGCGCCGCGCGAGCAGGGAGCTCTCGTTGGTTGGCGCCTCGCGGATCACGGCGGGCGCCCGGATGGAAGACACGTCGGCGGACACGGGCCGCAGCCGCATGCCAAACGTCGCACCCGGCTCAGCCGCCACCAGCGGCGCAGTTAACGCCGTGATGACAAGCAAGCCGCGGAAGCACCTGCCGGGGTTCATCAGAACTCCGACCGCACACCGAGCGTCACCAGCGTACCGAAGTTCTGATACGACTGCGGGCGCGTCCAGACTGGCGTGCCGGGGCCAGCCCGCTCCGTGCGCTTGTTGGCGCCGTTCCAATTGCGCGCACCGCCGTAGACGGTGAAGCGCTTTGCGAATCGATAGTCGAACGACCAATCCTGCGTAATCTGCGGTGCCACGTAGCTGAACGTGCCGGCTGGAATCGTTGCGCTCGCAGCCACCGCCGCGCCCGTCACCTTGTAGGCATAGGCCACGTTCCAGCGAAACGTGAACGCACGCCGCGCGTAGCTCGCACCCCAGTTGATGTTCTTGTGGGCGAACGGCGTGAAGTCGCGCTCATTGGGTCCGCTCACCCGCGAGATGGTCGCGTTGGCATAGGTGGAGAAGCCTTTCGCCCAGGCCGGCAGGAACCATAGCGACTGGCGCCAGCTCACCTCGTAGCCCTTCACCGTGGCTTCGCCGCCGTTGGTCTTGGTGATGATCGTATAGTTAAGATAGTCGTCCGCGAGTCCGTAGCTCTCAAGCAGCGGCAGCGTGGCGGGGATCTGGGTCTGGACAAAGAAATCCTTCACGTCCTTGCGGAACAAGCTGAGCGCGACGGTCGCACCCTTGAGCCCGTAGGTCTCAAACGAGAGATCGTAATTGTTCGCGGTCCACGGTTTCAGGCCGGAGTTCACGATGGTGGCGGTGGGATTGGCGACCGTGGGATCAGAGGCCGTGATGCCCGGGATGACCTCGGTGAGATTCGGCCGGCCAAGCGTGCGGGCAAACGCCGCCCGGGCCACCAGCGACTCCGTGAGATAATAGGTCGAGTTGATGCTCGGATAATAGTCATCGTAGGTGCGGCGCGCGGTCGAGCCACGCTCAGTGTAGCGCAACTTCGCCGTCCCGAGCGCATCGGTCGTTACCGGGATGGTGCGCCCCGCGGCGTCGCGCAGCAAATTCCCCTGAGCGTCCTGCCGCAACGTCGCGCGCAAGTCGTCGCGCGGCCCCTGCCCGAAATCCTCGGTCTTTTCGAAGCGCACGCCGCCGACCAACCAGAGCCGGTTGTCCAAAAACTTCACGCTCGGCATCACATAGGCCGACGAAAGCGTTTCCTCGAAGTACTTGGAGTTGAGCATGCCCGACTGGTACGTGGCGGCGTCGCTGATCGTGAACCAATCCGGGTGCGCCTTGAAGAGGTCGTAGTACTTCGTCGGGCTCACCCACTTCACCTTCAGCGTATCGTTGAAGAACGACTGCCGGGAGAGTGCCTCGTTGGTCAGATCGTAGTCCTTCACCAAACGGCTCGCGGTCGCCGGCGGCGCAAACGTCCACGTCTTCAGCTCGGACGTATTGTCCTTCCGCTGACGATTGACGGCGAAGCCCACCTTGAGCGAGGTCGGCACCGCAAGGGCAAAGCTGCGCGACACGTTGACCGCAATGTTTTTCAGGTCGGCGACGATTTCGTTGGGCTGGCTGGTGGGATTGAGTGGCGCGAGTTGGGCGTTGTCGTAAGGGTCAAAGGGCTGCCCGGTGCGCGTCGTGGCGACGAGCCGCGGCGACCGGCGATTGTAGACGCCGTCGAGTCCGTCCGCCCGAAGAATGAGCGATCCCACCTGGAAATTTCCGATGGTGCGGAAGAATCCGTTCTCGATATCCTTCCGCTCGTCCCAGCTGCGCGAGAAATTCACGTTGGCATCGATCTTGTAGACCCGCCCCTCGTGGATGTAGCGCAACACGGCGGACGAAGTCCCGCGGGTGCGATCACCATAGGTCATGGTCTGGCGAACGATGTCGTTGCCCGCCGGGGCGCCCTGCGTGAACGTCGCATTGCCCGTGGCGCCGGCGCCCCAGACCGCGGTGAAAATGTTCTGGCGGGTGGGCGTGTTGATTTGGACGTGCTCGACGTTGAGTCGGACGGAGTCCTCGCGGGAGATCTTCCAATCAAAGGTCGCGGAGGCGAGCTGGCGTTCCGTCGACTGCAGGACATTTTGCTCCAAACTCGTCGTTTGAATACCGCGGATCATGTCCCACGTCGGCGTATCGTAGTCCATGTCGTAGACGCGGGTGAGCTCACTGAGGTTCAACGTGAACGCGAACCGCTTGTTGACCGGCTGCGCGTAGCTGATGTCGATGCCCGGCTGGATTGCGCGCGCGCGCGAGGTACGATCGCTGCCCAGGCGTTCGTTGAGCGGGGGCGGCTGGAGACGGTTGTCGGAATTATACGCGCCGTAGGTGTTGATCCGCAAAACACGACGCGGAGTGCTGAAGCCACTCTTGCCGATGATGTTCACCGTCCCGCCCACCGCGTTCGCCGGGCGGTCGGGCGTCGGGACCTTGGTGATTTCAATGCGGTCAACGCTGCCCGAGGAGCTCGCCGCGAGGTCAAACGTGCGGTCGGCCGAGGGCGAAGAGACCTCCGCACCGTCGATCATGAACACGATACCGCTCGACGGCATGCCGCGGATCGAGGCGCTGCCCGCAGTCTGCGGCGCGCCCACAATCGAAATTCCAGGCGTGTATTTCAGGTACTCGCCGATGTTGCCGTCGCCGAGATCGCCGATCTCATCCAGCACGACCACGTTCTTGATGTTGGGCGACATTTTCTGCTCGTTCATCGCGGCGGCCGCGGCGCTCATCGCCGTCGCCTCAACGACAAAACGTTCCAGCTTGATCGGGTCCTTCTCCCGGCCACCGGTGCCCTGGCTTCCGGCAAACCCCAGCTCAAATTCACGCCGCGCCACACTCCCGGCCGCGGCCTCGACCGCCGCCGTCTGGGACTCCATGCCCGCATAGGAGATTTTCAGGCGCACCATTCCGGCCGGGAGATTCGTGAGTCGAAAATCTCCGTCGGCATTGGTGAGCGTCTCGATGTTCGTGCCCTCGACCGCGACGCGGGCATTGTTGAGGTAGTTGCCGCTCTCGGCATTTTTCACCCGGCCTTCAACTGTGGACGACTGCGGCTGGGCGTTGAGAGGTGCGACCAGGGGGAACAGGGTAACGACCGCGACCAGCGAGAGAAAGGCGGAGAATCCGGCGCAAGCCGTGCGGGCAAACCGTTTGATCGGAACGAGGCGTAGATTGAGCGGCAAGGTGTTCATGGGCGGGTGCCGTGACCGGCGGTCAATGGGCGGTCGGCGGGCAAATTAACTTGCGCCACGCCACGGTGATTCCGAGGCAAAACAACAGGTAATACGTGGTGACCATTGGCGATATCACCACTTGTCCAGGCCGGCTTTGGCGCTTTCGACTTCTATCGCACCTCTTTCCGCGACATGGTCCGGGCCAATCGCCGCGCGAGACCTCCCATTCAGCCCTGGCGCTCCCCTTTTTCCAATCCGCACCGCACCCCGTCCACCCGTCCGCCACCACAGGCGTATATCCCCGAACATGAAACGTCTCTGTCTCTTCTCGTTCCTGCTGGCTTGGCTCGTTGACGGCGGACTCGGCCGCGCGTCGGCTGCGACCGCCGCGCACCCGAACATTATCTTCATCATGACCGATCAGCACCGGTGGGACTGCCTCGGTGCCAACGGCAACACGATCATCCGCACCCCCAACTTCGACCGGCTCGCGGCGGGCGCCGCCAATTTCACGCACGCGTTTGTCTCATCGCCGGTCTGCGTCCCGTCACGCGTCAGCTTTTTCACCGGGCGCTATTCGCATTCGCACCGCAACCGGGTCAACTACACCCCATTGGATCGCGGAGAGGTGCTGATGCAGGCCCGGTTGAAGGAGGCGGGCTATGCCACCGCCACGGTGGGCAAACTCCATTTGCATCCACCCACGGTCGAAGAAGCGGAGCGGACGGGATTCGACATCGTCGATCTGCACGACGCTTCCGGGCCGTTGGACCGGTTTTCCAGCTACGTGAAATGGCTGCGGGAAAAAAATCCCGTCCGCGCCAACTCCTATCGCGCCGTGGCGAAGTCCATCGAGAAGGGTGGAAATCCGTTTCGCGCCGCGATCGCCGACGAGTTTTCGGAAACCACCTGGACGGGGCTACGCGCCCGGCACCATCTTGAAAATCTGACGAAGGGGACGAAGCCCTTTTTTCTCAACGTATCGTTCTGGAAGCCGCACTCACCTTGGGAGATTTCCGTTCCCTGGGACCGGATGTACAACGACGTGACGATTCCCCTGCCCCACGCCATGTCGCTTGAAGAGATCCAACGCCTGCCCCCGCCGCTGCAGGCGCTGATTCTCCGCAGCAAGCCGGTCTACGAAATGGACCGTGAACAGCTGCAATGGGCGTGGCGCAGTTATTACGCAGCCATCAGCCAGGTCGATCGCGAGGTCGGATTGATCTTGGATCAACTGGAGCGCAGCGGCGCAGCAGCCAACACCATCGTCGTGTTCAGCTCCGACCACGGCGATCAGATGCTCGAGCATGGGCTGATGGGCAAAAACTGCTTTTTCGATTCCTCCGTGCGCGTGCCGTTCATGATTCGCTATCCCGGGCGGGTGCAGCCGAAGAAGCACGACGACCTGATCGAGACGGTCGATTTGTTGCCGACGCTCTTCGAACTCGCTGGTTTACCAGTGCCGTACCTGACGCAGGGCCGCAGCCTCGTTCCACTCATCACGGGCGATGGGAGCGGCTGGGAACCGCGCACAGTCGTCTTCAGCGAAAACGTGATTCCCGAAGTCATCACCCACAACAAAAGCGATTTCGCCTTCGTGAAGGGCAAGGGCATCAAGGGCACCCGCCATCCCGACGCGAAGATGGTCCGGACCCGGCAGTGGAAATACAATTACTACCCCGATGGATTTGCTGAGCTCTACAACATGGAGCGCGACCCGGGCGAGAGAATCAACCTCCACGGCGATCCCGCTTACGCCTCCGTGGAGGCGACGATGAAGGATCACCTCCTCAAATGGCTGTGCACGGCGGATGAAGCCGACCAGATCGCCCCGCGGTGGCTGCAGCCGGAATAGAGCACTGCGGCGCTTCACTGTGCCAGCAACCACGAGAGCGGCACGCTCTCGAACTTGAGCGAGAGCTGCTTTCCGCCCTGTGGAAAATGGTAATACGTCAGCAGCAACCGGTCGCCGGCAAACGTCGCGCTGGTGTAGGCGTAGGTGTTTGCCAGGTCGGACTCAATTGCCCGCGGTTCGCTCCACGTCACGCCCTCATCCCGTGAAATCGCGGCGACGAGTGGCGTGCGCACGCCACCGTGATTCGCACCCAGCACGGTTCTCTCCGGATTTCCCCAGGTCACTTTTGGATTCCACACCAACAGCCACTCTCCCGACCCAGGCACCCGCACCAGCGTTGCCGGCGACTCCGGTGACTCAATGGTCCAGGGCTCAGCCTCCGTCCACGTGTCGCCGCCGTCGCTGGAAAACGCGCGCCAGATGTAGCCCGTCTGCGTGCGGATGATCTGCATCACCCGGCCGTCCTTCATCTCGATCAGCCCCGGCTCCATCGCGCCACGCTTCGGCGCCGACACCAACGTCGTCCCTCGCGTCCACGTGCGGCCGTCGTCGTCGGAACGATAGACCACAGTGCGGAAATTATCGTTCTTGGTCCACACCTGCGCGCTCGTTGCCACCGGAGCGAGCAACCGCCCCGACTTCAATTGGATCACGCGCGCATTGTTCATCACATGGTAACCCGCCTCCGGCGTCACCAGCACCGGATCGCCCCAGGTCTTCGCGTCGTCCACCGAGCGCCGGACATAAGCTTTCAGATCGGTGAGCGAATTTTTCTGCAGAAAGAAAAACAGCACATCGCCCGTGCGCGAACGCAGGAACGACACGGACATCACGTTGGCTTTGCCGGTGTTTTCCTGCAGCGTGAAACGATCGCCCCACGTGCGGCCGCCGTCGTTGGAGTGCGCAGCCGAGATGCGCGCCGGCGCGTCGTCCCGTGAGCCGTCGTAAAAATCCGCCCACGCGGCCAGCAGCGTCCCGTCACGCCGCACCAATAGGTCGCCCTCGGTGTTTCGGAGATTCTGCGCCGTCGCCGGGGCGATGAACGATGCGAAGATCTCCCCAGCCGCAGGCAGGACGGCCGGGAGGATCACCAGGCTGGCCATCCCGGCGATTCGCCGCAGCGTCCGTCCGACACGCTCCCGGCAGATCGGAAAAGAACTCGTGCGGCCGCGGTGTTTCATCGTCTGATGATCGCCGCCGACCAACCTTCGGCAAGGCGAAGTTCCGTGAACGTCTTTCCATCGCGCGTGACCGTCGGAGCCACAAAGCCGGCGACTTCGCGCCCCTCTGCATCGAACACATGGACGTCGTGTGCTGCGTTGTCACCCCAGCCAAAGAGTCCGCTGCGTTTCGTGAGGATCCGCTCCCGCGCGATGATGAACCCCTCGTGCAGCTCCAGTGGAGTCAGCGGATACATGTAGTGCGTGAGCGTCCGGTAGCCGGGAATCACTTGCGCATCGCTGTACCAATGATACGCGCACCCATGATCGAGCGCACTGAGCATTCCACGGTACGCGTCGGCCTCGGAGCGTTCTGTCAGATGATCTCCGAGCGCAATCGGAGAGTGAAGCTGCGCATGGCTGCAATTGCTCGGACTGCCCGTCTCGACAAAACGCGGGAACTTTAGGCGGGCCATCGTCCGCGTGTGCGGCTGCCCGTTGGCGATCAGGGGGCCCCGCACGAGGATTTGCTGGGCAAGGGCGACCCGCCACGGCTGGCTGACGAGGGTGATCGACGATTTCAACCGTGTGATCCGATGAGTGCGCGTGTCGATGTCCGCGGAGCAACCGTCCCACGGTTCACCGTAGTGGTAGGCCTGTGCACTGAGCTCGAGTTCGTCCCAATACACGCCGTCGGCGTGGATCTCGTCGAGGATGAGATCGACGTTTCGTCCGACGACCCGACCGTACGAGTTGCCCTCCGTCGGAAAGAAATTCTTGAAGACCGGCTGCCCGTAGTCGACCTGCGTACCGCCGGCGCGCAGGTGCCGCGAATCGGAGAAGACCGCGGGGGAATCCTCCACCGTGTCGAGGAAGCAGTGAAAATAGACGCTCGTCTTCACTCCTGGCGCGAGGCGGCGCACGCGTTCGACCCATCGCCGATAACTGTCGCGATTCACCCGCTGGAACGACGTGCCGTGCGTGGCCACGCCGTTGTAGACCGGAAAGTTGATGCTCGCACAGACGATGCTCGCGGACTTGTAACGGATGAAGTCCGCGAATTGCGCGTCGGTCCATTTTTCCGTCAACGGCCCGCCACGGAGGAACGCAAAGCATTCACCGAGGGTAAAGTTCGCGTCGAGCAGCCGCCGCGCCGCGTTCACAAAGTCGAAGTAATCCGGCCGCGCTACCGGCACCACGGCCCACTCAGCGGTGTAGCTCGCCCCCGGCCGCAAAACAAATTGGAGATCCGACAGCGCGAGCACGCCGGCCGCCGCTTCCTGCCGAACGTGAACCTGAAACTCATCGTTGAGTGGCAACAGCCCGACCCCGCCGCGATCAGACGCCGCGAAGATCGACGGATTTTGCGGATCCGAAACAGTGCCGCTGCGCGACGCCGGCGAAACGCCGCCGAGCCAGACGCGGTTCACAACCGATTCGGTCCGCACCCGGTGGCGCTGCATCAAGGGAAGATTTTCCTCCGTGAGGTTTTCGAACGTATCGAGCACGACGACCGCCTCGTCGCGTCGCTCGATTTTTCGCGTATGACGGAAATGCGTGTTCGAGCGACGCACCCACTGGCCGTCAGGCGTCGAGAACTCGCTTTCAACAGTAAAGCTTTCACCGCCGAGGTGGATCTCCATTCGGGCGTCAGGTAACTCGCGCACCTCGAAAGCGGGACGGAAAACCGCCGTCGGGGAGAAAATTACGAGCGGCCCGGGGGGTGCGCCTTTCTTGGATTTTTCCGGCGCGATCTCGCCGAAGGTGACCCGGCAGTCCGCCGCTTGCAGCGGCTTCTTCACCGTCGGAGCAGCACGATTGGCCACCATCAATTCGTTCTCACCCTCGCGCAGCAAGTCCGTCACGCGCAGCTCGAACTCGCCGGACTTCACCCCCGCCATTCCATACGTCGAAGAATCGGCGGCTGTGAAGTCAGGCGCATAAAACGTGGCGAAACGTTCCCCTGCGACGAGCGAGTGGGTGCGGCCGTCCGCCGCCGTCGCCTTCGATGGTTTGTTGACGAGACGCGTGCCATCCAGTGGCCGGCCGTTGAGGGTGAGATGCAGCGCCAGCGTGTAACCGGCGACGCGTGGGGTGTCTATTCGCGCCCGGAGCACCAGCACCGCCTCCTTCCCCGGCGGGATTTTCTCCACCGTGAAGCGGATGACCTGTTCCGCTCCGGTTTCAAGCGTGAGGTGGGAAAAGATCTCGGTGGCGGCTGGCGCAGCCGGCGCGGCGAACGCTCCGAAGGTCACGAGTCGACTAATCACCACCAACCACAAGACCCGGAACGGTTTCATGGCTTTCCCCGCACCGCTTTCACGTCACCGAGTCCCATCAGCAGTTCCCGCCGCGTCTCATTGAACAGATGCAGGCCGTCCGCCCCGGCGGCATACCAACGGACGGCGCGGGATTCATACTGTTCCCGGGTGAGCAGGGTGCTGGGCGGCGGCTTCATCTTCCCCGCGGCGATGAGTCGGTCCTCCTCTGCGGTGCGATCGTGTCCGTCGACGATGGCCTCCTCGCCGAAGAGCACGGCACAGCCGCTGCCGCGCGCCATCCGGACGAAGCGCGCGAGGTCGAACTCGTAACCGCCCTTCCCATACTGCCCCACCACGAGGTAATCGAGGAGGCCCTCCTTCAGCCACGTCTCGATGTCGCAGCCCCAGTTTGCGTATTTTTTCCAGTCGATCCGGACCGACAATCCGAGGTGCCGGCCCCTGTGCCTGCCGGCCTCGTCGAGGATCCCACGCACTGCCCGGACAAACGCCGTCATCGGTTCCGCCCGCAGCGGAGCCCAGCGCGGATCAGTGGCGGACACGGTGCTCGCCTCAATTCCATAACGGCTCTTGAAGGCCTTCGCCATCGGCTCTTCGAAGCCGAAAAAGTCGGGGTGCCGCTGGAAATCGAGGTTGATGCCGTCGATGTCCTCCCGCGCCACCTCGCGCAGGATGCTGAGCTTGAACTCGCGCACCTCGGGAAACGCGAAGGAAAATTTCGTCTGTGTCACACCCTTGGCATCACGCAACCGAAACTCCGGATGATTCCACCAAAAGGTGCTGTTCGCATAGCGCGGGAACGAGCCGCCCCACATCGTGACGGGATAGTCGCCGTTCATGCGCAGCGATGCATAGCACCCAATCCCCGCCTCGTGGCACGCGCCCGCCACCACCTGGAGTGTGTTCACGCCCTCGCCCGCCAGACGCTGCAGCGTTTCGCTCGCGAGCTTGTCGCCCCGACGTGGAAATTCCGTCATGCCCGCGCCAATCAGCTCCGTCTCCTGCGACGGATAATTCGAACGGCTCCCTGCGATCACGCACCACTCCAGCACCGCCACCTGGGTGTCGCGATAGGCGAGCATCTGTCGGCGCAAATCCTCCACCGTCCGGTAGTGGCCGCTGTGAAAGGCGCTGAACCCGTCGTCGTTCACCACGATGATTTTTTCGCCGCGACGTGGCTTTGGCGCCTCGGCGGCATGCGCGCTGACGAGCATCAAGGCAACGGCAAGCAGGAGCCCATTGCACATCGTCGGGAAGTTGGTCGACCGCCGCTTAATTTGCGCGACCAGCGAGCGGTCCCCTGCCTTTCCGCGATCCGGGCTCATCGCAGCAGCGGCCCGATTGTCTCCGCCATGCGCCGCGCGAGATCAGCGTGGCCCTCGCCGTTGGGATGAGTGCCGTCGGTCGTCCAAGCCTGCAGGGATCGCCCGCGACGTTGTTCGTCTCCCCATCCCGCAAAATGATCCACCAACGGAATCGCCCCATCACGCGCAACCTGGCGGACGAGGTCCATATAGCGCGAGAGCCGGGGATTGGGATCCTCATTGAGTCCGTTGCGCCGCCTCTTCTCGCCAAACATCGGCTCCGTCATCAACACCACCGTGATGTTGGCCGCCCGCAACCGACGCACAATTTCCCGGAGGCTTTCTACGAATTGAGCCTCGGAAAGTCGCGACGCCGTCTTGCCGTCGTCCACCCAGCTGTCGTTCGTGCCATACATCACGGTCACGAACTCCGGCCGCTGGGAAATCACGTCCCGTTCAAGCCGGAGCAGCGCGAGATCGGTCCGTTCGCTGCCGATGCCCACATTGTGCACATCAGCGCGCACGCCGCTCTCTCGCAACGCACCCTGCAGGAGCGCGCCAAAGATCTGCGTCGGCGCCACTCCGGGCCGCGCACCTCGCGTGATGGAGTCACCCAGCGTGATCACACGCATCACTGCGCCGTCGACCGGCTTTGCCACCGGCGTGAGGAAGTCCGCCTCGTTCAACGCGACGCGCAGATTCCCCTGCATCGTCGAAATCCAAAGGCGGCCGGGCGTCGGCTCGAAGACGTAGGGATACGAAATCCAAAACGTACCCTCGCGCGCCCCTTTCGGCGTGCGGTTGACCGCGATGATTTGCGGCATCGTCCACGTCACCCCGTCATTGTTCGAAAACGCAATCGAGAGTTCCTCGCGCCGCCCGAGTTTCCGCACCGGATCGGAAAAACGATTCCACAGCAGCGCGATGCGGCCGCTCGCCAGCCGCACCATCATCCCCGGCGAGTCGCTGGCCTCGATCGTCGACGGCATCCCCGCGCTCCATTTCACCCCGTCCTTCGACGTCAGCTCCTCAAAATGCCCGTGCGGCACGCGCAGCAAAAGCTTGAGTTCGCCACTCAATTTCTCGACCACCGTGCCCTCGATCCCGCCGCCGTGCGTGGTGCCGGTGATGCCGGTCACGGTCGGCGCATAGTTTCCCTGCGCCCCAAGATCGATCGGGTTGCTGGACTTCCAGGTCCGACCGAGATCGTCCGAGACATAGATCAGCGTCACGTGGCGCCCGGGGTTGGCCACCGCCTTCTGCGAGACGAGCACGATTCGCCCGGTGCGCAGCTGAATCATCTGGCGCACGGCCCCGCACCAGCCCTCCTGCAGCAAGATCGGTTCGGCCCACGTGCGGCCGTCATCCTCGCTGCGCACCACGTAGACGGGCAACCGGCAACCCTCCTGGGGCCCGCCCTTCTTGTCGTCCCATTTGAACACCCGTTCACGGTCATTCAGGAACGCATAGAGCATCACCCCTCCCTTCGTGCGCAGCAGCGCCCGCTCTTTTCTCGATTGGAAGCGCGCGGGATCGAAAACCGGGCGCGGCTCCCATGTCACGCCCTCGTCCCGCGAAACCAGCGCGCCGCCCTCCTCCATCCCCCAGAGGGCGCCGTCGCCGGAGCGCAAAAACGGCCCCTGATGCGGCACCGTGAGGCGCTCCACCTTTTCCTGGAGGACGATTTCCGCCCGCACGCACGTGCACAACAAGACAGAGAGGATGAGGCGTTTGATCATGATGGAGCCGAAGCCGCAAGCCCGCGGGGTTTGACGAAATACAAGAGCACGCCACAGATCGCCACGCACGCGGCGCCAAAGTGAAAGATGCTGCTCACATCGATCTTGGCGTCGCGCAACGCCCCGCCCGCATAGATCGTCGCCCCACCCACCACGCACGCACACAGATTCAGGACGCCGTAACCGGTCGCACGATACCGCCGGTCGGACACGAGCGTGAGGATCGGCATCATGTTCGCGTCCGCAAACGCCTTCGTCAGGCCAAACACCATCAGCGCGCCGAGGGCCACCGGAAGCACCGACGTGCTCGAAGCCAATAGGATCGCCGGCGCGGCCACCCCCATGCCAATCAACGGCACGAGGACCGGCGCGTGTGGCGTCGTTCGACTCCAGCGATCCGCCCAAAAGCCGCCAAAGATCACGCCCACCAGCGATGCACTCTGATAGTAGCCGGTGGCGGAAAGCCCGGCGACGCCCTGGCTGAGGTGAAATTGCTCGTTGAGATAGGTCGGCATCCATCCAACCACCGCCCACCCGCTCGCCCCCAACAGCCCCCAATAGCCCAGCGCGAACAAAAACTCCCGCCGGCCCAACAGACTGCGCAGCGCCTCCCCCAGCCTGACGTCTGATTCGGACTTCGCCCCCGCTGCAATAACAGCCTCTGTCCCGGACCGCCGATCGCGCAGATAAAACGCCGTCCCGATCGCGAGCGCGACGCCGAGTTGCCCAAACCACGCGAACGACTGCGCCCAACCGTGGCGCTCCGCGATCCAGCCACCCACGCCGCCCAACCCCGCGCCCACCATCACACCGCTCAGGTGCACGCCGTTGGCCAGCGAACGTGTTTTCACCCCGTGAAAATCCGCGATCAACGCCAGCGCCGCCGGAATATAGCACGCCTCGCTGACGCCCATCAGCGCGCGCGTCGCGAGGAGTTGCCCGTAAGTAGTGGCGTGTGCCGTGAGCCAGGTGATCAGCGACCACGCGATGAGACTCACCACGATCACCCGGCTGCGGTTGTAGCGGTCCGCCAGGTATCCCGCAAACGGACTCAGCACCGCGTAGACGAGGAGAAACACCGTCGTGAGCAGTCCGAATTGCGCATCGGTCATCGGGATCGCTTCCACGATCGACTGACGCATCGTCGTGAGCATCACGCGGTCCAGATAGTTGAGGCACCCGACAAACCAGAGCAGCGCGACCGTCATCCACGCCCGAAACACCGTGGGCGTCGTGTTGTCGTTGGTGCTGCCGTTTGCCATCGGACGTTCCATGAAAGGGGGTCGCGGCAGCATTCGGCAACGCGACGATATTACAACTCCCGTTAACTGGTCACAACAACTGCCACCGCTTCCGGATTGAGCTTCGCCGGCGTCCGCGCCTCCATGCCCGCTCACCGCGAGACACCCTCAATCCCGATTTTCCTCATGCGTTCTTCCCTCACCCGCTCACGTATTCGCCAAGGTCTGGCCGCGCGCATCGCGTGCATGTACTACCCGAGCACGATGATGCCCGCCCACGCGGCGAAGGCTGGCTTCGACGCCATCTGGCTCGACAGCGAGCACAGCACCTGGGAGCGCCACGAGTTGCAGCGCCTGATCGCGATGCATCACCTCGCCAACATCGACTGCATCGTGCGCACCGGCAGTCGTGATGCGACTGATCTCTATCATCTGCTCGAAGACGGGGCGACCGGCCTGATGTGCCCGCTCGTCAACACCGGTGCTGAGGCAGCCGCGATCGCCCAGGCCGTCAAATTCCCGCCTCTCGGCCAGCGCGGCCTCGACGGCGCCGGGCTCGACAACAATTTCTATCTCGAAGGCACCCTCACCTACCCGGCGGCGGCCAACGCGGAGACATTTCTCATCGTGCAGATCGAGACGCCGGAGGCACTGAGCAACATCGACGCCATCGCCGGCACGCCGGGCATCGACGGATTGTTCATCGGGCCCGGGGATCTTTCGTTGCGGCTCGGTTGCCCGCTGGACTGGACCAATCCCAAGATGATCGAGGCGCAGGCGATCGTCTCGGCCGCAGCCGCGAAACACGGGGTCGCCTGGGGCCGCCCGTCTGGCACCGCAGAAGACATCGCGCTGCTCGCCAAGCAGGGTGCGAAACTCATCGCCCACGGCAGCGATTTCGGCGCGATCATGCGGATGCTGCCGGCGTTTGCCAAAACGCTCGGCGATGGACTGAGCGCCGGCGGATCGTGAGGTCCGGCCTCGGCCGACGTCTGTTTCCCGTTACTTGATCACGGCTCAACGCGCACCCGCGTCACGCGTCCCTCCGCGTAGCCATAACGCACGAAGGAACGCTCGAGCCAGACCGAGCCCTGCGTGCTGGGGAAAAACAAATCAACGTCGCCGTCACCGTTGAGATCAACCGGGATGATGCGGGGCTGGACGATCGGCGGCAGTTTCGGATCGATACCGGCGGAAAATCGCGATTCAGGCGGCTCGCCGGGCCGGTTCAGAAAAACGCGTACCCGACCGTTGGCTGCACCACAGATCACATCGGGCTGCCCGTCCAGATCCCAATCGATGACATCGACGCTCAAACGCGTTCCGAGATCCCCGATCGTCTGCATTTCCCGAAACACCGGATCGACATTCGTGCGCACGTTCTTGAAAAACCGGACGACGCCATAGGTGTCGCCGACCACCAGATCGGTCTTCCCGTCACCAGTGAAGCTCGCGGCGGCGAACACTGTTCGGGCGCCCTGCAAGGCACGGAAATTCCCGGCCACGGGCAAATCCTTCGGCCCGACTTTGAGCGGTTCGCCCGACTCAAGCGTCAGCAAACGGCCGGCGAGATCATAACCCGCCGCACCGTTGTTCCGATGCAGCCAAATCTGCCCGTACCAGTCGCCGAACAGGATGTCGAAGGCACCGTCGCCATCGAAATCGAAAAGCCGCGGATGAAACCAATCGTCGCCGATGCCAGAGGGATGGGCGATGTTTTGCCCGGCAGGTAGCACCCGTTTCGCGGGCCCGAAGGCAAACGGATCGCCGGCCCCAAGATTGAGTCGGACGTCGTAGTTTGAAACCGCATCGACGCGGCCGTCGTGATTCCAGTCGATGAATTGAGTGACTGGCAGTGGCGAGTTTCCCTGCGGAGGGCGGATGAAGTCGGCATGCAACGCAAAACGCGGCTCCGATTTAGTGCCGATGTTTGGAAACCAGAAAATATTCGCGTCGCTGCTCACGACGAGATCAAGGAGGCCGTCGGCGTTCATGTCCGCGAAGCGCGGGGAGCAAAGCCGGCCGACCGGCCACTTGCCACTCACCGGCACCGGAACCTCCCGGAAGGCGGGTTCCGTTTTCGTTCCCGAATTGAGATATAGGCGCAGGGGCGCGCCCGCGGCCGCCGATTCCGCCGTCATCGGGTAATTGCCCGCGATGAGATCGACGAGGCCATCACCGTTTACATCCGCAAGACTGGGCGCCGCCGACCAGTCGCCGACGTTGAGGATTTTTCCGTCGGCCGATACCGGTCCGAGCGGTTGCAACACCGGTATCCCACCGTCGCCCGCGCGGCGGTTTCGAAAAACAAAAATCCGTCCCGTCACATAACCGCCCGCGAGCAAGTCCGGCCGACCGTCGCCGTCCCAATCCGCCAGTGCAAGCACGGGATAATAGTCGCGGGTGAACGCGCCCGCCGGGCGACCCACCACTGGCGAGATCGGCAATTCCAGCGGTCGGCCATCGCACTGCACCACGCCGCGATAGCTGAAGCGCGGGCTGGGCGCGCTGCCCTCGTTCCGGAAAAAAAGCACCCGGTTCCAATGCGTGCCGACGAGCAAGTCCTTCCGGCCGTCGCCGTCCCAATCGACGACGAGCGGCGCCGCTGTCATTCCCGCATCGAGCGCCCGGCCCGATTCATCGCGGACAAACTCCGCCTCGCCAAACACGGGTGCGGTCGCGGTCCCCCGGTTGAGCAGCACAAAGATTTTTCCGTAATTCTCCCCGTAGATGATGTCGGGCAGTCCGTCGCCGTTCCAATCGGCCACGTCGATGCGCGTGTGCCCCGAACCGGTCGTTGACGGCGGACTCGTCGTGAAACGCACCACGCCGTCGCCAATCCATCCGCGGGCCAGGGCGCGCCCGGCCGATCCATCCGCGCGCAGCGCCACCTCAAGCCGGTAGGTTCGGGGACTCGGGCCACGGCGAGTGTGGGTCCACACCAATCGCCCGCGTGTGCCGGGTGGCGGCGCGACGTTATAGTGAAGCCCTCCGTTCGGAATATCCCTCCAGGCCAGCGCGCCGGTACGGGCATTCACCGCGTCCTCCACGGACGCAAAGTCACCCACGAGACTCTCGTCGTCCCAGCGCAGCGGCAGAGGCCGCGAAGCCGTTGGCCCGTCGGCGACGCGCCCCACGTCCGTGATTTGCAGCGTGCTGAAATCCGGCCCGCCCGTGCGGCCGAGGCCTGCGAGCAGCGCTGAAAAATCAAGCCCGACCCGGGCCGGACGCTCGTCACCCACGCGCAGCTCGGGCCGGTCATCGACCACGACGAGATCAACAACGAGTCTTTCCCCAGCGAGGGCGGCCCCGCGCAGGCCGAACGCAAACACGGCCGGAAAAGGGAGGAAGCGTCGCAGCCACGCAAGGCCCGCCCACGTACCGCTCGATCGCAAGACCGCGCCCCAGTTTTTCGACTCCCGCATCTTCACGTTCAACTCATCCCACCCCTTTACCGCTCCATCACCGATCGCATCGCCGCAATATGCTCGGGCGTACTGCCGCAGCACCCGCCAACGATGCGCGCGCCGGCGGCGAGAAATCGCGTGGCGGCGGTGGCGAACTCGGCAGCCGATTCGGCATAGCAGATCTTCCCTTCGCGCAAAACGGGTGAACCGGCGTTGGGCTGGACGATGACCGGCGCGTTTCCCGCCGCCGCAACCAATTCCACCGTGAGTCGCTCATAATCTCGCAACGACAGGTCAGTGCCGCAATTGGCACCGACGACCGTCGCTCCGGCGGCCAGCGCGCGTGTCACCGCTTCGGCGGCGCTCGTGCCCATCATCGTGCGGTAGCCGACGGCGCTCTTCTGAAACGCATAGGTGGCGATGACCACGGCGGCCCCGGCTTCGCGGGCGGCGCCAACCGCGATCTCAACTTCGACCGGATCAGACATCGTCTCGACGAGCAGGGCGTCGGCTCCTCCCTCGAGGAGCGCGACTGCCTGTTGCCGAAACGCCGCGGCAGCCGTGTCCGGCGAAACCTCACCCAGCGGTTCGAGGAGTCCGCCAAAGGGTCCCATGTCGCCCAGGATCCAGGCCTGTTCGCCGGCGACCTCGCGGGCCAGTCGTGCCGCCGCCACATTGATGGCGTGCGCGCTCGCCTCCAAGCCATGCCCCGCGAGCACCGTCGTCGTGCCGCCGAAGGAATTCGTGGTGAGCAGGTCGGAACCGGCGGTCAGATAACGACGATGTAGTTCCCGCACCCGCTCGGGGTGATCGAGATTCCAGCGTTCGCCGCATGCGCCAGGGGCGAGCCCCATCTGCTGCAATTGCGTGCCGGTGGCACCGTCGCCGAGCAGGGGCCGGCGGGAGAGTTCCTGTCGGAGGGATTCGGTTCTCATGAAGCGGTGTAGCGGTACCAGGGAATCCACTACGTCGTCTCGCCCATCAATCGCCGGGCAAGTTCGACGGCGGTGCCGGCGTCGGGGGCAAAACCATCGGCGCCGATCTCGTTGGCAAAGTCCTGAGTGACAGGTGCGCCGCCGATCACGACCTTCGTGCCGGTGAGCCCGGCCGCCTTCAACGCGATCACCGCCTCCTTCATCGCGGGCATCGTGGTGGTGAGCAGCGCCGAGATGCCCACGAGGTGCGCCTGGTGCTCGCGCGCGGCGGCGATGTAGCGCTCGGCGCTCACGTTGGTGCCTAGGTCGATCACCTTGAAATTCGCACCGCGCCACAGTATCGCGACCAGGTTTTTTCCAATGTCGTGGAGATCGCCCTGCGCCGTGCCGATGACGGCCGTGTATTTCGGCTGGATGCCGGCCGCGACGAGCAACGGCTCGAGGATTTTCAGCGCCTCCTTCATCGCCCGGGCGGCGATGAGCATTTCCGGCACAAAGATCTCGTTGCGCCGGAAACGCTCACCGACGATCGCCATGCCCGGCACGAGGCCCCGTTCGACGACATCCTGCGGCAGCGTACCCGCGGCAAGCAGTTCCTGGGTCAACCGGATGGTTTCCGGGCGCTGGCCGGCGGCAACGGCGGCGGTGAGGTCGGAGAGAGCAGCCATGCCCCGATCTAAGAATGCGCCGTGGACAACTCAAACCCGAAGCGGCTACGCTGCGCGTTGCAACCTCCGGCCTCTTTCGTGCATTCCCCGCCACTCCTCACCGTGATCGCCTGCAGCGTGCTCGAGCATGAGGTGCGGGAATTCACCCGCGGGCTCACGCACATCCACCAGCTGATCTTCCTGCCCCAGGGGCTCCACAATGAACCACAGCGGTTGCGACAAAAGCTGCAGGACGCCGTGGACGCCGCGGAGGCCGATGTGGAGACGGAGATGATCGCGCTCGTCTACGGTCTGTGCAGTCGGGGCGTCGAGGACTTGCGCCATGCCCGCTGCCCGTTCGTCATCGCGCGCGCCCACGACTGCGTGACACTTTTTCTCGGGGACAAGGACCGCTACGCGACCTATCTCCGAGAGCACCCCGGCACCTACTGGTACAGTCCGGGCTGGATCGAGGCCCACGCTCCGCCGGGGCCGGAACGGGAGGCCCGGCTGCGGCGGGAATACTCCGAAAAATTCGCGGCCGACGACGTCGAGTACCTGATGGAAATCGAGCAACAGTGGATCGTAAAGTATGATCGCGCCACGTACGTCGGACTGGAGGTCGGCGAAACGGAGGCGGACGTCCACTACACGGAGCGCTGTGCCGGCTGCCTTGGCTGGTCGTTTGACCGGGTACGCGGCGATCCGAAGCTCCTGCGCGATTTGCTCTCCGGCCCTTGGGACGAAAAGCGTTACCTCGTCGTTCCACCGCGTCACGTCATCCGCCTGACCGCCGACGACACTATCATCCGGTCGGTACCGGAATCGTCAGCAAGGTGAGCGCCGTGCGGCTGAGAATCGACTCGCCGGAGGGTCCGCGCGAATTCGCAGCGACAACCGCTGAAGCGGCACTCCCGTTGTCGGATCTGCTCGCGCGCCGTGGTCTCCCTCTGAATATGCGCTGCGGTGGCCGGGGTTTGTGCGCCGGCTGCGAAATCGATCTGCGCCAGGGTGAACTCTGGCGACTGGACGGAAGCGCGTCGACCGGATCGGCATCCGGCACACGCCTGCGCTCGTGCCAGATGCGGCTCCCGGCCAAGGGCGAAGTTCACGTCGACATCCCCGCGCGCTCCCTCCTCCGGCACCAACCGGCTGTGGTGTCAGAGTTTCGCCTCCAAATTCCGTGGGCACAGGATCCCCTTTCACCCACCGCGCGCTACGGCACCGCCGTGGATGTGGGCACGACGACCGTTGCGCTGCTGCTTTGCGACTTGGCGACCGGAAAAGTCATCGCGGAGGCCTCGTCCTTCAACGCACAGATCCGTCACGGGGAAGATGTGATTACGCGCATTCAACGGTGTTCGACCGACCCCGACGCAGTGCGGCAGCTGCAACACGCAATCGCGGTCGAGACGATTCAACCGCTGCTCACGACGGCGTGCACCCAGGCGGGAATCGCACTCGGCGACGTCGCCGTGATGACCGTCGCTGCCAACACCACCATGCAGCATCTCCTCGCCGGCGTGGACCCGACTCCGCTGGGAACACATCCGTTTGCGCCGGTGTTTCTTGAGCATCGCGAGCATTCGCCGCACGAGCTGGGTCTGGCGTTTGGCGGCTCCGAGGCTGCCGTGCATCTGCTGCCCGGCCCGGCCGCCTATGTTGGCGCGGATCTCGCAGCAGGCATGGTGGCGACCGGAATGCTCTATGCGAAGGACCCGACGCTGCTCGTCGACGTTGGGACCAACGGGGAGATCATCGCCCAGGTCGGCAGCCGCCTGATCGGCTGCGCGACGGCGGCAGGTCCGGCCTTCGAGGGCGCAGGGCTCTCCTGTGGCGTGCGCGGGGTGACCGGAGCGATCGAACGCGTGCGGCCCAGCACGAATCCGTTTTCGGCGGAGTGCGACGTAATCGGTGGGGTCACGCGCCCAATTGGGCTCTGCGGATCAGCCTACGTGGATTTTCTGTGGGAGGGTCGACGCACGGGAATCCTGGGACCGAATGGCCGCTTCACCCCGGAATTCGCCGGAGTCGCGGGGGAGGCGATCGCGGCGGACGAATGGGGCCGTAAGCTTCGCGTTCATCCGGAGGGCGCGGCCGGCCCGATTTGGATATCGGAAGTCGACGTCGCTCGATTGCTGCAGGCCAAGGCAGCCATCGCCGCCGGCATCACCACGCTCCTCGGCCTCCTCGGCACGAGCGCCCGCGAGGTGAAAACGCTCCATCTCGCGGGCGGCTTCGGGATGCACCTGTCGTTGGAGCACGCGATCGGCTGCGGCCTGCTGCCGGGCTTTACGCCCGAGCAGATCTCCGTGGTCGGCAACACGTCTCTCGGCGGCGCCTTTCTCGTATTGAACGATCGCAGCCTGCTCGCAGAAATGAAACTCGCCTGCCGCCGATTGGAAACAGTCGAACTCAACCTCCAGCCCGGCTTCGAGGACGCCTACATCGATCATCTTTCGCTTTGACGGGCGGAAACGCTACGGCGACGCCTTCCCGCCCGACGCACGCCACAAATCCGCCATCGCGAACAGCGGGTTATGTCCGAGATAGTCGCGGTTGGGCTGGTTCTTCCCGCTCCCCTTGCGACGCACCGACTCCGGACTGCCGCCCATGGGATGGTAGAATTCCCAAATCGTGCCTGTACGCTCAAATTGCCGGGCAGTCGCGTCGAGCGCCGCCTCGAGCAATCGGCGCGCGGCGTCGGTTTGTCCATATCGGATACAGCCGCGCGCCGCCCAGTAGGTCATGCAATTCCACGCCGGCCCGCGCCACATCCGCAGCTCAAACTTCGGATCGTTCAGCGCCACCGTGGCGATCGGGTGCGGGGCAAAAAATTCCCGCGGATTCATCAGGTGTTCCTCGATCACCCGCTTTGCTTGCGCCTCCGTCGCGGCTCCGACCACGACGGGCCACATGCCTTCAAAAGCGAGAGGGTGTCGCCCTTCCTCCTCCATGATCCAACGGTCACGGAAGAAACCGCCTTTGGAATCCCAGAGCTTCTGTTGGATGAACAGCTGGAGTGCCTTCGCCTTCTCTTCCCACGCTGTCGCGGGTTGGCCGAGCCGTCTGCTCCACTGTGCCGCGTGATCGTAAAGTAGATAGAGGTGGGAGCACGCATCGACACACGCCGCCGGACCGCGCGGACGGCGATCGTAACGAATCCCTTCGTCCATCCCGCTCTCCCAGGTGTTCTCCTTCACATCGAGATAATAGAAACCTCCGTCCGGCACCGACCGTTTCGCTTCGAACCAGGCGATCTGCTTTCGCAGCGCCTCCAGGCATTCGGAGAGAAAGGCGGCGTCTCCGGCGAGGTCGACGTACGCCTGAGCCGACACCACCCAAATGGGCGGGAACCCCTTGAAATTTTTCCACCATGGCTTGCCCTCGGCGTTGAAGGTCACGATGCCCGGAATCAGCCCGTCCTCCTGCTGTCCGGCGAATTCGTTGCGCAATTGCCGCTTCACGTGTTCCGGTTGCGCCCGCACGGTATCGAGCCGAATATGGGTGAGGTCGATGTGCCCAAAGACCCGTCCACCCTGATAACCCGGACCAATGGACTCGTAGGGAAACTTGAGGTGGCCGATCGGCGGAAAAACGCTCTGCCCGTGCAACTCGGCGAGAAAATACAGCATCGGCCGCCATGACACCTTCGCGGGCAGCTCCGCCTCGCGGAGCAAGGCATCCCGCAGTGGCGCGCCGTCCTTGGTCGCGAGCGGGGACTCCGCGCCGGCCACGGAGGAAAGCCAAACGGCCAGGAAGATCAGAATACCCTTCACTCGTATGACCATTTGCGCACCCAGGGATCCTTCGTCGCCGTCTGAAACGCCTGCAATTTTGCGAGCAGTTCCGCCTTCAACGTCTGCAGGGCCGGATCATCGGTCAGGTTCTTCACCTCATCAGGATCACGATCGAGATCGTAGAGTTCGAACTTCGGGCGATGCAGGAACTGTCCGATCGGGCGCCGGCCCAGTATTTTCTCGGGCGACTCGTTCGCACTGATCCACGTCGGGGATTTGAGGAGATCGAGCGCCGAGGGAAACGTCAGCTCGTGGGCGAGATTCACGATCAGCTTGTGCCGCCGCGTGCGCACGACGCGCATCGGGTAATACATCGTGATTTCGTGGAGCGTGTGGGAGGCGAAAATTTCGTCCCACCCCGGCAGCGCGGCTCCATCGAGCCCGGCCCGGAATGATCTCCCATCAAACGCGCCCGCCTCGGCCTTTACCCCTGCGACGTCAAGGAGGGTCGGTGTGAGGTCAGCCCATGTGATCATCGCGTCCTGAACCGCACCGGGATGAACCCTTCCCGGGCTGCGGACAAGGCAAGGCAGGCGCATCCCGGCTTCGTAGAGCGTCGTCTTTGCTCCAGGGAAGGCCATGCCGTTATCGGAAATGTAGAGGATCAGCGTGGACTCGTATTTCCCCGCCTCCTTGAGAATGGCGATCAACCTTCCCACGCCCTGATCGAGCCGCGAGACGGCCTGATAATACTCCGCCAATTCGGAGCGACACGCCGGTGTGTCTGGAAGAAACGTCGGCACGCGCACGTCCTCTGGCCGGTACTTGACCGGCGTAATTTCGGGGTAGCCTTCCGATCGGTTGCCAAAGCGGTTCGGCTTCGGCCAGGTATCGAATGTCGGCTTGCCGTCCGGCAGGACCGCGTTCGCGCGGTGCGGGTCATCGCTGGCAAAGTAGAGAAAAAAGGGCCGCGGGTCCTTCGCTTCGATTACGCCGCGCGTTTGTTCCGCCATCTGCACCGGGCTGCGGCCGATCGTGGCGGGATCATTGGCCGCACCGCCGGACAGCACGGTCTGGAACGCAAAAACCGCCTCGGGTCCGACGTGAAACTTGCCAATGCGCGCCGTGCGATAGCCGGCCGTGGCCAGTCTCACCGGCACGCTCTTCACCTGGTCGAATGACTGAAAGTGATGGTCGTCATGCTGCAGGCCATACATCCCGTTGCGGTGATTGTGCTGCCCCGAGAGAATGACCGACCGCGAGGGACTGCAGCTTGCGGTGGTGCAAAACGCCGACGTGAACCGCGTGCCGTCCGCGGCGAGCGCGTCCAAGTGGGGCGTCTTGATCACCGGATTCCCGTAGCAGCCGAGTGCGTCCAGCCCGTGGTCGTCCGCGACGATGAGTACGATGTTGGGCCGGTCGGAGGCGGCGAACGCGGCGGCGAGGGCGAAAACGACGGGGGTCGTGAGGAGGCGGAGGTTCACGTCGCGCCGAATGTCAGGGGAGACAACGGCTCGTGCAATGCCGGGTTTTGCGCCCGGAGGTTCAGACTCAGGACGCGCGGTCCCGGGCGCACGGCAGTTTGGCACCGTCAGCCCTCGGATGTCGGTCAGGGCCCGAGAACTCGCAGGGACGGTCGCGAAAACTCCGCAAAATCGTCCGGCAGCTGATGCATCGCCTTGACCCACATGTCGACCAAGGCAGCCTGCGGCGGACTCCGGGTGACAATGCAGAGTTCGGTCGTTTGCACCTCAGGGGCAGCCGAAAGTCGATGGACCAACTCGGTCCCAATCGGACGTCCCTGAGCATCGGCAAAAAGAAGCACGACCATGACAGCGGTCCCTGGACTAACCTTGACCCGCACCCGCACCCTCGCCACCAGCGGCCGGTCGGGCAGCACGAAGACGCGTTGCCCAAGCATGTCGTTGCGCGTTCCCGCAATTCGCAACCATCGTAGGCCGTCACCATCCACCGTGAGCGCGACGCGCCGCCACTCCCACGGTTCGCCGCCACCGGACCACGCAGAGGTGGGCGGCGTCCAGTCCATCGCGGCCGGACTCGTCACGTCTTCCACGACCACCGTCGCAAATTCTGGATCGCGCAAACGCTCGCTGTTCGTCGCCGCCAACGCCGACACCTCTTCGACCGACACGGCCAATTGCTCGCGCACGAACACCGCCTCCTCCCGAAGCACCGTCTGCCCTTCGCCGGTTCGTTCCAAAACCAGCGCCACCCGTCCGTCCGGTTGATCCCGCAGGACGGCGTCCAGTTTCTGATCCGTCATCGCCAACGGTTCCCGCCGTCGCACATCGGCGTTTGTCTCGATCAACGTTCGCCTCGCCCCGCGATACTCCCGCCACGCCGCCATAAGTTCCGTCGGCCGAGCCTCCCGCCGCGCCATCACATTGACGTGCGCCCGCGCCTCCGCAAAGGCCACGAACGCTTCCGAGACGGAAAAGCCCGCCGACGTGAGCGCCACCCGCGCCCGCACCTCCGGCGACTGGGCCCGTTTCCCGGCGTCCTCGATCAGTTCGCGCAATCGACGCAGCCGATCGCTCGAGTAGATTTGCCGCTGGTCCGCGTCGTTGAAATACCGAAGCCACAGCGGTGGACCCGGCAACTCCCGCCAGGTCCGATCGCAGAGTTCAAAGAACTCCCTCATCGGCCCGGCCGCCTCGCACCAATACTCACGATAATAGAGCGACAGCAATTCCGTCGGATCCCGCTCCGGGTGCCACAACAGTTTCGCGGCCAGCCATGGCTTCGGTCCATCGAGCGCCCACTGGGAATTGGCCTCGGCATAAAACGCCCTGACTCCCGCGCGAAACATGAACGGAATCGTTTCCGTCACCGCAGAGACCAATGGCCGTGGTACAAAATAAGGTGCGCCGTAATAGTAGTCGTACACCCCGACGAGTCCCGCGCCCGATCGGCACCATCGCTCAATTAACGTCCGATCCTGGGCAGCAAATTCCGGATGCGCCCACTGCGAGCGGTCCGCCGTCAGGAACGGCACCACGTTGCGCGCAATCGGAAAATCGGGCACATCCTCGCACCAGTAATACGCATACGCCGGCAGCCAGCGATCCGGATGCCGTTTCGCCACCCGCTCCGCCACCGCGTTCGTGAAACGAAACACCAGATTCGAAAAATTCGGACGATGACGAAAATAGGCCGAGGGGCCGCGGGCCGCGAGCGTCGCGGGCGATTGGTCAAAGAGCACCGAATCGTTGAGGCAAAGTGAATATGACCGTCGTGCCCAGTCGGCATCAAACACCCGGGTCACCGCCGCAACGGTGTGATCAACCGCCGCGGGACTGAGAAAATTAGGCTGCCAGTTCCAATCGCCCTTGGCCGGCAGATAACGCGCGCCGTGACGCATCGGCGCCATCTCTGGTTTCAGCCGCAGATCGTCCGGCTTGAAAATGACGTCGAGATTATGGCCATGCTCCAACCGCCCTTCGAGCCCGTTGCGGGCCGACCAGGTGCCGTCGACCCCTACAAGTGCCCGCGACAAAAACCCCGGCCGTGCCATGGCGTCGCCCGGCGCGAGCCGCCACTCCTTTCGCCGGGCCACGTATTCGCCCAACGGGCCAGGGATGAACCATTGCGCCCCGAGTTCACGTTCCAGCCACCAGTACACCGCGCCGTCAATTCCGTCGCGATGCTCGGCGCGGATCGAGACCCCGCCCGCTCGCACGCGGACCCCCACCGCGGAGTCGAACGGCAAACACGCGCCCGCAGCCAGGAAACCATGCTCCCTTCTCGTGGCGCCGACAAAAATCGCGTTTCGCGGCACCGGAGCGCGTTCCTCACCGATCGGAAACGCCGACTCGTCGCGCCCCGCCGCCCGCGCCAAGGTCCGCTGCAACGTCGTAGCCGCCCGTCGCTCCGCCGCGGTCGCGTCGATGGGAACGACGATCGGGCTACCACGCTCACCTGGGGCAAAGACCACCACCCCCGATCGCGCAAGACTGCGCTCGTGACCGGTCCACCACCCCGCGGCAAGGAGCGCCAGTCCGAAGCCGGCGCCACGCGCCCACTGCTCCGCTCGACTCATCTCTCGACCTGCGTTTGCGTATTCGACCTGTTCCGCCGATTGAGGCGGCCGAATATCACCCGACCGCCCATATTCGACGCCGGAAGTACGGGTGCGCTATGCTCGCGGTCGTTCACAGAAATGAGGAACCTCATTAGGAGACTTTGGGTAGAAACGGCATTTTCATCGAGTACAAGGTCGAACGGGATCGCTCCCTTCTGACCCGACGTGGAAAAAATTTCCGTTTCACACCTGCCCTGCAACGACAATAGCAGACGTCGCTATGCAGCACCGCAAAGGCGAACCGCCCTACGAGGCCCTTCTCTCCTTTTCGCGCCGGATTGCGGTTCCAATGACGCCCGGCCCATCCCCGCGGATCGTCGTTGGTTCTCCACCCCCGTCATCAGGCTAAACAGAATCTTGTCGGCCGCGGGATCCTTACCCACGTCTTCCATGATTCACAGAGCCAAAAACACATCACGAACCTGGCCCTGCCACTCGACACCCGTGTCCCGGCCGAACCAAGCGCGATCCGGTCCAGGCAGTCTTGTTTGTCGGCATTCTCGCCGTGAAAACCGTGGCTGACGAAGGCTGGAGAATCGGCGACAATATGCGCCGCTCCCACCCACAAGCCCATCGCCTTCACCAACAGGGCGGGCACCGCAGAATTTCCTGATCCATGATTTTGACAGCGGCCAGGCAGAGCAGGATGACAGCGACCCGAACGCCGACCATGGAACTCGGGAAATCAGATTTCATGGAATCGAATCTGCGATTTTCCTCACCTCGGCCGCACGGGCCGAGATCCCGCCCCAGTCCTTTCTCGCCACCAACTCCGGAGTGACGATCCACGATCCGCCAACTGTCAGTACACATTCCTCCTGCAAATAACCGGTCATGTTCTGGGTGTTCAGGCCGCCGAGCGGAAAATAACGGATGCCGAGGTGCTTGTAGGGCGCCGCCATGCTGCGCAAAAAGGGCAAGCCACCCGAGGCCTCGGCGGGAAAGAATTTGACGATCCGACACCCGAGTTCGATCGCCGCCTCCAGCTCCGAAGGAGTGCAGATTCCGGGCGCGAACGGCAACCCGGCCTCCTGCGCGGCCCGAACCACCCGCGGATTCATGCCGGGAGCGACGCCAAAGTGCGCTCCGGCCAACCTCACCGCGACCGCTGCCTCGGGCGTTAGAATCGTACCGACTCCGATCAACATCTCGGGGACTTCCCCGCAAATCGCCTTGAGCGCCTCCATCGCGGACGGAGTGCGCAAGGTCAGCTCGATCGCATCGATTCCACCCGCTAGCAGGGCGCGGGCAATCGGCACGGCCTGCGCCACGTCGTCGACCGAAAAGCCGGCGACGACTTTACCGTGCTTCAATCGGTGCAGAATGGATTCGGGAAATTGCATGGGACGTTACTCCTTGAACGGAACCGGCCGCCACTAGGCTTTCGGCGATTGCCCAAACTACCACCCGGGCACTCCTTGCCAACCCCGCACCGTCCCCGTCGCGACCCGACTCGCCGCCTGGGTCCCAACGCCCGAAAAGCCTTGATAAGGATCTTTCCCCCCGCCGTCCGAGGCTAGAACGAAAACGTGCTGGAAAGGAGCCAACGCGTCTCGTTCGGAATGCGGATGACGGCGATGCTGCCGTCGGGATTGGCGGTGACAGGAATATCCTGGCTGTTGCCCCACGCATTGCGGGCGTTGAGCTGGAGGCGCCACTCGACGTTGCGGAAAATCTTCCGGCGATAGCCGACCCACACGTCGCCTGCGAGTTCGTCTTTGCCGTAAAAGGGATGTGCGAGATCGGGGAACTGGGTTTGCATGACGGGATCGTTGTCCGAGATCTGGCTGGTGCTGGTGTAGAGTTTGTTGGTCGCGACGATCTTTTCCTTCAGCGCCTGGCCCGTCAGGAAGGGAGCGCCGATGGCGATCTTGCCCTGCCAGCGCACGGAGGTGCCGACGCTCATGGCCTTCACAATCGGGTGATCAAAACCCCGCAGATCGTACGTGGTGGTGAAGTTGGCCCGCCACTTCCGCTGCTCCGGCGAGACGGCGCCGTCGCGGGCGAGCGTCGCGGCCAGGGGATTGCCGACATTGGCGGAAAACCGCGCGGCCGCGGTCGAGCGTTCGGGCAGCGCGGGACCTTGATCAATTCCCAGCAGGTTGAATTTGACGAGATTCGCATAGACGGCGTCAGCGAGCTGTTTGGTGAGCTTGGCGGAGCCGCTGACGACGGTTTCCTGTTTCGCGACGTTGAAGGAGACCCGCCAGGAGCGGGTGACGTTGCCCACCAATTCGGCCTCCAAGCCGCGGGCGTCGAGGTTGCTGGTATCCGTCAGCCCGGCGATGCCGTTTGAGAGCAGACCGTTGCCCACGGCGTTGAGCCGCAGATTTTTCAACGTGCGCGTGGGCTCGGGGTGGAGTTGGAAGAGCGCCGCATAGAGCTGTTCGTAGGAGTTGTAACCGGCGGCCGTGACACCGGGGATGGTGTTGAACGGAATACCCTGGGTCTGCGCGGTGACGTAGCGGTCGGCCATGAAGCTGGTGAAATTGAAAATACCGCTCGTCGCTCCCTGGGCGTCGTTGCTGCTGTTGGTCTGGATGGTGTGAAACTGGTTGACGCGAAGGGAAACGCGGCGGTCGAGGAATTCGACGAGGACGCCGTATTCCTTGGTGGTGCCGGCGGGCGCGGGGATGATCTCGCCGTTGAGGTTCGTGCGGATGTTGACCGGATTAAAGTTACCGGAGGCGTTGACGAATCCGCCGAGTTCGATGCCGAGCGGCAGCCGCTTCGTCAGGAAGTGCGGCACGCGTCCAACGGTGCTCCACGTGAAGTTGCGTCCGCGCTCGTCGAGGTTGGGCGCGGAATCGAGGCGCAGGGCGGAATTGTCGAGCGTGTCGTCCGCGTTGCGCTTGTTGCCGACACTCGAGAAGGTCTGCAGGTGGTCCCAACGCCAGCCGACGACGCTGACGAGGTGGTTCTTCAGGAAGTCGCTCTTGAGACTGAAGGACTCCGAGTCGATGAGCTGGCGGCTCTTGGAATTGCCATTGAGAAAACGCAGGACGGAGAGCGGCTCGGTGACCATCTTCTTACCGGTGAAATCGAAGAAGCTGACGTTGTAGGTGTCGCCCGTCTGGGGCACGCGGGCGGTGACAACGTTGGTGATGCGCACATCGTTGATCGAATTCGCGTTGAGCACCGAGGGGCCGACGTATTGCACCACGATGGGGGTCGTGCGGAAGTTGGCGCTGATTCCGGTCTGAAACACGTCCGTGTTCAAATTGCGGGTCGGGCTCGTCCAGCCGGTCGCATAGCTGAAGGTCGCGGCATCGTTGCGATTGCGGGTGTGGAGACCGGTGAAGGTGTGATTGCCGAGGGGAAGACCGAACAGCTTGATGCCGCGATCCTCGAGATCGAGTTTGTAGAACGCCGTCGCGCGCAACGCTTCGCGGATCCCGTACTGGGTGCGATCCGTGATGCCCTGCTGATCGATGAACGGACGGCCAACATTGGGATTGGGCTGGTCGTTCGAGAGATATTGGGCGACGTCGATCGAGATACCGCTGGCGGGTGAACCGCCGCCGTTGTTGCCAAAGGAGAACGGCAGCAGGCGCGTCGAGCGCGTCTTCTGCTGATCGTAGGCGAGTTCGAAGCCGCCGCGGCCGCCGAAGAGTTCCTGCGTGAGCGCGAGGTTTCCGACCTGGAAAACCTGATCGATGTGGTTCAGGCCGCCGCTGATCAGATTCTTGCGATAGTCGAAGATGTTGCGGTTTTGCAGCGTGTACGAGACGAAGCCCGTGGGAATCGCAGTGCCGCTGTAAAACGTGTCGATCGCGGGACGCCCGTTCGGATTTTGCGCGTAGCGGATGCGACCCATGATACCGGCGATACCGGCGAGCGCGGGATTGTTGGCGCTGGCATAGCCCGGCTGCTGCTGGCCCGGCGTGTCGAAGACCACGGGAATCTGGATGAAGTAGGGGACGCCAATGCCGGGATTGGCCGCCGTGACGGCGGTCGCGTCGAGTCGGTTGTCGACCGTGACCTTGGGTTTCCACGAGTACGTCGGGGAGCCGACCACGAGCCGGGGATTGAGGCCGGTGCCGGGCAGATCGGCGATGGCAGGGTTCGGCGGCTGAAAGAAGTTCAGCATCGTGTTGACCGGCGGAATGACGTTGACGGGGTTGGACTGGCTGTCGCCCATCTCGCCCGAGGCCCGGACCGAGGTCCGGCCAAACCAGGGGGACTGCTTGCCGTCGCGGACGACGAACTCCAGCGAGCCGTAAGCGCGGCGCTTCCGGTCAAAGGCCGGTTTTTGCTGGTAATTGTTCTGCTCGCTGACGGTGGCGACGCGGAACGCGAGGCGATCCTGCACCAGCACCCGGTTCAGATCGACGGTGCCACGGTAGGAATTCTCGGAGCCGAAACGCGTGCCGATCGTCGTGCGATTACGCTGAAGCAGGGGATGGACGATCGAGCCTTCGATGATGCCCGCGGGATTGCCAATGCCAAAGAGCAGCGAATTCGGGCCGCGACTGATCGTGACCCCAGAGGAATTATAGGAATCAAACGGAATATCGGTGAGGAAGTAGTCGCGCGTGGTCGTCGCGGCGCCGATGCCGCGCACCCGGTTGTTGGCCTGCGGATTCTCCCGGCTCTCGGACATGTCGGGCCGGCCGGATTCGGTCCCTCCTCCCGCAAAATTGCCCGACACGCCGCCGACTTCGGTTGCGGTGGTGAGCGAAAGGAGCTCACCGAGATTGGTCGCGGCAGTGTCCTGCAGAAATTCGGGCGTGATGATGCTGATGGCCGCGCCAACGTCGCGGAGCGCCGTGTTGATGCGCGTGCCAGCCAACGTGCTGGCGGCGGAGTAACCGACGGCGTCGTTTTCGCTGACGACGAACGGATTCAACGTAACGGTTTCCTCGCCAGCGGCGGGCTTGGTCGTCGATTCAGCGGCGCCGACCGGACCGCCCAAAGCGGCCGCGAGCAGGACGGTAAAGACGAAACGAGGGGAGTTTTTCATGGTGGGTCAACCCGCCTGATCGCGGCAAGGACGGCCGGACGGTTTAGTCGGGGTTTTGGCTGGATGGGAGGGGAAGGAATTTGATGGATAATTTGTCCCCACACGCCGAGCACCAATTGTCGCCGCTCCGGCTGTGGAGCGAGATTCCCCTCGGCAGTAGATCAATAACGGCACCGATCCGGCCAGGCCGGCCCGATCTGCTCACCTGTTTTCAACTTACACCCGCTTGTTTTATCCTTGGGGCAGGTGCAGCGCGGCCGGAGCCTGGCGAGACCGCCGAACGGCGGGGCCGAGATCGTAGATGACCGGAAATCTGATGGGATCGCTGTGAATGGATTCGTAGGTCACCGTAATCTCCACCTGGGCGCCGCTCAGGGATGTTGGCAACGCGACCATGGCGTCGAACCCGGACGTTCGATTCTCGAGCGCCGGATACGCCTGCCATACGTCTTCGCGCACCAGACCGATGCGCGCCTCGACCGGAGGATCGTTGTCGGGCTGAACCAACATCCGGCGGGGCCGGCTGCCGTCCGTCCCCATCGCCCATCCACGCACAATCAATCGGCCCGCCCAGCGCTGAACCGAATCCACCTGGATGCGTGCGCGCCGGGGCGGGGATGAGCCCCGCTGCGCATCACTGTCGTTCGGAGTCAGCGCGGTCGGTTCGGTTCGACGGAAACGAAGGTGGCAGGTGCCGTCCGGATAGGTTCCGCGCCAGACAATGGGCAAATCACCCACGTTGGCCGGCGAGTATCGGAGCGATTTCTCCTTCGTGTGGGTGAAAACGAACTGCAGGCTGTCGACATCGAGTTCCTCGGCCTTGCGCTGGGCCGCGATGAGTTCCTCGTCCGAATCGTTGTGTCGGAAAAGAATGTACTTCCACTCGACGGCCGGTCGTCGCCCCGATACTCTGCGCGCGTCTCGCATGAATTCCAATGCGGTCGCAACGTCACCATTGATTCGATACTGCTCATACGAGCGTTGGTTAAGTCCGTCGACGGACACCAGCAGCCGATCCGGATAGGACCCGCGGGGAAACACATCGGCCAATCGGTAGTTGGCGTTCGTGTTGACCGTAATCGGAGAGGTCGGAAAATACTCCCGGATGGTTTCGATGAAGTCTTCGAGCTGCGGATGCGTCAACGGGTCGCCGAGACCGGTGGTAAGAAAACTGCCCACCTCGTAATGCTCGTCGCGCAGGCTCTGCAGGACGCGCCGCCAGATCGCCAGGGATAGAAACACCGGGCCGGGCCGAGAGGGGGCGAGTTCCGCGCGCGGACAACTTGGACAGCGGAGTGCGCACGCGAACGAGGGCTCGAATTGCACCTGTTTGAGTCGTTTCTCCGGGCGGTCGTAGGCGAAGGGAACGTCGGGTTGATAGGCAACACACCGCGTGCAGATCCCACCCCAGGGCGCATAGCCCCGACGAAACATCGCACGCACGAGACAATAACCACGGCTCGCAAACAACCCTTGAACCGTCCAGTCGCTCTGGGCGGATGCCGCACCGAGATTAATTTCATGACCGGTGTCACAACCACACGAAAATTGCCCGTTTGCGCGAAGGTGCAGGACGGTGAAAACATTGCAGTTCATGCGTACCAGCCGGTGAGGGGTGGCACCTTGGTTGAAGTTGATCGTTGAATAGCGCAAGCACACGCGGAAAAAGCCACGGCCAACGTCCCCGGCGCTTGGCAGTATCTCACGATCATCGTCTGCGATCGACCCGGCCACACCAGTGGGGCTCCCGTAGTACCCGACCACACCAGTTCACCGCGCGGTCGGATGGCAACCGCCGCACCCTTCAACCCGACGCGGCGTGCAAACGAAGAAACGTCCGTTGGGCTCGTTCACTCGCTTTGCGGAAGGTGCGCTCGTCGAGCCCGGCCTTGACGAAATTCTCCGACGTCAGTCGCAACAGTCTCTCTTCCCCCGGCAGGCCATAGCACCGGTCGTCCGCGGACGCAGCCGCCAGCGCCAGCAACTGGATTACCGGGTTGTGCTTCTTCGCCGGATGGTAGTGGTGGCGAATTGCAATCACCGTCTCGTGCGGCAACCGCCAGTGCACGAGAATTTTTTCGGCCGCCTCGCAATTGCTCATGCCCCAGGTCTTGGTTTCCCAGACATCCAGTTCGGTCTCCCCGCTCTCGGCAAACGGCCGGACCGACGGATCGTTTTTCCCCAGCTGTTCGAGGGCCATCTTCCCGATCGAACGCAGAAGGCCCACGGTATAACAACTCCGCGCGTCTTCCCCGCTCTCCTCCGCCAGCTCCTCCATCGTGACGGCGACGAAAAGCGCATTGGCCCGCACCCGGGCGCCATCAACGCCATAGAGCGTCAGACGTTGTTCGGAGAGCTGGGTTGCGGCGACCGCGCCGACCAGGCGGTGCACTTCGCGAAAGCCGATCCCTGCCACCGCCTCCTCGATCGAGCCGGCCGGCTCCGCCCGCGCATACGCCGCGCTGTTGGCCATGCGGATGATCCGGGCAACAAGGGAGGTGTCCTGCCGCAACAGCGCGATCACCTCAGCCGCATCGACGCGCGGATCGCGAATCAGCTGCCCGAGTTCCACGAGCAGGCGGGGACCCGCAGGCAATTCCTGCGCCACACTAATGAGTTCGGCATCACCAATAACAGTGGAGATCATTACATTCCCAACATCGGTCAAATGGACGACGGATTGAGCCACGGACCTGCCACGCGACTGATGTAAGTACCCGCTGAGAAAGCCCGATTCATCCGCCTAATCGTTCCCGTCACCGAACCCACCTTCACCTTCCGCCGCGGAGCCGCATCGTTCGACCGTGCGCCCTCGATCCGCGGAATAATTCGCCCCCACCCGTCCCCGCGGATATGACAATGCGGGCATCCCACAGCCTCCTCTTCGCCATCTGGGTTACCCGCCGGTATGATCTCACGCCGCCCCAGGCCACCGACGGCCGGCTGCCGCCCGGACTCTGACCGCGCGAGTTGGACGGCAGACGGCCCGGTGAACTTCGGTGCGTCACAGTGTCTTGTTCTTTTTGTTCTTACCTTTTTCCTCGCGCGCTTCCTTGCGGTTGGGGTTGCCGTCCCAGCGCAGGTCCTCCCAGCGCGGCGGTTGCATCGAGGCGTTCCAAGTGTCGAAGAGCGCCTGCAGCTCCTTTTTCTTCGCGGGAAATTGCGCGGACAAATCGTTCGTTTCCCCACGGTCTTGCACAAGGTTGACGAGCATCGGCTCCATTTCCTTACCAGCCTTCACCAACTTCCAGTCGCCTTGGCGCACGGCATGTTGGACGCCAAACCGGAAGTAAAGTTCGCGCGTCGCCAGTCGAGGCACCTTGCCCTCCAGCAGCGGGAGAAGATTCACGCCGTCGAGCTGCCACTCCGGTTTCACGGTGGCACCGGCCGCGGCGAGCGCGGTGGGCAGGACGTCGAGCTGGATGACCGGTTCCTCCGACACGCGACCGCCGGGGATGCGGCCCTTCCAGGCGGCAATCCACGACACCCGGATGCCGCCTTCCCACACAAACCACTTGAATCCGCGCAAACCTCCCATCTCCGCATTCTGGTACGCCCCGCCGTTGTCGCTGATGAGGAAAACTAACGTGTTTTCCTCCTGCCGGAGTGTCCGCAATTTCGCCATTACCGCCCCGATCGCCTCGTCCGTCTCGGCAACCAGCGCCGCGTATTGCTGATCGCGCTTCGGCAGGTGCTGGAATTTTTCGAGCCACGCTGGTGAGGCGACATGCGGCGTGTGCACGGCGTTGAACGCGAGGTACAGAAACCACGGCTTATCCTGATTCTGCTCAATAAACCCGATCGACTCGCGAGCGTAGACCGGCGACGTCACCGGAGCACCGGGGAGATTCGGGAGCATTTCCTTGCCGCGATAGAACGACGGGCCCTTGCCCTCGCCGAGGTTGCCGACGCTTCCGACCGCGAAATCGAAGCCGCGCGCCAGAGGCATGTACTCCGGCGACGTGTCGCCGAGATGCCATTTGCCGACGATGCCGGTGGTGTAGCCGGCGGCCTTGAGCCGCTGCGCCATCGTGGTCTCGGAAAGCAGCAGTTCTCGTCCGGGTTTCGCCGGATTCGCATCATGGCCGGTGCGAGCCTGGTAGCGCCCGGTCATCATCCCGACCCGACTGGGCGAACAGATACACGCCGAGACATAACCGTCCGTGAAACGCACTCCGCCCGCGGCCAGCGCGTCGATGTTCGGCGTTGGCGACATCTTGCCACCATAACACCCCGGCTGTGCCCAGCCCATGTCGTCGACGTAGAAGACGAGGACGTTTGGCGGACGGGAGACAGAGGCATTGCCGGCGGCAAAACCGGCGCCCCCCATCATGGCGACGAACGTGGCGAAGAAAAAGATTCGGGACTTCATTCTTGATTTCAGATTTCCCGTCCGACGCGGTTGTCGGACGTGGGGAAATCCCATCGTTGTCAGCCATGGGCCAGAGCGCAACGCCTTCGTCAGCCGATCCGACGCTGGTCGCGCTTACGTCGCACCCCGAATCGCCGGTCTGCCGGGCCACGCGCCACTTCTCTTCCAAGTCAGCCAAGGAGTTGTCCGCGGGAACACGGTCAGGAAACGTTGGCTCCAAATTCCCGGAGCCGCGCCGGATCGATTTCAATTCCCAGTCCAGGTACGACGGGCACGTTCACGCGCCCGTCGACGGGCTGAAACCGCGGCACCGTCAATTCGTCGCGCAGCGCGTTCTCCGTGCGATCCATCTCGAGGAACGGCTCCGGCAGATTCATCCGCCCGGGGAGCATGTCCACCGTACTGATAAAATGCAGCCCCACCGCAAAACCAATGCCCGTGCCCCAGCAATGTGGCGTCAGGTGCACAAAGTGTGCCCGCGCCAGGGCCGCGATCCGCTGCACCTCGGTGAACCCGCCGCACGCACAGATGTCCGGCTGCACGATGTCGACCGCGCGCGCACCGAAAAGCTGATGAAACCCCGCGACGCCGTATTCGCATTCGCCGCCCGCGATCGGAATCGAGGAACGGGCGCGCAATTCCCGGTAACCCTCGTAGTCGTCGGGCGAGAGCGGTTCCTCAAACCAGGAAATGTCGCAGTCCTGGACACCGCGCACAAGCTCCAGCGCCTCGCGCAGCGAAAACGCGTGATTCGAGTCGATCATCAATTTCGCGCGACCGCCGATCGCCGTCCGCACCGCACGCACGTTGGCGGCATCGGCCTCGACCCCGAGACCGACCTTCATCTTCACCGCGCGAAATCCCGCCTCGACGTAGCCGACCGCCTCGGCGGCCAGTCGCTCCGTCAGGTGTGGCCCGTCGTCAAAATACAGCCCCGTCGCATAAACCGAAACGGCCTCGCGCCGCTTTCCGCCGAGCAATACGTGTACCGGCACGCCGAGGAGCTTCCCCTTGAGATCCCAGAGCGCGACATCGATGGCGCTCAATGCAGCGAGCAGCACGCCGCGCCGGGCGAAATCCTGGCCCCGCGCCTGCATCGTCTGCCAGAGCGCTCCGGTTGCCAGCGGATCTCCGCCGATGATGAGCGGCGCAAAAAATTCGACGCCCGCGCGCACCACCTCGGCCGGCCCGTAACCTTCGCCCCAGCCGTACCGCCCATCGTCCGTGGTCACGCGCACCAGGCACACCGTGCGGCGATCGTAGCGCCACTGGGAAAAGTGGAAGCTGCGCGCGAGCGCCTGCGAAACGACAAACGCCTCAACCCGGGCAATCTTGGCCATCGACAAAGTGTCCGGGACCCGGCGCGGCGCGGGCAAACTCAAAACGTGCCCCGCACGCCAAACGTCCACTGGGCTCCGTACCGGGTGCGGCTGCGGAATTGCGATTGGGCTGGCGTGCTCGGACCGGCGACCTCGAGATCGATCGGCGCATCGCCAATGTTCGAGAGGTTCATGAACGCCGACATCCGCCGGTAGAAACGATACTCGGCGCTCAGGTCGACAATCATGCGCTTTGAGCCCCACGTGTAGGTACCCGGCTCGATGCTCCGGCCGGCGGCGACGACCGCCTGCCGCGCGCGACCGGCGTAATTCCAGTTCATCCGGACAATGTAGCGGTCGCGCGTGAAGCTGACACCCCAGTTGTAGGTGCGCGGAATATAACCGGCAAAGTTCCCCGAATCATCCCCGGTCATGTGTTGCGCACTCCCGTTCGCGAAGACCTGCAGGCCGCGCGCCCACAGCGGCAGGAACGTCAGCGCCTGCTTGTAGTTCACATCGACGCCGCTCATGCGCACCGGAGTGGAGAGGTTGAACTGCGTGACGGCGTCGTAACCTCCGTACGTGGCCGCATCGAGCCCGTACAGTTGCAGGAATTCAGCCGTCGGCCGGAATACGGTGGCGCCGAAGAAATTCTCGATCCGCCGCTGATAGCCGCTGACGGAAAGGACGCCGACCTGTTGAAAATAATATTCGAGGGAGGCCTTGTACGTCTCCGCCTTCCACGCCTTGATCCCAACATTGTTCACCGTGATCCGATTGTTGGGCGCCGCCGGCAGGCTCAAATCAGGCAGGGTGACGCCGCCGGCGTTTTGATCGAAGTTCGGCCGGCCAATCGACCAAAAGTAGCCGCCGCGGACAATCAGGTTTTCCCGCAGGTTGTAGCTTCCGTTGAGGCTCGGGAAAAACCGCAGGTACTCCTTCTCGGTGTGAATGCCGCGATCGATGCTTGTCAGCTTAACCGATGCGAGCGGGTCGGTCGTGATCGGAAGCGGACGGCCGTTGGCGCCGAGGATGAACTTGCCGGCGGCGTCGCGTTGAAAATTCCGCGTCGCGTCGTTGAGCGGACCATTGCCTTCGGCGTTCGTCTGCTCCGCCCGAAGTCCGCCCACCAGCTTCAACCGGTGATCGAGAAACTGGACGTCACCCCGCAGGAAGGCGGCCGACACCACTTCCTTGGCCCATTTCGAATTCGCAACCGTGGCCGTGTGATTGGTGGCGTCGTTGGTCGTGAAGGAGGCGGGCTTGGCCCGGTAAATGTCGAACAATTGCTGATTGCTCATCACGTCCATGCGCGGAAAGCCAAACGGGGGAATGCGCTGGGAGAAGCTGGCGTCCTTGATCACCGAGGCGTTGTCGTCCGCGGTGCCGGCCCGACCGTCGGCGCCGACAAAGGTGTAGGTCGGGGTGAACGAGCGGTTGTCGAGCCGCTCCTCGCGGACATCGAGGCCCGCTTTCACGGTGACCGGAACTGCCTCGAAAAAATCGCGTCGCACATTGGCAAACGCAGTGCGCTTCACATCCATGATCCGCAGGAGCACGCCGGTGGCGGTGGTCAGCCCGTAGGTGTTGATGTTGAAGGGATCGACCGGGGCGCCGGTGGCGCCGTCAGTGACGGTGATCCGTCCGGGGCGCAGGTAGAAGATGTCGTCGTAGGCGATGGTGACGTTGGGCCGCTGAGCCGTCACCGCGCTGAACGCACCGTTGTCCATGTTTTGGTTGAACCGGCCCGACTTGGAGATTCCGCCGGCCGCCTCCACCTTCCACACCGGCCCGTCGTGGCGATACGTGAGCGACGGCGTAATCATGCGGCCGCCGACCTTCGTGTACTGGTTGAGGAGCTGAATCGTGCCGGCACCCGCATTACCCCGGGTGAACGACGTGGAAAAGTTTCCCGGCGCGACCCCGGTGATGTTGAAATTCACCGCGCGTTGGTAAGCCTGGGCGTCGGAAAATCCGTAGATGAACGAGAAGGAGAGACGGTCGTTGCGGCTCAGCTTGTAGTCAGCAGTGCCGCCAAACGTGATGCGCTTGGAGAACACCGGACGGTCCCGGAACTGGTATTGGGTCAAGTAGGGCTTGTCGAAGGCCGTGTCCGGCAGCGTGCCGCCGTTGGTCGCGGCGTTGCCGCCGGCCCAGGTGTTTTGCGAGAAGTCGGTGTTGGTGTTCAGGGCGGAGGCGCTGCCGGAAAACGTGAAGCCGAAGCGATCATTGACGGGCACAATCGCCGAGAAATCGGAACCAGGCTGGACCTTGCGCGCCGGCTCGTGCAGTGGGCCGGGCGTCGCCCGAAAGGAGCGGTCGTTGTCGCGCATCATCATCGAGACGTTGAAATTCACGACTGGCTTGGAACGTTCAAACGCGCTGAGGGGAACCATGTTCACCGTGCCGGCGAGGGCGGCGCCGCTCGTCTCGGGGGTCGGCGTGTAGACAATTTCCAAACGGGAAAAATTATTGATCGACGACTGCTGGAGGCCGGTGTTGCGTTGGACGCCCGATGACGCCTCGGCGAAGGCGATGCCGCCGATCGTGATGGGCACATTGCGGGGCGGCACGCCATTCAACGAAACCTGATAGGCGTCGCCGAATCCGCCGCGGGTAATGGTGATTCCAGGCACGGACTTCAGCACCTCGCCCACGCCGCCGTCTGCGACCGGTCCAAACTCGTTGGCCGCGACGACGTTCATCGAATTTGCGGCGAAGCGCTTCGTGTTGATCGCAATGGCGGCGCCGTCCATCTCCTTCGAGTTGGAAACCACGAACTGGTCGAGTTTGACCGCGGTGTCGCGGGCGTACGAGAGTTCGAAATTCTGGCGAGTGACCTGCCCGGGTGCCACTGTGACCGTCTGCGACTGCGGCGCGACACCGGTGCGGAACGCCGTCACCTTGGCCGTGCCAGCGGGCACGTTGACCAGCCGATACTCGCCCGACGAATCGGTGAACGTCTCAAGCGCCGTGCCGGCAATCGTGACCCGGACAAATTCCAGGTACTCGCCCGTGCCGGGATTGAAAACCCGGCCCTCGATCATACCAGCGTTGGCCTCGTTGCGAGGATTCTCAGCGGCGTACGCAAACCCTCCGCAGACGGCGGCGAACAGGACCAGCAAGGAGAAGGCAAAGCGCAGTCGCGCCAGCCGGAGGGAAGCGGCAGGAAATAGGGGCATGGTGGGAGGGGAGACAGGTGGGAAATGTCGAAATAACGACTCGTCCAAAACTCACAGACACGGGGTGGGCGGCCGGCAGGAGGGGTATCAGACTGGAAGACTATGACCCGCGGCCGTCAAACTGACAATACCCGCAAACACGAGAGGACTGCGTGCGGCATCCCTTTCGAGCCGGCGGAGACGCACGGGAACCGGGCACCCTCACGGATAGAGGTCCGGTGCCTGCTTCGTCTCCTTGGAAAGCTTCCAGCTCAAATCCTCCACCCACGCGTTGTGGTTGAAGTTACCGATCCACTTCCGCTCGTTCGCCCGACGAAACGCCAGCAACTCCGCCAGGGCGGCGGCGCCACGTTCCGGGGTCGCCGCCGGGTCGGCCAACGTGAGCAGGCCGGCAACCTTGGAACAGAGTTTCGCATGCGCGAGACCGGCCTGAAGAAACGCCACCCGCTCCGTCGCGTCGCGATCGCCGTGCGCCGCCTCCGCCGCCCGGGCGAGCAGGGTCTCTCCCTGAGCGAAACACTCCGTCGGGAAGACCCGGTGCGCGACCTTGGCCCAGGAACGCCAGCGGCTCGCAATGCGATCCGCGAACGCCGTCGCCAGCAACGGACGGTTGTCCATCGTGTAGCGCTCCCAAGCGTCGAAATACGCCTTCACCGGCGCCGCGGCCGGGCCGAACGCCGAGTAATACTCGGCGAGCAGGTCATCGGGCTTCGCGTCCGGACGGGTGTGCAGCCGCAGCAGCAGGTAAAGATTAGGTCCCTGCGTGCCCCACTGGCCGGTCAACGAGTCGAAATCGGTCGCCACCATCCCGTGGCGCACGTCGTGCTGAAAATCGTCGGCAAATTGGTGCGCGAAAATGTACGGCATGCAGTAGCCGTCCAAAAAATAATTCACGCGGACAAAGAGCCGAGCACCGGTGTCGCCCCACCCTTTCCATTGCCGCTGATACCAGGCGTGCTCGTCGTCGTCGCGCGGGTACCAGCCGGATGACGGGCAGTAGCCGAGCAGCACGTGGGAGTTGAGTTTCACCCCGGATGTCGGCGCCTGGAAGTAGTTGAAATAGACATAGCCGATCGCGGTGACGTTGGGGTTTTCCTTCGCGGCGAGCTGCTGGACCGCGAGTTCGAAGCGCGCGTAACGGTCGGACACGAAACGCGAGCCATACACCTTGGATCCAGGCGGATAATATTTCATCGCGTCCGCGGGCGCCGGGCCATCCCACGCCTTGCAGTTCTCGCACTCGCAAAGGCCGAGGATGTCGTTCTCGACGACATTGATGAAGTCGGACGCGCCCTTCGCCTTCCAGCGGGCGACGATCTCGCGGTGCAGTTCCGGATTGGAGACGCACATCGAGTAACGCGCGCCGGATTTCGCGGGACCGCGCTTGCCGTTCACCAGCTGAAACCACTCGGGGTGCGTCTTGCCATAGCGTTCCCACCAATCGGTGAACGCATGCCCATAGCTCATCCGCTCACTGCGGCCCATGCGGCACCGGCGGAGGAAGACCGTCTGCTCCTTGGCGTAGTCTTCCGCGGCCTTCGCTGTGAACCCAAGCGCTGGGTGCTCGCTCGTGAAACTCAAACCCGTCCGGAGATGGCGCTGGAAGAATCGCGGCGCGATCGTCGCGTCAATGGCCCGGACCGAGATGCTGCGCGACTTCGGCACGTAGGTTCCGAGTTCGCCCGGCCACAGCCAGCGCACGCCGAGGTCGCGCTCCAGCCATTCGTAAACGCCAAAGAGCGTGCCAGCGGACGTGTCTCGCTCCAGCGGATCGCCGGAGCCGTCATTGCCGGCAATGAACAGCACGTCGGCCTGGCTTCGCAGCACGAACGATTCCGCCGCGAGCGTCCCCGCCTTGATTCCCGCCGCCCGGGCCGCGCTGGTGTCCCCGAGGTAAATCCGGGCGCGCGCGTCCGACTTCGCTGCCGACTCCGTGACGACGGTGAGTTTTGCGCCGGTCGCGCGCTCGACGTGATACACCAACTCCTGGGCGGCATAATGCACGACGGCGCTCGGATGATCGGCGGTGACGATGACAGCGGCTGGCTTCGCGTCGCGGACGACCACAACCTCGGCACCGGCGCGGTGGACCGCGGCCGCCAGCAGCACCGAGAACACGATCTTCAGGAGAGCGCGGACGGCATGCGCTCCCGCCGACTTGGTTTCGTCATTGTTCATAGATCAAAGGTCGCGCTGAGGATGAACTGCCGCGGGTCGACGATCCGGTAGGCGTTTGGCGTCCCGTCCGGGTAAGCGCTGATTGGCTGCAGCCGGCCGCCTTCCTGCACGTTGCGGACGTTCAGCTGAAACGTCGTGCCGACTTTGTTGGAGAAGAGCCGCATCCGGTATCCCAGGACGAGATCGGCATAGAGGTGCGACCCATCGTAGACCGGCCGGTTCTTGTCCAGGTCGGTGATGATCGCCGGCAGCTGCTGGACGCCGTAGTAGCCGATGGCCCCTCTGTCCTCCCAGCGCAGCGCCCCGCCCACGTTGAAATTCTTCAGGATGCGGTGCTCGGTGAGGCCGCGCAGTTGGAAGTTGGTGCTGAGGTTCACGCGATATTGCCGGATTTGAGGCAGGCTCTTGCCCGCCGTCTGTTGCGCAATCCCGAGCGGCGTCGTCACGTTGCCCGGCAGATAATTCTTCGCCGTCTGGCCCCCGGCGTAGCTGCTCGTGAACCACGGCTGCTTCGTATCCTGATCGATGACGCTCTCCCATACCTTCGCGCGCTCGGCGAGGTAGTTGGTCAGATCGGCGGCGATCGCCGCCTGAATCGTCTCATTCTGGGCGCCGTTCAGTTTGAGCGTCCAGTAATTGGTCGGGTTGTAGTTGATCTCGATCTCCTTCCCGCGGCTCAGCGCATCCTGCGCCTCGGCGATCGGGAGGCCGCCGAAATTCACGCTGGTCTGCAGGAGGGAAACGAGCTTCGGATCCATCTGCATCGTCTCCGCGACCTTGGCGTCGAGCTGCGCGGACGAGAGCGTGCCGCCGGCGGCGTTCTGCAACCATTGCCGCGACCGAACATCGAGCGAGAAATTGCGCGCGGGCTGGCCGTCAAAGATGTCCACCTTCACCGCGCGGGTGGCGAACGTGGAGGAGTTTCCGCTCCGATCGTTGGCGGTCCGCGTGATGAATTGGTTCGCCCGGATGTTGAGCCTGCCGTTGAAGAGATTCAGCGAGAGTCCCCAGTCCTGGCCCTTGCCCTGCGGATTCGGCAGGAATTCCCCGTGAAGGTTGATCGCGGAATCGGCCGGGATGAAGCTGTCGGACTTGTTGGCGTGAGCGTAGAGCCACGGGGTGATTTTCGCGACGCCCCCGACCGTCCGTGTCATGCCCTGATTGGTCTTGTAGTTTCCGGCTGCCCACTGCTGGTCCCACTCGAAATCGTGCGTCTGGCCGTCCGGCATGAGACGCGCGCCGACGCCGGCCTTGGTGTAAACGCGATCCTTGCGCAGGCCGAACGTCGTGACGAGCCGCTCGTTGAGCAGATGGCTTTGCAGGACCGCGCCCTGGGTTTTCTGAACCTTCAGGGAATTCTGGGAGCCGGCGGTGCCGTTGATCGTGCCGGCAAGGCCGAGCTGGGTCGGCTCCTGCCGTGCCTGGCCCGCGGCGAAATTTCCCCACGTGTAATTGTAGGTGCCTTCGAGTGCCCCAGTGTAGGCCGGGTGGTCGAAGTTGAAGCCCTTGTTGTCGCCGACGAAGTAGAACCGGTAGCTCCGCGCTCCGGTCGGCGACTGTGCGTCTTGCGGCAACGTGTCGCCCGCGAGCAGCACCGAGTTGGCGCGCGGCGTGGCGGCGGACAGCCACGCGTGGTTGTCGACCATCGTCTGCTGGTAATAAAACGCCCGCTGGGCGTTGTGCTTGTATTCGCCGAAGCCGGTCAATTGATGCAGCCCGAGCCAGCGCCGCCAGTTTTTCTCCTGCGCGAAATCGAGCTTGTACGCGAGTTGGGCGCGGTAGGTGTCGTTCAGCAACGGCGTCTCGATCACGAGCGCCTCCGGAATGCCGATGAACGGCCGGAGAAAAAACGGATTCGGCGTGCCGTCCAGCCGCCGCATGTTCGGGTCGACGTAGAGGTAGGTCGAACTCGAGCTGCCGGTCGGAAAATCACGGCGGTACACCGGCGAATCTTCGCGAAACCAGCCGGCCTGCGCGGCGAGCATCTGGCGCGGCGTGTTGAAGAAGAGGTGATCGAGCGTGACGAGCGAGGTCCCGACGCGCTCGTTGAGGTTGTTCATCGCGGCGGCATTGAGCGACGACCAGTCATACAGCGCCTTGTTGCTGACCGCGCCGTCGGACGTCCAGAGCGGCTGCGTGCGCCGGAGCGTCTGCGGGTTGAGCGTCATGTAGTTGAACCCCGTCTGGTTGTTGCTCGCGGTCGTCGTGAGCAGCGCGTCCGTCGTCGTCGTGCCGCGAGGAGCGGTCCAGTAGCTGACACCGCCCTGATCGATAAACATCAGCGATGTCCCGCGGCCGGTGGTCTGGAAGGCGCTGTTGAACACCGCCGAGCCATTGATCGTCGGAATGCCGCCGCCGAGGGTGGTGACAGGCCGGCCCTGGTTGTTGACCGGCGAACCATTGACGTACGCGGTGTTGGTCAACGGATCCCACGTCGGCGAGCCGGCGGCGATCCAGGCCGTGATGCCGTCGCGCGGCGTGATGCTGTTGGGGCGGCGGCCGTACTGTTTGAACACCTGATACGTCGCGCTGAGAGTCGTCGACTTGAGCGGACGATACTTGACCATCGCGTTGTAGCGCTCGGATTTCACGCCCGAGGGCTGGAGGTTGTATTCGGTATTCTGGAACACCTGGCTCGCCCGCAACGCGAGTTTGTCCGGCAAGAGCACGCGGTTCACGTCGATGCTGGTGCGGTAGCCGCCCTCGCCGTTGGCGCGGCCGAAGCTATCCGCGCGAAACTGCACCTGGGAACGATTGCGCGAGAGGTTGGCGGTGGCCGGCACGGTGTTGGCGGTGCCGGACGCGTTGCCGAGGCCGAAGAGATTCGAATTGGGGCCGCGGCTGATCTCCACCGCATCCGCATTGATCGGGTCCAGCGGCACGCGCCGGCTGGTTTCGAAGCCGCCAAACGCGACATTGGCGCTGGTGAGTCCGCGCACGCGGTTGGCGGTGTTGGGATTGCCGGCAAGGTTGTCATTGGGCTGCGCGCTCGAGTTGAAGGAGAAGTCAGTGAAGTTGCCGGAACCCTCGGTACTGGCCTCGTAGGCAAAGATGTCGTTGATGTCGAGGAGCGCGAAATCCTGCATCTGCTCCTTCGTGACGACGGTGATCGACGCAGCGAGATCCTCGATTTTCGAGTTCAACCGGGTGCCCGACATGGTGTTCGCCCCGTAGTAGCCACGATCGCCGAGGGCGTTCACCTGAAAGGGAGAAAGGGAAACAACCTCACTCTTGTCCGGCAGGTTGCGATTGGGATCGTTCTTGGCGGCCGCGGTGGCATCCGGCGGCAAGGACTGCGCCGCAGCGACGCACGCGACGGACAGGAACAGGATCGCGCGGGACAGACCGAGGGACATATGAGGCAAACGGGAATTCATGGGGGCGAGGTGCTACGCGAGACGCAGGTGATCTGACGCAGCGTGGCGACCGGCGTTGCGAAGAAGCGAGTGGATTTTCGTGCGATGGCGGGCCCTCCACGCAAGAGGTTTCCCCGGGAAACCACCACGTTGTGATGGTTCCCCTGGCAGCATCCGATCACGTTGGAAACGTTATCCCCCTTGGCTCCGAGAAACCCCAACCTTGCCGCCCCGCCGATGAACCCAACCCCTGCCTCCCCGCGCCGCCACACCTGCCTTGCCTGGCTGCTTACAGCCATCGTTGTCACCGCGCCATTCTGCCGGGCGCAATCAACGCCGTCGACCAAGACCGGCACTGCCGCCGACGACGAAACCCTCCGGTTGCCGGAGTTCAAAGTGAACACCACCCGCGACGTCGGTTACGGAGCGCGCGATGCGATGGGCGCGACGCGGATGGGCGTGGAACTGGACAAGACGCCGACCACGGTCGTTGTGCTCGGCGAGGAACTGATCCGCGATCTGGGTGCGCTGGATCCACTGGGTGCCCTCGAGTTCGTCAGCGGCATGAACGGGGCTTCGACGCAGTACAACGGCCAGGTGGCGATTCGCGGCTTCAATCAGAATGGCGTCACCTACGCCAACGGCCTGCCCCAGGATACGACGTCGAACGGCTCCTCGCTCACCAGCATGGCGAACATCGATCGACTGGAAGTCATCAAGGGCCCCCAGGGCGTTCTCTACGGCTCGGACGCAGCGGGCGGCGTGATCAACTCCGTGGTGAAACGGCCGCTGGCCAACCGGCAGTTGACCACGAAGTTTTACGCCGGCAGCTGGGACCTCTACGGCAGCACGGTCGACGCCACCGGACCCGTCGATGCGAACAAAAACCTCCTCTATCGGGCGATCGTCTCCTACCAACGCGGCCGCACTCAGGTGGCGGGAAAAAACAACCTCACCTTCATCGCCCCCTCTGCGACGTACCACCTGAACAAGACCACCGATGTCACGGTGGATCTCATTTATAATCATACGACCAAATCAGTCGGCATCAACCCGTGGTTCGCCAACGCGGGCGTGTTGTCCACGTTCCTGAATCCCAAGGGAAATTTCGATGAATTCGACGGCGTGACCGATCAGTGGCAGTATTTCTCCACCGTCACCCTCGAAAAGCGCCTGAGCGACAACTGGCGGGCGCGGCTCGTCTACCGTCAAAACCAGATCGACGACAACAAGATCGGTTACAACAAGCTGAACTACACCTTTGTCGACGCGACCGGGCGACTGCTCGGGACGGTGGGCGCCGGCACCAGCAACATTTCTTTCGCCAATCCCAACTGGACCGACATCCGCGCCAACCGGCAGCGGAAGCACGATCTTTTCCACAAATACGATCACGGTCCCTATATGGACATCGTCGGTTCCTTTGCCGTCGGTCCCACCCGACACAAGGTCCTTGCGTCCGTCCAGTATCAGAGCATCCGGACATTGGGCTACGAGGATCTCGCCGCCTATCCGTTCACGAGCGTGCTCAACCCGGTGCACAACGACTACACGCCTGCGGTGGCCTCGCGCGCGGCCGCACCAAACGTCAATAGCCGAACCACCAACATCAAGGAAGTCGGTTCTTTCTCTGACAACATGAGCCTGTTCTCGGACCGTCTCATCGTGCAATTGGGCTATCGCCGGGATCACGCCGACACCGAGACGCTGAATCGAGTGAACAACCGCACGACCACGCTCAAGGGCGGAGCCCCGTCGTACAAAGCGGGCGCAGTCTATCGTCCGATCAAAGGCCTGGCTTTCTTCTATAACTACGCGGACACGTTTTTGCTCATCTCAGGCGCCGACTACTACGGCAACCCGTACAAACCCCAGGTCGGCCTGACCCACGAATACGGCGCGAAGGTCGATCTGTGGGACGGACGCTGGACCGGTACGGTGTCGTTCGCCACCACCCGAATGACCAACGTGCCTGAGACGGTCGTGATCGATCCCGTCCGGGGAATCACCGGCTCCCTGCAAACCGGCTGGATTCAGTCGCGCGGCCCGGAGGCGGACCTCGCGTTCAAGCCGATTCACGACGTGACCATGCTGGTGGGCTGGGGCAACACGAACTCGCTCACGGACCGCGGAGTCTCACAGCGCAACGTTCCGATCGGCGGAAATTTCAAGGCGCTCGGAAAGTATGCCTTCAACCGCTGGCCCGCGTTGAAGGGTCTCTCGGTGGGTGCCGGGTATATTCACACCCCGCGCCGCGCCGGCGACGCCACCTCGACGTTCTTTCTGCCGCCCTATGAAAAGTACAACGCGTTTCTCATCCTCGAGCGCGGCCGCTGGCGCTGGCAGCTGAATGCCGACAACCTGAAGAACTCAAGTTTGGCCGGCGTCTCATCGGTCAACAATGTCTACGTCTATGCCGGCAAGCCGCGTTCCTATCTGGGATCGGCCGAGTATCGGTGGTAGGAGGGACGGCACCACACCTCCCGTTGGACGAATTGGCGACAGCGGACGTCAACCGTCCGTGACAACATGAGCCTTCCCTCCGCTTCAAGCCGCGCACCGGTTCACATGCGAAACAGTGTCGTGACGTTCGCCAGTCTTGTCCTCGCCTCCCTCGCCCTCGCCGAGCCACCGCGTTTCGAGGAAAATATTGTCTGGGAGGACGGCGAGGATGGCATGCTCACCTACCACGTGCCGACGATTTTCGTGAGCCAGCGCGACACGATTCTGGTTTCGGCCGATGCGCGCTTCAAGGACTACGGCGACTTCGGCCCGCACCACATCGTGCTGAAGCGCAGTACCGATGGCGGACGGACGTGGGGCCCGAACACGTATATCGCCCGCAGCAACGGAAAACAGATTTTCCTCTTCCCCAATCTTATCCAGCCGCGCGGCTCCTCGCGGATCTCATTCTTTTATTCTGAAAAAGACTTGGCCGACATCCACCACGTGACGCATGTCTGGTTGCGGCATAGCGACGACGACGGTCTGACCTGGAGCGCCCCGCGCGATCTGGTCGACGTGCTGGTGAAACGGGACGCCGAGTTGCGCGAACTCGTGCACAGCGGCAAGGCGGGGCCGGAGTTTTCCCACGATAATCCCGCGCTCTACGGCCGCCGGGCGTTCTTCACCGGCCCCGGCGTCGCGATCCAACTCAGCGCCGACCACCGCATCGCGCCGAACCGCCTGGTCGTGCCGGTGCTCGGCATGCAGGACCGCTGGGCCCACGAGCAGCAACGCGGACAGTTCAACACGTTTCTCTTCAGCGATGACCAGGGTGTGAGCTGGCAGGCGGGCGGCACCGTTCCGATCGGAAACTACCCGAACAGCGAGCCGAGCGTCGTCGAGCTGTCAAACGGCGACCTGCTGCTCAACATCCGGGTCGAAGGGAAATATTTCCGGGTGGTCTCGCGCAGCAAGGACGGCGGCAAGACCTGGAGCATGGCCGAGCGCTTCGAGGGGCTGCCGGCGTACGACCAGGTGCACTCCGGGCTTTTGCGCTATTCGTTCGCCCGCCACGATCCGACGCAAACCAATCGGATCTTGTTTTGCTTTCCCAACGGCCAGGCCGACGAAAAAGGCCGTCCCCGGCGGGAAAACATGAGCGTCTGGCTCAGCTATGACGAACACAAGAGCTGGGCCGTCAAAAAGGTCATCAACCCCGGCCCATCATTCTACTCCAACCTCGCGATGCTGTCCGACGGCGCGATCCTTCTCGTCTATGGCCGCGACGGGACGAACCGCTCCATGCCCGCGCGCAACGCCGTGGCGCGCTTCAACCTCGAATGGCTGACGGAGGGGAAGGACAGTGTGACGTCTGGCCCTATTCGCAAATAACGAACCGTCCGCCCGACCGTCCGTCAGAGGGCGAGCCGCTTCCAGTCCTCACGGCGGGTGCGGGTCCGCAGCGCATTCGCCTGAGCATCGTCGAACTTCTCCGCTTTCGGATCCCATTTCAACGGCCGGTTCAGCTCCATCGCAATCGCGCCGAGGTGCAGCGTGGTGCTGAGCCGGTGCAATCCTTCCGCGGTGTACATCGGCGGCTGACCATTCTTGAGACAATCCAGGAAGTCGCGCTGCTCGCGCGGCCGGCGCGGCCACATCTTGTTCTTCGCCGCGTCGTACGTTTGGCGATACACATCCATGTTGCTGGCCTCGAGCCGGCCGAGCCAGCCCTTGTTGCCGACCCAGCCGTCGGTGCCTTCGAAACGGATCGACGGCTCGCTCGAGTTGACCTCCAGCACCACGCCGTTGGCGTAGGTGTACGTGAGTTCGTACGACTGCGGCACCGTGTTCAGCGAGTTCGGCGGGATGACGCCCTTCCCCGAGACGCCGACCGGACTGGAGTTTTCCGCAAAATTGGCGACCTGAGCCGTATCGACCAGATGCGCGCCCCAGTCGGTGAGCGAACCGCCGGAGAAATCACGGATCTGCCGCCACACCTGCGCGTCGGTCAGCGTTGGCGAGTAAGGCCGGAACGGCGCCGGGCCGAGCCACATCTCGTAGTTGAGGTCCGCCGGCACGGGCGCCGGTTCCTCGAAGGGAACGATGGTCTTCGACGGCAGACCCACCTTGATGCGCTGCAGCTTGCCGATGCCGCCATTGCGGACGACCTCAGCCATCTTGTAATACTGGATGACGGAGCGATCCTCGATGCCCGCGGCGAAAATCACGTTGCGCTTCGTGAACGCATCCGCGAGTTCGCGCCCCTCGGCGATGGTGAGCGTGGGCTTCTCGCAGAAAACCTTCTTTCCCGCCGCCAGTGCGAGCAGTGACATCGGCACATGCCAGTGATCCGGCGTCGAAATCACCGCCACGTCGATGTCGGGCCGGGCGAGCAGGGCCCGGAAGTCGGCGATCTCCGCGCACCCGGTCGTGCCGTATTTTTCATCGACAGCGCGCCGCGCCCGGGCGCGGCGGCTCCCGAACACATCGCACACCGCGACCACCTGGCAGTCGTCCTCCTGGAGAAACGACTTCAGGTTTACGCCAAACCCGTGCGTGCCAACACCGATGCAGCCGAGTGTGACCTTGTTCGACGGGGCCTGCGCACCAAATAGACGCGCAGTGAAAAACTGCGGTGCGGCGCCGGCGGCAACGATGCCGGCAATGCCGGATCGGAGGAAAGAACGACGGGACGGAAGGGGCGTTTTCATCGACATGGCGAAGGAGAGCTTGGCGAAAGCACCCGCCAGGTCGAGCCGCGGCTCACCCGGCCGGGGAGTTGACGAAACCCACAGTTGGACACGAAATGTCCACATGGAGATCGCCACCGTCCGCGACCTGCGGAACAACTTTTCCAAGCTCGAAAGCTGGCTCAGCAACGGTGAGAGCGTGTGCATCGAGAAACGCGGTGAGCCCGTCGCCATGCTTACCGCCATGCCCCGCACCCGGGGCAAGACCATGAAGATGCCGGACTTCGCCGCGCGGCGAAAGGCCATCTGGGGCCACCGCGTATTCAGCGACGCTGAAGTCCGGGCGATGCGTGCGGCGGAACTCGAAGGCGAGGAAGGATGAATTGTTTTCCTGACACGTCGATTCTCTGTTCGACCTACCGGACGCAGATTCACTCGCCCAGGACCGACGCCTTCATGACGAAGCTGATCGGCCCGTTGCCCGTCTCGACCTTCCTGCTCCTTGAATTCCGCCAGTCCCTTCGGCTGCCGACCCGGCTGCACGCGCCGGACAAGACCAAGGGCTTCGCCCGGAACGAGTCTGCCCTCATGCTGCGCGACCTGCAGTCCGATCTTGCGGCATGGGTGCTCGAAGTCGTGCCGGTTGACTGGGCGGAGGTGCATCAGATCGCAGAGCGCCTGAGCGCAACCCACACCGAGCGGAACGGGCATCGGCTCGCCGACCTCATGCACGGGGCAACCGCACTGCATCTTGGCGCCACGCAATTCCTGACCTTCGACCGAAACCAACAGCTGCTCGCCGAGGCGGAAGGGATGACAGTTCCGGTCTAGTCGGCCGTGAGCGATCCGCCTGCGCGCTGTGCGCGATCCCGCGGCCCAGCCTTGAGCCCGGCGGAAATCGGTCCACGCTGCCGGCATCCGCCATGAAAATCGCCGCCTGCCGTATTGTTTCGTTTTCCGCCCTCCCCGCGATTGCCCTCCTCTTTTCCGCGGCCGTCGCTCAGGGCGCCAGTCGGGCCCCTTATCTCACGGCCGAGCAATCGATGAAGACCATCCAGCTCGAGCCCGGGCTGCGCATCGAACTCGTCGTGGCCGAGCCACTGGTCATCGACCCGGTGGCGTTCGTCTTTGACGGCCCCCGTCGGCTCTACGTCGTGGAAAACCGCGGTTATCCCGGCAAGGTCAAGAGCAGCCAGACCAGCCCCGACGACGAGGCCAAGCCCGAGGGCCGGATCGCCCTGCTCGAGGATACGGACGGCGACGGCCGCTTCGAAAAACGTACGGAATTCGCGACCGGTCTCACCTACCCCAACGGCATCGCCCTCTGGCGCGGCGGCGTGTTTGTCACGTGCGCTCCGGACATCCTCTACCTGAAGGACACCAACGGCGACGGCGTGGCGGACGAACGGCGCGTCGTGCTCACCGGCTTCGGCACGTCGCGCACGACGCAGCTGCGGGTGAGCTATCCCACGCTCGGGCTCGATGGAAAATTTTACGTCGCGAGCGGACTGAACGACGGGAAGGTCACCTCGCCGGCCCATCCGGAACGCGAACCCGTGACATTCACGCCCTCGGACGGTCGCTTTGATCCCGAGACATTTTTCTACGAGCGAACCGGCGGTCGCGGGCAGTTCGGACTCACGTTTGATTCGTTCGGCCGGCGCTTTGTCGTCTCGAACCGCCACCCGGTGCTGCAAATCGTGCTCGAACCTTGGCAGCTCCGGCGCAATCCGCACCTCGCCGTCACCGACACCACCCAGGAGGTCTCGAAAGTCGAGGCGGCTGCAAAGGTGTTTCCAACCAGCCGGACATCCGTCACGGCGGACTTCATCCCGGGCCTGATGAGCAAGCCGCACACCGGCACCTTCACCTCGGCGTGCGGGACGTTTGTGTTCCAAGGCTCGGCGTTGGGCGCGGATCACACGGGCGACGTCTTCATCTGCGAGCCCGCGCAAAACCTCGTGCAGCGCCAGGTCTTCCGCGCCGAGGGCGCGACCTTTCGCTCGGACCCACCGTATCAGGGACGTGAATTCCTTTCCGCGACCGACGGCTGGTTCCGTCCCGTCTTCCTCGCCGAGGGGCCTGACGGGGCGCTCTACGTGGCCGACATGAACCGCCGCGAGATCGACCATCCGCAATACGTGCCCGAGGAATCCCGCGGCATGCTCGACTTCGAAGGCGGCCGGAACACCACCGGCCGTATCTACCGGATTGTCCGGGACTCCGCCCCGCGGACGAAGACCTCCGCGACGCCGCCCGGCAGCACGCCCGACGATCTTCTGCGCGGGCTTGAGTCGAAGGACGGCTGGTGGCGCGAGCGTTCACGCCGGCTGCTGCTCGAACGCGCCGACGCCGCCACCGCGCCGCGACTCGAAAAGCTCGCCTCCGGCGGCGCCCTTCCGGAAACACGCGCCGCCGCACTCTGGATTCTGCACGCGCTGAACCGTCTGGCCGTCCCAGCGCTGGTACGCGCCCTGAACGATTCGCATGCCGGCGTACGCGAACAAGCCGTGCACCTGGCCGAATCCCGACTGGGCGGTTCGCCGGAATTGTTGAGTGCGCTGTTGGCCAAGGCGAACGACGCCGACGCCCGGGTGCGGTTTGTCGCGGCGCTGGTGTTCGGTTCGATCAACGACCCGCGGGCCACGACCGCCCTGGCCACAATCGCGGCGCGTGACGGCGCCGATCGGTGGACACGCACCGCCGTATTGAGCGGAATTGGTTCCCGCCTGAAGGAATTTCTCACCGCGTTTACGGCGGTCCGCTCGCACGATGCAGAGGCGTTTGCTGCGATGGTAGAGGACCTCGGGCGCACATTCGGAGCGGGCGCTTCGATCGACGCCTGCCAGCAATTCTTCTCCCAGATGGTCCAGCCCGACGCCGACGGATCGGTCCACGTGCCCGCTGTGGTTGGATTGGTCGAGGGCCTGCGCGGCCGCTCGGAGTTCAAGTCGAAGCCGGCCGACGCGGTCTTCGCCACATTCAACGCGGCGTCAGTGGCGCAACTTTTCCGCTCGGCCGAGTCCGCCGCCGTGAGTGCCAGTGCTCCGAAACGGCAGCGCCTGAGCGCCATCGCCCTCCTCGGCTACATGGGATTCGAACGCGGCGGACCCGTGCTCGGCACCCTGCTCGACGCCCGCCAACCCGCCGATGTCCAACTTCAGGCCGTGCGCGCGCTTGATCGGATCGGAGACCCGCGCGGCGCGGAGCTGCTGGTGCGGGAACAAAACTGGACGCGTTACACCGCCCAGGTTCGCGAGGCGGTGATCGCGACTGTTACCTCGAAGCCCAAGATGATCGAAGTGATGTTCGACGGCATCCGGAAGGGCGTGATCAAGGCCCCGGAGATTTCCTCCCTCAAACGCACCCAGCTCCAAAAACACGCCGACCCCGCGATCCGAAAGACAGCCGAATCGCTCTTCCATGAACTCGAAGGCGGCGATCGCATGAAAATCTATCAAGCCCATCGCGAACTGCTCGCAAAACCAGGCGACGCCGCGCGCGGCGCCGAAGTGTTCGCCCGCGCCTGCTCCGCGTGCCACACCCATCAGGGCAAGGGCGGCAAGGTCGGCCCCGATCTGACCGGCGTCCGCAACCAGCCGGCCGACGCGCTTCTCCTCCACATCCTCGTTCCGAACTACGAAGTCGCCCCCGCCTACCAGACGATCACCGTGATCACGGATGACGGCCGTAATGTCTCTGGCTGGCTCGCCGGCGAGACGGACAACAGCGTGACGCTCCGCACCGCCGCAGGCACTGAGGAAAATGTCCTGCGCAAGAACATCACGACCTTCACCGCATCCGGCCTCTCGCTCATGCCCGACGGGCTCGAGCAGGCTATGACCAAGGATGAGCTGGTCGGCCTGATCGCGTTCCTAAAGAGCGATTCGACGGCAGGCCGCTGATGCTGGGAGCGCGGGCGACCCGTCTGTTTCGTTCGCGCTCCGAGCCTACTTTCCGCAACACTGCTTGAACTTCTTCCCGCTGCCACACGGGCACGGGTCGTTGCGGCCGACCTTGGGCGTCGCCTTGGCCGGCGCCGGGCCAATGCGAAGCGACCGCGTGTAGAACCAATGGCCGTCGATGCGCCGAAACTCGGACTTCTCGTGCAGCGCCAGCTCCGCGTCACCGTCTTTGTAATACGCGGAAAAATCCACGTATGACATCTCCGGCTTCGGGCCCGGCTCGTGCGCGTGGATCACGAGCCGCGTCCACTCCACGTCGCCCACATCGGCCTCGTCCGCGACGAACGGCTTGCGCGCGGTGTCGAGATACGTGCGGTGGAGATGCAGGTGGTCCCCAACGACGTGCGCCGTGAAGCGCGAGCGCATCAGGAATTCGGCGCTGGCGGCGGGCCGCTGTTGTTTCAGGACCGGCTCGCAACACTGGCCATAGGTCTGGCCGCTGCCGCAAGGGCACGGAGAGTCGGAAGTGGGAATCGGACGGGACTTCGGCTGGCTGGTCATGACGGCCAAGGCTGCGAACCTCCCCATCGGTGGCGAGACGGAATCACGGGTCGCGCGCGGCGCGGAGGAGAAAATCGAGTCGCCTACCGGCCCGCGGTGTTTTGTCTCCTGTTCACCATGCTGCGCTTTGCCCCCCGTCTTGGTTTCTCCGCCACCGCCGTCCTTCTTGCGATTGCCTTCGCCTTTCCGCCGTCGGCCATCGCCGCCGACCGTGCTCCGAACCTTCTCGTCATTCTCGCCGACGATCTGGGCTGGGCCGATCTTGGCCACGACGGGTCCAACATCGACACCCCCAACCTCGATCGGCTCGCCAAACAGGGCGTCAAGCTCACGCGTTTTCATTCCTCTGCGCCGATGTGCTCGCCGACACGCGCCGCACTCCTCACCGGCCGTTACCCGCACAGTGTCGGTGTGCCCGAGTTGGCCAGTCCAACCGCGCGCGGCAATGTGCCCGTGCTCGCCCTCGACCACGCCGCCATCACCATCCCCGAGGCCCTCAAGCCCGCCGGCTACTACAGCACGATCGTCGGCAAATGGCACCTCGGTCATGCCCGGGAAAACTGGCCTCGCACCCACGGCTTCGACGAATTCTGGGGCTCGCTCATCGGCACCCCGACCTACTGGCAACCCAGGGAGACCTACGACAATGAGACCCCCATCAAGGTCACCGAGTACTACACCGACGCGCTGACCGACAAGGCCATCGAGGTCATCCGGCGGGGCGTGGGGCGCAACCGCCCCTTCTTCCTCTACCTCGCGTACAACGCACCCCACTACCCGCTGGAGGCTCCCTTTGAACTCGTCTCGAAGTACCGCAAGCGTTTCCCCGACCGCGGCCTCTTCGCGATTTTTGCCGCGATGGTCGAGCAACTCGACACCGGCATCGGCCGGGTGCTCGCCACCCTCGATGAGCTGAAGATCGCGGACAACACCCTCGTCGTCTTCACCTCCGACAACGGCCCGTCGGCCGAGCTCAACAGCTACGGCCCTGAAGGCGCCGATTTCTCCAACGGGCCCCTGCGTGGCTTCAAGTTTTCCACCCACGAAGGCGGCATCAGCGTGCCGTTTCTCGCCCGCTGGCCCGGCCGGCTTCCCGCCGGTACCCGCCAGAGCACGCCGGCGATCACAATGGATCTTCTGCCTACGCTCCTCGAGGCCGCGAACGTCAAACCGGCCCCCAACCACGAGATTCACGGCACGTCCATCCTGCCCCTGCTGCGTGGCGAAAAATTTGTCCGCCCCAACGCCCTCCACTGGGAAAACCAACAGAACGCCGGCGTGTTTGCCGACGGTTGGAAACTGGTGCACCGCTTCTGGGAAAAACAACCCCGGCTGTATCGGTTGGCTGACGACATGGGTGAGGATCGCGATCTCGCCGCCCAGCACCCGGAAAAGGTCGCTGAGCTCCTCGCCCTGCACGCCAAATGGAAGGCGAAATACTACCCCAATCCCGTCCCTCCGGTGAAGGTGCGGCCGCTCGGGCAATTTCCCAAGACCGCGCAGGATCCGTGAGTGCTTGGCATTTCAGTAATGACCAAAATCCAAAGGCACGTCCGCACGTTAAGTGCGTCGGCGGGCACATCGTCTCCACTGAACAATGTCTCAGCGATCAACTGCATGCATGGCGCCCGTTCGCACAGCCGACGCATGCGAGCGGCTCCCAACGCGAGGCGCGCGCCAAGATATGACAAAGGCTCGCGACTGTCAGCGCTCCAACCCCACGTCGGGATGGCGCGAAGTGTGAATCACGCTAAGAAATTCCACCAGCCCTTCATCGCGGCGAACGCGGTAGCGGATCGTGTATCGAAACCGGGACAGAACGAAGCGCCGGATGTCCCGGCGCCACGGTCGCCAAGTTTCAGGCGCCTGCATGATGCGTTCGACGGCAGCCTCGGCCTCGTCGAGAAACGGACGACCAAAATCGCCACGCTCTTGTTCGAGGTAACGCGCCGCTGCGATCAACTCGACCTCAAAGGCCGGGTGAAACCAACGATTCACGAAAGCGCGGCACGTGCGTTGCGAAAGATCTCAGTCTGAGTCTTGGGTTTCACCAGCCCGCGAGCTAGCTCCTCCGCCCGGGAGAGCGCGACCGCATCGGCATTTTCATCGTCTAATTCTGCAAGCCGATGCCTCACTTCGTCACGTTCCCCGGCAGAGAGCTTTGGCAGCTCCGCGAGAATTTCAGCTTTGCTCATGTGCGAAATGCTAGCGTCGGGGCTTTGACCCGCAAGTCCCAGTTTACCCCGGAGCATGACCGAGTTTTTCCACGCCATTTTCCGCCCGGCAGTATCCAACGTGATTGGTGGACCGGCATTCGAGCGGCACGCTCTCAGCGGCAGCCGGGGGAGCGGCGCCGCAGCTCACGTTGAACCCCTCTTGCGCCGTCAATCTCACGGCGGCTTCCGCGGAGCGGCGATCCCGTTTACGGAGGCAGCAAGCCCACCACCACCGCCTCGGCTTCCTGACGCACCGTCAGTACCGCCCGCAAGTCGGCCTGGGCCTTCGCCAGCCGAAATTCGTTCTGCCGGTACACCTCACGCGCCCGCGTAAGCCGGGACTCAATCTCAGCGTCAGGCAGCTTGTCGCTGAGGGCCGACTTGAGGGCATCCTTTTCCCGATTCCCAGAAACGCCCGACTTGGACTTGCTCTTGCTCTTGCTCTTTTCCGCGATCAAGGGAGCGCCACGGGCCCCGACACTGCCGGTCCAGAGCGTGCGACGCAGCTCCTCCACCTTGGCAATCCGCTCGGAAATGATGTCCCACTCCTCGTCGTCCTTGACGCCGAACCTCTCGCGCAACTTCGCCATCGCCCGCGCCTGCACATCAGCCGCGCTGGGCCGTCCGCCACCATTCCCACCGAAGTCATCCCGTTTACTGTATTTCCCCCCGCCCGCATCGTCCCCCATGTCGCGCATTTCCGCCTTGTTCGGCTTCGCGGAAACCAACAACGCCGCGGAAAGAAGCGCAGAAACGGCAAACAAAGCGAAAAAACGGAGGGGCAACGGGGTGATGGCTGGGCTCATGGCTACGGACCGATAGGTGGGAGATTCGACCCTAGACGTTCCCGCGGGGCAAGCGTTACGGTGGAGTTTCTCCCCCCCCCCGCAAGCAGGACCGGTTCGAACCGCCCGGTGACGTGTGGGAACGGGGGTTCAGGCCGGTTCCGGATACAGGTTGAGCGCCAATCGTCTAAAATTGCGCACACGGTGGAAGGTCGCGTAATCCGCGTCGTGCTGGTTCGGCGCGTTCACACTCGTGCGCGAGATGATGGCGAGGTCATCGCCGTCGATCACGGGTGTGCCGTACATGAATGACTGTGAGATCTTTGCCGCCTGCGCGACACACCCCGCCTGAAACCAATTCAGCCCGTCGATTCCGTAAAAGAGCATCAGGAAACGCCGGTCGTTGCCCCCGGCGTCGCCGAAACCCCAAAACTTCCCGCGCTTCTCCGGCTGCCACCAGTCAAACGCCCCCTGGCTGTCGACCACGAGGTTGGCCGTCGCCCAGAACAGCTTCGAGACCTCGTCGCGGATCACGCAGTACTTCAACTGGGCGCCCGGCATCGGATGAAATTGCGAGAACGTGAGCCGCAACGTCGTGCTGTCGTCCGTCAGGTCAAACACCGCGGCCAGGCTCGCCGTCGTCTGGCGCTTCGGTTTCACGCACGCGAGCACCCGCAAACGGCCCTGCACTTCGATGACGTTGGGTTCGAGATACTGGCTCGGGAGCTCCTTGAATTTCCCGTTGGTCAACGCCTCCGGCACGCCGGGAAACGGAACTGGGTCGGAGCGCCGCCATGCGCGCGGATCCATGACATCGCCGGACAAATCCCCGGCAATGACCAGCGGCCCGCGTTTCGAACCCAACGCCAAATCGTCGGTCGCGGCGTAGAGGCGGTTGCCGCGGACCACGATACCGGTGTGGCAATTCCAGAAATGGCCGCGAAACAATGTCACCGGATCCGACCACGCCGCGCCGCCGTCATCGCTGCGCAGGAGCAGCAAATCGTCGTTGCGCGACTTTGTGCCACCCTTGTTGGCGAAGAGATGGAGTTTGCCGCGGTGAACCCACGGCACCGCCGAATAATACGGCAGCTCGGCCGTCTTGTTCCACGTGCGACCGCCATCCCGGCTGCGCACGATGTGGGTGCGGCTTTGCGTCGCACGCCGCGCGTCGCTCCACTCCATCCGCGGCACCACCGGGACCGCTGCGACAAGGTTGCCATCATCGAGCCGCACCAGCCCACACCCTTCGACGTAACGCTCCGGATCGGGATTGTGGAAGATGCGTGTGTACTCCTGCGCCAGCGGACCGGCGGAGGGAACCGAGGACGCACTCGCGGCCCGGACACTTGACGGAGCGGCGAGACCGGCGCCAGCAACCGCGGCGGTCTGGAAGAACTTTCGGCGGGACAAACTCATGGGGCGCGGAGGATCAGAAACTAATCGTGTTGGTCCAACGGTAGACGCGTGGCTGCTGGTCAAACGTGGCGTCGTTCGGGCCGACCCAGCCCGCGGTGGGATTGGGCAAGAGCACGACCCGGTAGCGGTTGAAGAGGTTGGTCACGTTGAGCTGGGTTGAAAACGTCAGCCGCCGGAACCGATGCTCATAACCCAGGACCGGATCGAAGCGCACCAGAGTGTTTTTGTAGAGTGGAATCCGCGGCCGCACCGGGCTGACGCCATTGGGATCGTAGTAATACCAGGTGTTCTTCCAGCCGAGACCGACGGTGCCTCCAAACCGGACGCCCTTCGCGGGCCCTTCGCTCACGGTGTAGACGCTCGTGAAGTTCGCACTGTACCTGGGAAAACCCGTCGTGGCCTCACCCGAGCGCACCGCGACAATCTCGCGGGGAACGGTAAAACCTGGATTAATTTGCTGCGCGGTGATCGGCAGGCCGCGCACACCCGTCAGGATCGGGCCGCGCACCGGGTCGACCACGCGCAAGACCGTGGCCGCGGCGGAACCGGAATTGATCGCACCCGAGATCGCCACCGGATTCGCATAATACGGACTTGTCGGGCTGCTCAGCATCGCGACCGTCAACGGCACCGCCCCGGCGCTCGTCGCGGTGGCGACCGGATTGCGGGTGTCGAAGGTCGGATTCACGAAGACCGTCGAGCCATCGCGGTACGTTACCTGGCCCTGCGCGTTCTGATAAAACTGATCGTTATAGAGTTGCCCGTAGGACTTCGTCGTGCCGATCGTCCCATCGACGTACGCCGTGGAAAGGCGCATCCGCCAGTTCGGCACGGGATTCGCAGTTAGGCTGAGCTGAGCGCCCTGCGACTTGCGGTTCACGGCAATCGTCGTGCTGGGCGCGTTGCCAAACCGCCCGCCGTTCAGGCCCGACGGATTGATGGCGTCGAGCAGGCCCGCGGGGATGAGGGCCTGTTCGTCCTTCGAGTCGACCTGGTAGAGCGCCAGGGAACCAGACAGGACGCTCGCTGGATCCGAAATCTTCACGCCGACCTCCTTGCCCTCCGAGTGGGCGACCTTGGGCGGCGTGCCGTAGGGATCGAACGCGGTGTTGTTGGGCGGCGCGTAGGAATCCGAAAACTGGACGTACGGGCTCAGCCGCTTCGTCGCCTGCCAGACGGCACCAAGGTTGATGCTGGTGTTGGAGAGGTTGGAGATCGCCGTGCCCGCACGCGTCGTGCCGTCGGCGATTTCCTGGTGAAATTTCGTCGAACGCACGCCGACAATCGTGCTGAGGCGCCCGTCGAACCACTGGGTGTAGTTGGCGCCAAACAGCCCCTTGTTGAGAAAGTGCCGGATGTTGTACGTGCCCGTGGTGGAGGTGGTGCCGAGCGGGTTGAGCGGCGTGATCAGCGTCGGGTCGACGGAGTTGATCAGCGCGCGGGTATAGTTGACGCCATTGACGGTCGTGTGATCGACGAACCGCTTGAACACCGAATACGGCACCGGACCGTTGGCGACCGACCACACCTGCGCGGGCATCACGGTGCGGACGCCATTGGTGCGGACGAGATTTCCGTCGGCGTCGGCGCGATAATACGCGTAGCCCATGCTGCTGTTGTCGCGCCGGGAAAAATCCGCGCCCATCGTCGTCTGGCTCTTCGCGCGACCGCGGAAGAACTCGTTCGTGAACAGGGCGGAAAACCGGATCGCTTTCGCCCACTGGCGGTTGGTGTCGACCGAAGCCGGATTGCCGGTGAGTCCCATCGCCCAGACCCCGAGCGGATTGGCCGTCGCATCCGGCGCGTAGAGCGCCACTCCGGCCCGGCTCAGCTGGTGATCCTGCGCCGCGTAGGCGAGGGACAGCTGCGTCGAGAGCCAGCGCGTCCACACGCTCTCGGCCGTGAAATTGTCGTAGACGGCGATCCGCCGGTCGCCCGCCCACTGTCCGGCGAAGGAGTTGACGTTGTCCCAGTTGACCTTGCCATTGAGAATCACGCCGGCGCCGCTCGTGCCCGCGGCGCTCGCGCCGATCTGGTTCGTCGCGAGCAGCCAGGTAAGCCGCTGGCCATTGCGTGCGTCGAGCGCCGCACTGCGGGCGGTGAGTGTCGGATAATTCGGCAATTGCTCGTCGTAGTCGGTGTAGTCCGACGAAAAGCGAAACGTCGTGTTCAGGAGCCGAAACGCGACCTGCGCGTAATAACCACGCAAAGGCCCGCCCAGATCCGCCCGGCGCGAACCGGTCGTCTGATCGACCGCCGTGAGGCGCACCGCGAGTCGATCGGTGCCGACACCAAAATCAACCTGACCCATCTTGTGCCCGGCGGAGTCCGTCTGAAACATGAGTTCGGTCGATGGGCGGCGGCCGAAACGCGCCTGCTTCGAGATGATGTTGAGCACGCCACCGCCACCGCCGTTGCCGAAGAGCAGCGCCTGCGGGCCGTTGATGATCTCGACGCGCTCGACGTCAAAGCTGGTGGAAAGGCCCGTGCCGAATTCGTTGGCATCGAGGAGGCCGTCGCGCTTCGCCGAGGGCGCACTGAGCCCGCGCAGGGAGTTGGCGTTGCCCTGACGATCAAGCGGCTGCGACGTGCCCGCCGTGCCGCCCGAGTCGAAGGGAGAAAACCCAGCCCCGGCGGAAAACGTCTGCAGCATCTCGTAAACGTCGCGGCCCGGGCCAACGTCCTTCATGAAGGTCTGGTCCAGGATCTCGGCGGTAATGGGCAATTTCTCCAGCGGCACTCGGAAGCCCGTCAGCGAATTCGAGTTCAGCGCCCCGTAGCCGCGATCAGAGTCGGCCTGCACCTCGAACGGCGTCAGTTGCACGGTTTCGTCCGCCGCGTTGCTGCGTGGTGGGGTAGCCGAATTGGCGGAAGAAGCGGCGCCGAGACCGGCGATGCCGGCCAAGGCCGCACGGCGGATGTGATCAACTACAGATGTCATGGAAGAGGAGGGGTTGTCCGCAATCGTCTTCGGATCTGACGTGCCTTGATGGCTGGCGGGAAAGAACCAAGGGGACGACCGCGGGTGACGAGAAGGTACTGGTCGCAACACGACAGGAACACGGCCCATCAACAAAGCGGAATAAGAGGTATAGCCCTCGCACCACTGCCGGCCGCAGCCTCCCATCCAGCGGGTTGAAGCCGGAATGGCTCCTTTTTTTCGTGCCATCATTCCATTTTCGGAAACCCTTCCGTCACCATGATCCGCATCCTGCTTCCCCTCACGTTGCTCCTGGCCGCCCCCGCACTCCATGCCGAGAATTGGGCCAACTGGCGCGGCCCGCTGCACAACGGTACCAGCCCGGAAAAAGGCCTGCCGGAAAAATTCAGCAAGACCGACGGCGTGAAATGGGCCGTCCCACTGCCCGGCTCTTCCGCCGCGACTCCCGTAATCTGGGGCGACATGGTGTTCGTGACCGCCGCCGACGCGAAGTCGGGCCAGCAGCTCGCGATGCGTCTCGATCGTCGCACCGGCCAGGAGGTGTGGCGTGCGGCGATCAGCGAATTCACCTCAGACGGCCAGTACAGCAACACGTGTTCGCCCTCGCCGGTCACCGACGGCAAGATCGCGGTGTTCTTCTTCGGCACCGGCGATCTCGTCGCCTTCGACGTCGGCGGGAAGAAACTCTGGGCGCGCAACCTCGGGCCGTTCGCGTTTCAATGGACGTTCTCCGCCAGCCCGCTCCTGCACGACGGACGCCTCATCATGGAGGTCCTCCAGCGCGATGTCGCCGTGCGCGGTCGCGGCCAGCCGACTGGCAACGAGTCCTACCTCCTCGCGATGGAGCCCGCCACCGGAAAAGACCTCTGGCGCAGCGTCCGCCCTTCCGACGCGGTCGCCGAGTCGCGCGAGGCGTATAGCACTCCCCTGCCCTTCACGCACAACGGTCGCGAGGAACTCATCGTCGTCGGCGGTGACTGCATCACCGGCCACGACCCCAAGAACGGCCGCGAACTCTGGCGCTGGGGAACGTGGAACCCGACCAAGATCGGACATTGGCGGCTGGTGCCCTCTCCCGCTGTCGGCGGCGGCGTCATCCTCGCCTGCGGCCCGAAGAACGCTCCCGTCTACGCGGTGAAGGCCGGCGGCAGCGGCACGCTCTCGAACAAGGGCCTCGCGTGGCAGAGCCACGTGCAGACGACCGAGGATCCGGCCGAGGCCGCCCCGTCGCCGAACGAGCGCGATCTCAACTCCGACGTGCCCACGCCGCTCTTCTACGAGGGAAAATTCTACATTCTGAACGGCACGAAGAAGAAGCTCTATTGCGTCAACCCGGCCGACGGTGCGGTCGTGTGGAGCGGCGATCTCGGCGGCAAGTCCGTCTTCCAAGCGTCGCCCACCGCCGCCGACGGCAAGATCTACGTGATGAACTTCGACGCTGATGTGTCAGTGATCCAGGCCGGCGGCACGGAGTTCAAGCGACTGCACACCGCCAACCTGCGCGACGAAGGCGATGACACCCGGCACCGCTCCAGCGTCGCGATCTCCCAGGGCAACCTCTACGTCCGCACCGGCACGAAGCTGATCTGCCTGGGAAAGTGAGCCGGGGAAACCGAGCCCGCAGTTCGCGACCGGGGTCACGCGCAAACGCCTGAGGGAGCGGATCGGCTCCGTTGCCCGCAACCAAGGAGCGCATCTCCCCCTTGCCAATTACTCGTAGCCGCGAGCACCAGCGAGTGGACCGGGAAACGCGGCCGAGCTTCCACTCGCCGGCGCGCGCCGTTTCCACTCGCTGGCGCTTATAGCAACACTGATGGTGGTTTGCTGGCACGCGGCGTTGCGAATCGTGACCTTGACCGAGACGACCTCGAAGTCGTCCACGGCCTTGATCGTGATCGCGTCGCCGAAACGCCGTTGTAGCCCGTGAGATCGATTCCCTTCACCTCGGGAAGGTTCAGGAAGTCCCCTATTGTCAAAGCGAACAACATCGTGCGACCGGCCGCCTTGGCCGAGGCGGCATAGACCAACTTGCGGACGAGATCCGCGGACACCGCCCGGGCGAAAGGCGGAGCGGTTCCCATGTCGCCGGTAAACGGTTACGGCGGCGCGTCCGGGCCTTCGCCGGCTTGGTCTCCGCGACTGGACAGACGGGTTAAAAGTGCTCGACTGCTCCTTTGCAATCGGCAGTTTCGCCCTGCAACTCGCCATGGATACGCCCCGCCAAATGGCAGTCATGCTCCTCCTGCTCGGGGTATTTTTCGCCATCGACGTGATCCGCTCCCATCGCAACGGCATGGTCGAGGATCGAGACGAAGACGACGAGTCGAAGTCACGCACCTACCTCAGAGAGGAAACGCCGAAGAGGTATTTCCTGCACCTCGGCCTGGGGGTGCTCGGTGCGCTCGGCTGCCTTGTCGCCGGAATTTACGGGTGGAATCACGATCTGGGCGCACTCGTTGACCGAATCGGCGACGGGTTGACCGCCTGGGGCAGGCGCTGATTCGAAGGTTGGGGGGGCGGCAGGCCCCGTCGACTCACTGGCGATCTCCTGCTCTCTTGCGGGTCACGCCGCGCCCTCTGGTAGCCAAAACTAAAAACCACATATAAGCGGTGCCGACCTGCCGCCGTCATTCCAGACGGGTCTGTTCAACCTGCTTCCCTCTCCGCGCTTTGGCGAAGCAGAACGCTCGGAGTTGGGCTTTTATTTTCGAGTGAGCCCGAATCGCGGATGTCGCTTGTGATGGCGTAAGACGAGAATCCGAACGCCGGTCGCGACCTCTCGGAAAAGGAGGTGGTAAGGAAATCGCGATAGAGTCGCACGACGAAGACCACGAGATGCAGGGTGAAACCTTCTTGGGTCCCGAGCAATCTGCACAACGAGCGCATCGAGCTCCTCGAAAAAGCGATCGGCTGATGGCGACCCGCCTTGCTCTTCGTCGTACTGAAGAACCGCCCGCACCTCTTTCTGGACGAGCCGGTGAAAAATTAGCGCCATCGCTTACCGGCCCAACTTTTTCTTGAGAGCTGACCATTCGATGCCGGCGGCAGGGTCGGCGTCCAATTCCGCATCCCGGCGCAATGCTTCGGCGACACCTTCATCTTCGTCCGAACGCACGGCCGGCAGAGTCTGCAGGAGGTCCGCTGCAAGTACTGCTCGTTCCGTGTCCGAGAGGGTCAACGCATCTTTCCGGAGTGCTTGTACGTGGGTCATGCGGGAAATTTGGCGGTGCCGGCGTGAAACGCCACCTCTGCCTTTTCCCACGACGGTGACAAAGGGGTCGTGTCGCGTATTGCGTATTTAGCGGAATCTCGCTCCGGCGTTCACTGTTGGCCCGCCTGCTTAAAATAGCTCAGGTTGTGGCTAAACCCGCTCGGCGTGCCGAGATTCAGGTTCGCGGCCAACCACTGATTGCTGGCGTCGGTGCTACGTTTGAGCTGCGCGGCCACCGCGAGTTTCCAAGGCGCTGATTTCCGATCGCGCTCAAGATCGGCGCGTGATTTTCCTGTCGCCTGCAAGGCGGTCTCCAGTGCGCGTGACCAGCGTTGTTCCTTCACCTCACGCGCCCCGTGGGTTTCGAGTGCGCGCGGGTCCGCGACCACGGCGAGATCGTGCACGAGGGTCGCCTTGAATTCGTCGCTGCCCAGAGCCCACCCACCGCTAAGATTTACATAGGCCTTCGATTTGCCGGCTGGACCCTCGGCGGCCTGCCATTCCAGGAACGCCTGATAGCTGCGGCGGCCCGCCGGGGAATCGGTCAAGCCACCCGCCCCAGCGAGCGCCGTGGCTGCCCGCAGGAATTTCGGTCGCAGCGTCGGTTGCTGCACAAACCAATAGCTGCTGTGCCGGTAGTCCGAGAGCGAGGTTGCGTTCAGCTTCGAGGCACGAACGGGATTCAGGTGAATGTAGTCGCACAGCGGCCCGAGCGCGGTACCCGCCTCAACAAAAAGGCTTTTGTAGCGCCCTTCAAACAAGTGGCCATGTTCATGCCGCATCCGATTGAAGCGCGTCGCAAACGTCACTTCCAACCAGTGCATGCCTGCGACGAGGTTGCCGACTGGCGTCTCGAGCGCCAGATGGAAATGGTTGCTCATGATGACAAAGGCGTGCAGCAGCCAATCGCATCGCTCGCAGGCTTCGAACAGGCAGGACTGAAACGCCGTGCGCGTTTTTGGGTCGCGAAAGACCCACGACCGGTAGTTGCCCCGATTGATCACATGGTAAATCGCACCGGGAAATTCGAGCCTTAGTTTGCGGGCCATCACTTGATGGTCGGCCGCGCAGCTCTGACCGCGACTGCGTTAGCATCCCAAAATTGGTCATCCTGAGTACTTGACGTTTGCGCGCGACACCGTCGCGGACGTTCGAACCGCACCCCGCACGAACTGGATTATGTCGGCTTTCGGAGCCGAAATACGCAATACGCGACATGACCCTTTTTTGCGCTCCTTAGCCTGTTTTTCGTCGCAAGAAAACTCTTGGACCCGATCCATCGGCCGGCCCGACCGCAACGGAAAGTAACTGCGACAGAATCATTCTTCGGGCCGGGTCCTTCTCAGTATCAGTGCCATCTTTCAGTGCCATGAACTTTGCCTTGTCGATCATCGTAGTGTCTCGGCCCAAAATCCTCCTGAACGCCGCAACTAGGAGAGCATCGGCAATCTCGGCTTCACGTGCCGTATCGATCTCGTTTGGCAGCGTAATCTTAAGGCTCTTCCTGGGCACGTCACAAGTAACGCGTGCGCCAGCGAACGTTATCTCGCGGTGGCCACCACCGCCGTCAGGCAACTGTAGAACGCCGGCATCGGCCACAGCTGAAAAGGCATCATACGCGTCCAAGAGCTTCTCCATTTGCCACAGTCGCGAAATGGGTATGTCGATTTCGTCGACTACCTCAAACGTCAGCTCGCCCGCACAGAGACGACATAAGAGAAATATGAATACGAAGAGGAATTTCATGGGCTATTCTTTTAGCTAGACACTATAGCTGCGTGAAGCCGCCGCAGAAAAAGGAGTGTGCTGGTCCCCGGAAGCGCGGGTTGCTCGCGGAAAGCGAGCCGAGCCGCATCGTGGAGGTGACAACCGTTCCACCAAAACAAGGAGACCAGCACATGAAGACACAGGATAAGTTTGTGGGCCTCGATGTCCACAAGGATACCATCGTCATCGCCGTGGCCGAGGCCGGCCGCGACGGAGAAGTCCGCGCGTTTGGCACGATCAGTTCGGATCTGCACGCCCTGGAGCGTGCTCTGACCAAACTGCGGGCCGATAGCGCGACGCTGCACGTGGCCTACGAGGCCGGGCCGAACGGCTTTGTGATCCACCGCCACCTCCAGAAAATGGGCATCGACTGACAAAGACGTGCAGCAGCCAATCGCATCGCTCGCAGGCTTCGAACAGGCAGGACTGAAACGCCGTGCGAGTTTTTGGGTCGCGAAAGACCCACGACCGGTAGTTGCCCCGATTGATCACATGGTAAATCGCACCGGGAAATTCGAGCCTTAGTTTGCGGGCCATCACTTGATGGTCGGCCGCGCAGCTCTGACCGCGA
>CANJIU010000010.1 GCA_947474365.1 Opitutia bacterium | reverse complement strand
GGCGATTGCGCCGACGCGTGCGCTGCCCGACCCGCAGTTCACTTTCGAGGCGGACATCACCGATACGCTGATGACGTTCATGCCGGGCCTCATGTTCGATTTCATGACGCGGGGCAAACGCTCGGCGATGGGCCGTGAAATGATCGCATCGAGCAACGTCGCTTACCGCGTGTATGTCACGGCCGTGCTCAGCGCCGCCGCGCAGGCCCGCAAGGCGTGGGTCGAACTGGCCTTCCTCGACGAATCAATCCGCCTGCGCGAATCCTCCATCGGCGCGCTCGAACAATCGCTCGCCCTTGCGGACATCGACTATACCACCGGCCGCGGAATGGGCACGCTGGCGAACCAAGTCCGCGTGACGAACGACATCGCGAAGGTCCGCAGCGATCTCGTCACGCTCGGCGACCGCCGCAACGCCGCGCGCATTCGCTTCAAATCCGCGCTGGGGCTTGCGTCCACCGATGGCGATCCGGCCTGGCCGCAGGCGTCGCTCGCCCCGACGACGCTCCCCGGCGAGGATGAACTTTGGCGCCGGGCGTCCGCCGCGAATGCGGAACTCGCGCAAATGCGCGCGATGGTCGAGATGGCTGTCGCCAGTATTGACGTCGCGCGCAAGGCGGGCACGCCGGACTTCACGATTGGTGGCATGGCCGACCTGAAGGCCGATCCCCTGATGTTCCGACCGACGGCGGCAGTGACGTTGCCGATCTGGCGCGAAAAAATTGCCGCGAACATTGCGGCGGCGGAAGCGCGGCGCGATGCGAGCCAGGCGCGGGTCACGGCCGAACAACTCAACCTCGCGGCCGAACTCGCGCAGATGCTCTACATGGTGCGCGAAGCGGATCGCATGATCGCTTACATCGAGCAGACGGCGCTGCCGAATTTCGAGCGTGCCATCGCGACGATCGAGGCCGGCTATCAATCCGGGATGACAGGTCCCAGCATGATCCCGGAGACCAAACTGATGGCGCTGACGATGCGCCTTGAACGTGTGGCAGCGCTGCGCGAGCGGGAAAACGCCGTCACCGAATTACTGCTCATGACCGCCGACGTGGCACCGGCCGGTTTGCCGCTCCTCGCCGCCAACTCCACACAACCCTGACCTTCCTCCTCTCATGAAAGCCGTCCGTTATTTCGCCTTCCTCTTTATTCCCCTACTGCTCGGCGCCGCGCTCGCAGCCGCCGAGCAGCTCTACACCTGTGGGATGCACCCGCAGATTATCAAGAAGGAGCCGGGCAACTGCCCCGTCTGCGGCATGAAACTCACCCCGATTCGCGCCAATGCCTCCGGTCAGAAGACCGCCGGCGAGCGAACGGTGAAATTCTACAAATCGACGATGATGGCGGGCGAGGTCAGCCCCAAGCCCGGCAAGGATTCGATGGGCATGGACATGGTGCCGGTTTACGACGGTGACGATTCCACCGCTACGAGCATCCAGATCGACGCCGCCACGATTCAGCGGATGAATCTCCGCACGGCATTGGTTGGGCACGGTCCGGTGCGCCGCGAAATCCGCGCAGTCGGTGCCATCGCCTACAACGAACAAGGGTTGCGCGACATCACGACCAAGTATGAGGGCTGGTTGGAAAAACTGGTCGTGAACACCACCTGGGCCGCCGTGGAAGCGGGCGACCCGCTCTTCGAGATCTATTCGCCGGAACTCTACAATGCGCAGCTCAACTATCTTGTCGCGCTCCGCTCCGAAGGAGAATCCGGCGGCCCACTCACGCGTGCGGCGCTGGCGCGGCTGCAACTGTTCGATGTGCCGTCCGAGGTGATCGGCGAGTTGAACCGCACCCGGGAAGCCCGCCGGACGATGGTGTTTCGCGCTCCGGCCGGCGGCATGGTGATCGAGAAAATGGGCGTCGTCGGGCAGATGATGAAGCCCGGCGAGCGCATCTACCGGCTGGCCGATCTTTCGTCAGTCTGGGTGCAGGCCGAAATATATGAAAAAGATCTGCCGTTCGTTCGGCCCGGCACGGCGGTCGCCGTGCGCACCAGCTACGGATCGGACCGCATGTTCGACGGCACTGTGGAACGCTTGCTGCCGCAGGTGCAGGAGCAGACCCGCACGGCGACCGCGCGTATCGTGCTGGCCAATCCCGACGGCTTTCTCCGCCCCGGAATGTTTGTCGATGTGCGGTTCACCGCGCAGCTTGCGGACGATGCCGTGCTCGTGCCCGACACGGCGGTGTTGCGGAGCGGCGAACGCAACACGGTCTTTGTCGCATTGGACGGGGGCTCCTTCGAGCCGCGCGACGTGAAGCTCGGCGCCCGGAGCGCCGGTGAAGTCTATGAAGTCTTGAGCGGATTGAACGCCGGCGAACGCGTCGTGGTCTCGGGCCAGTTCATGCTCGATTCGGAGAGCCAGCTCCGCGAAGCGATCCAAAAGATGCTCAAACCCACAAGCCCGGCGTCCGGACCTGCGATGGCCACCCCGCCGGCTGCACCAGGAAAAAAGCAAAGTTCCCTTGCGGCGCCGGCGGCCTTGAAGGCGATGGCATTGGCCGCTGCCGATGCCGCCGCTCCGCTCGCCCGGGACGATTTCGCCGGCTACCAGATGCAACTCCCAGCGTTGCGCTCAGCCGTCGCGGCATTTTTTTCCGCCGACAAACACGCCGAGCACGGTCCGCTCGGCGCGTTCAAGGGCGGCCCCGCCGAGCCCGCGGACCTCAAGGCTGCGCGGTCGGACTTCACTCCGTTGAGTTCGGCCATTGCCGACGCGGTGCGGACGGCCGGGCTCACGGGCGAAGCGGGCCTGCATGTCTTCGAATGCCCGATGGCGAAGGCCCGCTGGTTGCAGCGCGATGCCGGGACCAAGAATCCCTTTTACGGCGCGGCAATGCTGACCTGCGGCGACGAAATCGCCGTCCAACCCGGCAAGTCAAAAAAGACGGGGGCTATCACCGCGCCGCCACTCGACGCCCGCGCGATGGCCGCAAAACTGCCGCCGGGACATCCGCCCATCGGCGAAACCATGACGGGGCAGGACTTCCTTCGCTCGCAAATGGGTCTGGCTCCCCGAGGGGCCAACGCCACGGCAGCGAGCGAGAGTTGCGGGAACTGCGGCATGTCAGCCGCGGCGATGGCGGCAGGTGAACCCTGCGCACACGACAAAAAATAGCCCCCTGGCGACAACCTGACCCTCCGATTCCGTAAACCATGCGGCGCGCTGCGCCACGAACCGCCTCTTCTCCATGCTCAAAGCGATCATCGATTTCTCGCTCAAAAACAAATTTCTCGTGCTCGCCGGCACGGTGGCGCTCGTCTGCGGCGGAATTTTTGCCCTCCAGCGGATTCCCCTCGACGCGATCCCCGATCTCTCGGACACGCAGGTGATCGTCTACACCGAGTGGCCCGGACAGGCGCCGCAGATCATTCAGGATCAGGTCACGTATCCCATCACGACGAAGATGCTTTCGGTGCCGTCCGCCAAGGTCGTGCGCGGCTATTCGTTCTACGGCTTTTCATTCGTTTATGTGATATTTGAAGACGGCACCGACCCGTATTGGGCGCGCAGCCGCGTGCTCGAATACCTGAGCGGCCTCAGCGGCAGCCTGCCGGCCGGCGTGACGCCACGCCTTGGACCGGATGCGACGGGGGTCGGCTGGGCGTTCATGTATTCGCTCAACTCGAAAAATCACGACCTCGCGCAACTGCGCTCCATGCAGGACTGGTTCCTGCGCTACCAACTCGCGAGCGTCGACGGCGTCGCCGAGATCGCCTCGGTCGGCGGCTTCGTGAAACAATACCAGATCGCGGTCGATCCGCACCGGCTGCACGCCTACAACCTGTCCGTCGCCGATGTGGCGATGGCGGTGCAGAAGAGCAACGGCGAGGTCGGCGGACGCTCGGTCGAGATGGCCGAGAAGGAATTTATCCTCCGGGTGAAGGGCTATGTCTCGTCGGTGGACGACCTGCGCAAGGTCGCAGTCGGCCGGGGGCCGGGCGGAACGCCGGTCTTACTCGGAGAGGTGGCAAACGTCGGGCTCGGTCCCGACATGCGACGCGGCATCGCCGAACTCAACGGCGAGGGTGAAACCGTCGGCGGCGTCGTGGTCGTGCGCTACGGCGTGGACACGCGACAGGTCATCCAGGCAGTCAGAGCCCGGCTCGACCAAGCCATGAAGAGCCTCCCGGAAGGGGTCACTTATTCGGTCGCTTACGATCGCACGGCGCTGATCGACCGCGCGGTGCAGACGCTCAAGGAGAAACTCATCGAGGAGAGCCTCGTCGTAGCCCTCGTCTGCCTCGTTTTCCTGATGCACCTGCGCAGTTCGCTCGTGGCGATCATCATTCTGCCCATCGCCGTGCTCGCCTCGATTTTGATCATGTTCGGGCAGGGGCTCAGCGCGAATATCATGTCCCTCGGCGGCATCGCCATCGCCATCGGGGCGATGGTGGACGCGGTCATCATCATGATTGAGAACGCGCACAAGCACATGGAGCACGACGGCGGCAAGAAGCCGCATTGGGAGATCATCCGGGACGCCTCCGTCGAGGTCGGCCCCACGCTCTTTTACTCGCTGCTCGTGATCACGGTTTCGTTCCTGCCGGTGTTCACCTTGCAGGCGCAGGAGGGCCGCATGTTCAAGCCGCTCGCTTTCACCAAGACCTACTCGATGGGAGCGGCAGCACTGCTCTCGATCACGCTCGCGCCGGTGCTCATGGGATTCTTTATCCGTGGCAAGATTCCGGCGGAGGAAAAAAATCCGGTGAACCGTTTCCTCATCTGGCTCTATCACCCGCTGCTGGATCGCATGATCAAGTTTCGCTGGGTCGTGATCGCCACCGCGGCGCTCATCGTGGGCTGGGTGTTCTTCCCGTGGAATGCGATGGTGTCGCGGGTGCTGCCCGACGGTCCGGCCAAGGAATATGCATTCAAGCTCGGCAAGGCCTTTCCCTACCAGAACATCGGCTCCGAGTTCATGCCGCCGCTCTACGAAGGCGACTTGCTCTACATGCCGACGACATTTCCCGGCCTGTCGCCGACCAAGGCGCGGGAGATCATCCAGCAGACCGATCAGATCATAAAGTCGTTTGCCGAGGTGCATCACGTCTTCGGTAAAATCGGGCGTGCGGAGACCGCCACCGACCCCGCACCGATGGACATGATCGAGACCACGATCATGTTGAAGCCCGATGAAGAATGGCCGGTCGTCGACATCAAGGACGACGACGGCAGGGTCATCGCCCGTCGGCGGCGAACCATCGACGAACTGACGGCGGCCATGAACGCCGCCGTGCAAATCCCCGGTCTCACGAACGCGTGGACGATGCCGATCAAGACGCGCATCGACATGCTCGCGACCGGCATCAAAACGCCCGTCGGCATCAAGGTTGCCGGCTCCGACCTGCGCGAACTCGAACGCATCGCCGGCGAGATCGAAGGCGTGATCCGGCGGGCACCTGGCACGAGTAGCGTGTTCGCCGAACGCGTGATGGGGGGCAACTACGTCGAGTTCGACATCGATCGCGACGCCATCGCCCGCTACGGACTCACCGTCGGAGAAGTGCAGGAGACGCTACAAGTGGCGCTCGGCGGGATGCCGCTGACGACCACTGTCGAAGGCCTCGAACGCTATGGCGTCATCCTCCGTTACGAGCGCGACTACCGCGAGAATCTGGAAGCCCTGCGCGAGATCCTGATTCCGGTGAAGGGTGGCGCCAAAACCGGCGCGATGGGCGCGGCCGGGAGTGCGGCGATGGCCCAGGTGCCGTTGAGCCAGCTCGCAAAGGTGCGCGTCGTCGCGGCGCCGATGGGCGTGAAGAGCGAGGCGGCCGTGCCCAACGCATGGATCTACGTCGACGTGCAGGGCACGGACATCGGCAACTATGTGCGCGGTGCGCAACGCACAGTGAACGACGCCATCCGGGCCGGCGAAATCAAGGTGCCTACCGGCTACAGCATTTTCTGGAGCGGCCAATATGAATACATGCAGCGCGCCAAGGCGCGGCTCATGATCGTGGTGCCCCTCACGCTTCTGATCATCGTCTTCATCATCTACCTGAACACGCAGTCGTGGATCAAAACCTCGATCGTGTTGCTGGCGGTGCCGTTCTCGTTGGTCGGTGCGTTCTGGGCGCTGCACTTCGCCGGCTACAACATGAGCGTGGCGGTGTGGGTCGGCATCATCGCCCTCGCAGGCCTCGATGCCGAGACGGGCGTCGTGATGCTGCTCTATCTCGATCTCGCTTACGAAGATTGGAAGAAAAAGGGCCTGCTCACCTCGACCGCCGGCCTGCGCGATGCGATCTACCATGGAGCGGTGAAACGCGTGCGGCCGAAGGCGATGACGGCCGCCGTCATTGTCGCCGGCCTGTTGCCCATCCTGTGGAGCCACGGCACCGGAGCCGACACGATGAAACGCATTGCGCTGCCGATGGTCGGCGGAGTCATCACATCGACCCTCATGGAGTTGCTCGTGTATCCGGCAATTTTCTTCCTGTGGCGCAAACGAGGCCTGCCGGCATCGGCCCCGGTCACTCAAGGTGAGATCGTTTCCTCATGAAACCCGGAATTTCCAATCGAGGTAGTCCCGGAGCAAGGCCGCGTGCTGCGGCGAAATGCGCCTTGTGCAACACGCGGGTCGCGTCGGGCATGGAATGGTCGGTCGGCACGACTGACTCCCGAGTCGCTGCGCGCTGCTGTCAGGAATGTGCCGGTCTTTTCGGCGTGTTTCTCGATGCGCTGATGGAAACGGCGAAAATCACGCCGAGGCCATCGCCCCGCTGCGGGTGAGCGCGCTTCATCCTTTTCATCCATGAATGCTCCCGCTGATTCCGGTTCCGAGACGTGTGTCGTCTGCGACAAGGTCGTCGCTGGCACCAATGGCGTGACTCACATCTATCACGATGGACGGCCTTTCGCACTGTGCTGCCCAATGTGCGTGGATATGTTTCAGCGCGCTCCGGCGCGTTTCGCGAGTGGTGAGCGACCGCAAAGTGTGGTCGAGGATCTGCTTGCCGACCTGAAATGGAAGGACTCGGGCCGCTGGTGATTGCGCCCGCCACGTCGCCGGCCTCCACCGAGGAGAGTGATCTTACGTCGTCGACAGCGTTGCGAAGAACGGGGTCCAGCGAGCCGTTATTGAGTTCACCCATGTCGAGGTAATTTGGCGTTGCTGATCAGATTTGGATCAGAATTCCGTTGAGAGCTTCAGTTTATCACCCATGTGCCGATACAAGAGGCATCTTTGTGCATCATGGGATTTGCTCGTGCGCCTGAACCTTTACCCGTTGAATCAACCTTCCCTTTAGGGTCTTCCTCTGCGGCCATTGATCTCGAGAAAATGGTCAACCTAGGTGGCGTGGACCAGTTCATTCGCATCCGCGGCGATAGCCGAAACCGGCCTTTGCTTTTGTTCCTGCATGGCGGTCCCGGACTTCCCTCGATGCCCTTTGCCGGCTGGGACGCAGCTCTCGAAAAGGAATTTGTGGTGGTGCATTGGGATCAACGCGGGGCGGGCAAATCCTTTTCGTTTCTCGCTCGTCCTTGCACGCTCTGCTTAGATCAATTTGTGGCCGACACGCGTCAATTGGCGCTCTGGTTAAGACAGCAATTTAACACCGGACGCATCGTGCTCGTCGGACATTCATGGGGCTCAATCGTCGGAGCGATGGCGGCGTCACGGTATCCCGAATTATTTTCGGCATATGTCGGCATCGGCCAAGTCGCCAATCTGCGCGAATCGGAAGCAGTGGCGTATGAGACCACCCTTACCACCGCCGTCGAAAACAAAATGAGCGATGCCTTGGTAGGCCTTCAACTTTTAGGTCCGCCTCCTTACACGACGTTCGAGCAATCCGAGGCATTGGAACGCTGGGCGCAGCACGTCGCGGCCCGCTACTATGCCGCTGCCCGCACCAGCACGTTTCTGAGCCGCGCACTCAAGTCGAAATCTTATTCGCTTTTCGATCTTTTGAAGATTCCGCTTGGGGTCCGTCGGCTAACGGATTGCCTCTGGAATGAGATATTCCTGAAGGTCGATCTGTTCAGGCAGGTTCCGCGCATTGATATTCCCGTGTTTTTTCTGCTTGGTCGCTACGATGTCGTCGTGTCTGAAACCGTGACAAAACGCTATTTCGATGCGTTGTGTGCACCACGTGGCAAAACGTATATTCGTTTCGAGCAATCGGGGCACTGGCCTCAATTTGAGGAAGCGGACAGACTTTGCACAATTCTAACCACTCGTGTGCTCGCATCAGTGCAAGAAATACGGGCTGCAGCATAGTTTCGTCACCGCCCGACGTGTTTGGCGTCAAACTACGCTATAGCTGCATCCGCATAAGCTCCTGATACGATTCCAACAACTTGTTGCGGACCTCCACCATTAAAGAAAAAGCGACGTCTGCTTCCGCTCCGGCGATCACCGCTTGGTGCAGTTGATTGCTATCTCCCAACAGCAAACTACGAGTGGCTAAATCTGCCGCTTCATCTTTTGCGATCACAGTTTTGAGGAGTCCATCGAGCATCTTACCGAAGCTCTCAGTTGGTGGAACCGCCTGTGACGCGCCTAAGCCAATCCCTTTGGGCTGCTGAACGATCTCCAGGCGTTCGGTGGGTGAAAGCGTAAATGGAGTAACGGTATTAATCGGCGACATGGAGGAGATGCGTGCGAGCGGATACCGTTCAGTGCGTGGATAGCACTGAATATGCCAACCAAGATTTTGGTGATCGTTACCTACTGTATTGCAGATTTTTATAAATCTGTAGCCGCTTGATGCGGCAATTATTGCCGCACGATTTCTCGTTCTAGCGCACTGAAGGCGCTCACGGGGACACCGGTCCAACGCTTGGAGGTGGCGAGAGGGAAATTACGACGCCAAAAAAAAGGCCGAAAAGTCACCGGTAATGATTTGTGCGGGATCGGGGCGTATCAAGGCGTCGCGCGAACCATTTCGCGGCAGGCGTCTGCGAGGGTGCGCGGGGATATAGTTCCAACGCGCAGTTGGCGCGTTTCGCGAGTGGTGAGCGACCGCAAAGTGTGGTCGAGGATCTGCTTGCCGACCTGAAATGGAAAAACTCCGCCCGCTGGTAGTCGCACTACCCGCGAAGGGGTCGCGGCCTATCGCTGCAAATCGCCGAGCAGGTCGCGCAATTTCACCTTCGCGTGGTGAATGCGCAGCTCCACGGCCTTCGGAGTCGTGCCCATGATCTCCGCGGCCTCCTTCTGGCTCTTGCCTTCGAGCGTGCACAACACAAGCGCCAGTCTGAGCCGGTGCGGGAGTTGATCGATAGCCCGCTGCAAGGCTTTGAACCGGTCCGCCTGCGCGCTCTGCTCGGAGGGGATCGGCTGCGGGTCGGCGATTTCGGTTCGCACTCCGTCGTCACCGGGCACGTCGAGTGGGAGATCGCTCCGGTGTTTGACCAGGCGGCGCAGGCGGTCGCGGCAGAGGTTGACGGCAATCGTGTAGAGCCACGTCTTGACGGTCGATTGCGGCTTGAAGGAAGCCGCCTTGAAATACACGCGCACAAACGTCTCCTGCGCCACGTCGCGCGCGGCCGTCTCGTCCCGCAGATAGCGGAACGCGAAACGGAAAAGCGGCTCGCGGTGGCGTTGGATCAGTTCGTTCAGCGCCAGATCCTCGCCTGCCGTCAGGGCCTCGATGAGCGGGAGGTCCGGGTCCACGGGCGAATCACGGAGCGACGTCCAGACCTTGTTCGGCGAGTTGCAGCAGCTTGTCTCCCTGTTCGGGCGTGAGGACGCGGCGCATCTCAAAGATATGCGCAATCGAAGCGTTTTGCAGCTCGCCCATGTGCAGGTGAATCTTGCCCACGGCCGCAGAAATTTCCGGCGAATCGGGCCGCCCCTGCCGGATGGCGAGCGCGAGCTCGTGGTTAGCGGCGCGCATGCGCTCGCGCAGCATCCGGTTCTGACTCGCAAATTTTTCTTCGATGGGCTCGAGCGCCTGATGCTGGGCCGGGGTGATCTTCAGTTCCGCATGCAGCCACTCATGCGGATCAACTTTGGCCGCCCGCCGCGACTCCATCCAACGGAGTGTGCAAAACGAGGAGAGCGCCGCGATTGCCACGACCGCGACGAAAAATCCGATCAGCGTTTTCATGGGCTACTTCCGCGTCGGACGTGCAGTGGCGATCAAGACCGACGGTATGTCCGGCGAGAAGACCTCGAAGTGCAGCGAATCACGGGCACGCAGCGCATGGTCGGCGGAGCGGGCCGCCACCGCGGGCATCAGGCCCGCGACCAAGGCCAGTCCGAGCGCCGACAGGGCGAGCCGCGGCCGTTGCAGTAATTCACTCCAGTTCAATCCGAGCAACGCCCCAAAGCCACGTTGCCGCCGCTGTTCGATTTCCTTCCACACGTCGGCCGTCAGACGGTCCGGCGCAGCCGGAGGCGGTTGCTTCGCATAGGCACTAAGCAGGTCGTCAATCGGGTCGGAGTTCATGGTTGATCGTGCATTAACGTAGCCGGGGGCCGGTATCCCTCAATCTTTCTTCCATCGGCGGTGCCACTCCGCGCAGAAAGTTTGAGGGATGAGGCAGGGTCGCAGCGTTTCACACTGCACACCTTTCATGTTTTTCCGATTCGCCCTCATCCTTGTTTCCCTTGCGGTGGTGTCCGGCGCAGTGAGGGCAGCCGAGCCGCTCTCGCTTGAGGCCGCCGTGCGACGCGCCTTGGCACAGAACCGCGATCTGGCCGCTGCGGCGATGGGGGCCGAGGCGGCGCGTGGTCGCGTAGAACAAGCGGGTTTGCGGCCCAATCCCGCGCTCGAAGCGGGAGCCCAGACGGACCTGCTCACCGGCAATAACGGGGCGCGCAAATTCGACTTGGGTCTGACCCAGGCCATCCCGCTCGGCAACCGGCTGCGCGAAGCCCAAGCTGTGGCTCGCGTCGGCATCGGTGCCGCGTCGGCCGCGCTGGCGGATCGGCGGCGCTTGCTGGCGGGTGAAATCACCAAACTTTACGTCGATCTGCTCGCGCTCGACCAGGAAGTCGCGCTGCGGGATCGGTTGATCAAAGCGAACTCGCGCTTGCTCGACCTCGCCCGCTCCAAGGCGAAGATCGGTGAAGTCTCTGCGGTCGAGGTCAACGCCGCTGCGCTCGAACAGGCAAAACTGGAGCAGGAACGCACCGGCCTGGTGGCTGAGCGCACGTCCCGTCTGCAAGACTTGAAACCACTGCTCGGCGCAGCACCTGATGAAGACGTGGCGGTCGCGGGCGATTTGCCTGGTCTGACTCAGGCCCTCGGTGCCAATGCCGACGGCGAGAAATCGACGTGGAACCGTCCCGATTTGCGCGTGGCCGCGCTGGCGGTCGAACAAGTCGAAGCCGAACAGCGTCTCGCCCAAGTCGAGTCCAAGGGAGATCTCACGGTGGGCGCGACGTATGGCTACGACCGGGGCGCGGGAGGTGGAGCCGATCACCTGCTGGGGGCAAAAATTTCCATTCCGCTGCCGGTGCGAAACAAAAATCAGGGCCGTCTGCGCGAACTTCGCGCCGAGCGGACGCGCGCCCAACGCGAGGCCGAAGCGCTCGAATTCAAGGTGGCGTCCGAGGTTGCGGCGGCGCGCCAACGCGCCGAGCAGTCCCGGAAGATTTTGGAGGGTTATCGTGCGATGGTGCTGCCCCTGGGCGAGGCTTCGGAGCGTGCGCTGACCGAGGCTTATCAGCAGGGGCAGTTGCCCCTTTTTCAAGTAATCCAAGGTCAGCAGCAGCGCCTCGCGCTCGAATCCGGGGTGCTCGCGGCAGGCAGTGCCTACGCCAAGGCCCTGACGGAGTTGCAGACCGCCACGGGGCGGAACCCGCAGTTGGCGACTCCGCCTGTGCTCAACGAACAACCCTGAGCAGGGAGCGTTCGCTCGATCTTCTTCACTCCGATTTTTCCCACCCATTTTCATGAAACGCCCTCTCCTATTTCTCACGGCACTCACGCTCCTGACGCTGCCAGCCGTTTCAGGGTTCGCGCACCCGGGCCACGACAAAGCGCCCGGTGAATCCGGCTCCGGCCCGCTCACCGGTCCGGTCACACTCACGGCGATCGCTGAAAAAAATCTCGGCCTGAAAATCGAGGCCGCCGAACTGCGCACGCTGGAAAAAACGGTCGCCATCCTCGGCAATGTGGAACTCGATCCGTCGCGCGTCGCGGCGATTGCCAGCCGTATTTCCGGGCGAATCACGCGTCTGGCAGTGAAAGAGGGCGACCGCGTGGCCGAAGGCGACTTCTTGCTCGAAGTTGAGAGCCGACAAATCGGTGACCCACCGCCAAAGCTACAGTTCAAAGCGCCCATCGCCGCCACCGTTTACGATCAACCGGTCTTCACCGGCGACAGCGTGGAGCCCAACGCCCGCCTGCTCACGCTCGCCGATCTTTCCGAACTCTACCTCGTCGGCCGGCTCTACGAGGGGCAGGCCGCGCAGGTAAAAAAGGGCCAGACCGTCCGCATTCGCGCCGAGGCCTATCCTGACGACGCGTTCACCGGCACCGTCGAAGGCTACACGCCGCGGCTCGATCCCGAGACCCGCACGCTCGGGGTGCGCGTGCGCGTCGCCAATCCCGATCAGAAGCTGCTGCCGAACATGCGCGCCACGCTGCAAATCGTCACCGCGCAAGCCGACACCGTGATCACCGTGCCCTTGTCCGCCGTGCTCGGCGAAGCCGGCAATCTTTTTGTCTTCGTGCAGGACGACAAAGACCCGCACACGTTCATGCGCACGCCCGTCGTGCTCGGCCAGCGTGACGACCGCTACGTCGAAGTGATCGAGGGCGTGCTGCCCGGCGCGAATGTCGTGACCGTCGGCAACTACCAGCTCCAATACGTCGCACCCACGCCGCCCAAGGAAGCGCCAGCCGCGGCGACTGCCGCAGGCAAAGCTCCCGTCGCGAAACCGGCCGAGGACGGCCACAAGCACTGAGCCACCGTCATGCTCAACCGGCTCATCGAATTTTCGCTGCGCAACCGCCTCTTCGTGCTGGCGGCGAGCGCGCTCCTGCTTGTCTACGGCGGCTTCGTCATCGCGAAGCTGCCCGTCGACGTTTTCCCCGACCTCAACCGGCCGACGGTGAACATTATGACCGAGGCCACGGGCCTGGCGCCGGAGGAAGTCGAGACGCTCGTCAACTTGCCGATGGAAACGGCGCTCAACGGCGCACCCGGCGTGAAGCGCGTCCGCTCCGCCGCCGGCATCGGCCTCTCCATTCTCTACGTCGAATTCGATTGGGGCATGGACATCTACCGCGCGCGTCAGCTCGTGCAGGAGCGCCTGCAACTCGCCGCGGAAAAACTCCCGCGCGGCGTCACGCCAACGATGGGGCCGATCAGCTCGATCATGGGCGAAATCATGCTCATCGGTTTGCGCAGCGACAGCGGCAAGACCGCCCCGATGGAGATCCGCTCGCTCGCCGATTGGACCGTGCGCCAGCGACTGCTCACAATCGCCGGCGTCTCGCAGGTCATCGCCATCGGCGGTGGGGTGAAACAATATCAGGTGTTGCCGGCACCGGCGAAGATGGCGGCCCTTGGCGTGAGCCTCGAAGAGGTGCTCACCGCGGCGCGCGAAGCGCAGGAAAACACCTCGGGTGGTTTTCTGGAAAACTCCAACAAAGAGGCGCTCATCCGCAACGTCGGGCGCACGACCTCGCTGGAAGACATCGGCAACTCCGTTGTCACTTTACGCAAGGGCGTGCCTGTCCGCCTGCGCGATGTCGCCGAGGTAAAGTTCGGCCGCCAGGTCATGCGCGGCGATGCCGGCGTAAACGGCGAACCCGCCGTGATCCTCTCGGTGCAAAAGCAGCCGGGTGCCGACACGTTGACGCTTACGCGTCTCGTCGAGACTGCCCTCGCCGAGATGGGCAAGACGCTCCCGTCCGACGTGAAAATCGTCACCCTGTTCAAGCAGGCCAATTTCATCTCGGCCGCGGTGCTCAACGTCGAGGAGGCGATCCGCGACGGTGCCATCATGGTCGTGATCGTGCTCTTTCTTTTCCTCCTCAATTTCCGCACGACGCTTATCACGCTTACCGCGATTCCGCTCTCGTTCGTCGTCACCGGCCTCTATTTCAAATTCGCCGGCATTACCATCAACACGATGACGCTCGGCGGGCTCGCCGTGGCCATCGGCATGGTGGTGGACGATGCCATCGTGGACGTAGAAAACGTGTTCCGCCGCCTGCGCGAGAACCGCCACGCCGCGACGCCGCGCCCCGTCCTGCGCGTGATCGCCGAGGCTTCGTCAGAGGTGCGAAACTCGATCCTGTTCGCTACGCTCGTCATCATCCTCGTGTTCATCCCGCTCTTCGCACTGGGCGGCATCGAGGGCCGGCTCTTCGCGCCCATCGGCGTGGCGACGATCGTTGCGATGATCGCGTCGTTCGTCGTGTCGCTCACGGTGATTCCGGCGCTCGCTTCCTACCTGCTCCCGAAGATGAAGCGCATGGAGCACGAGAAGGACGGCTGGCTCGTGCGCGGGCTGAAAGCGTTCGACCAAAAAATCATCCTGGGGCCGTCCATGCGCCACCCGTGGATCGTGATGGTCCTCGCGTTGCTGCTCGTCGCCGGTTCGTTCGCGCTCTATCCGCGCATGGGTAAAATCTTCCTCCCGGAATTCAACGAGGGAACTTCGACAATCGGTCTCCTCTCCGCCCCCGGCACTTCGCTCGCCGAATCCAACCGCGTCGGGATTATCGCGGAGAAACTGGTGCTTACCGTCCCCGAGGTCGCCTCGACCGGCCGCCGCACCGGCCGCGCCGAGTTGGACGAGCATGCCGAAGGCGTTCACTCCACCGAGATCGACGTGGACTTCAAGAAATCCCCGCGCTCCCGCGAGGAAATCCTCGGCGACATTCGCGAAAAACTCGGCCAGATTCCCGGTGTCGTCTTCAACGTCGGCCAACCGATTTCCCACCGGCTCGATCACCTCCTCTCGGGCGTGCGGGCGCAGATCGCCGTGAAGATTTTCGGCCCCGATCTGGACAAGCTGCGCACCTACGCGGCCAGCGCGGAAGCGGCGATGGACAGCATCCCCGGCCTGGTCGATTTGCAGACGGAGAAGCAGGTGCTCATCGACCAAATCAAGATTGAGGTGAATCGCGAGAAGGCCGCCATGTATGGCCTAAAACCCGGCACGCTGAACGGCCAGCTTGAGGCCGCGCTCAACGGCGCGACCGTCGCGCAGGTGCTCGAAGGTCAACGGACCTACAACCTCGTCGTGCGGCTCAATGAATCCTCGCGGCTCAACGTGGCCGCGATTCGCGACATCCTTATCGACGCGCCGGTCGGCGGCAAGGTGCCGCTCTCCCTCGTGGCCGAGGTGCGCGAAAGCAAAGGCCCCAACGCGATCAACCGCGAGGACGTGCAACGGCGGATCGTCGTCTCCGCCAACGTGTCCGGCCGCGACCTCGGTTCGGTCGTCGGTGAAATCCAATCCGCACTCACCGCCAAGCTGCATCTCGAAACCGGTTATTTCGTCAGCTACGAGGGCCAGTTTCAGAGCCAGCAGGAGGCGACGCGCATCATCGGCATCCTCGCGATCTTCACCTTCGGCACGATCTTCCTGCTGCTCTACTCGCATTTCCGTTCGGGCATGATCGTCGCGCAGATTTTGCTGAACATCCCGCTGGCGTTCATCGGCGCGCTGGTCTTGACGTATTTCATGGTCGGCAAGGTGTCGATCGCGACCCTCGTCGGCCTCATCACGCTCGCGGGCATCGCCTCGCGCAACACGATCATGATGATCTCGCACTACCTCCACCTGATGGAGCACGAGGGCGAGAAGTTCGACGCGCATATGATCGTCCGCGGTTCGCTGGAACGGCTCGTGCCGGTGACCATGACGGCGCTCACTGCCGGTCTCGCGCTCATCCCGCTCGTCCTCGCCGCCGATCAACCGGGCAAGGAAATTCTTTATCCGGTGGCCGTGGTGATTCTCGGGGGCTTGGTCAGTTCCACTTTCCTCGACATGGCGGTGACACCCGCCGTGTTCTTCAAATTCGGGCGCAAGGCATCCGAGAAATATCTCGAGCGCGCGAAAGTCGATCCGCTCGACGCCATCGACGCGAACCCGCCAAAGCCAGCCGTAGCCGAGGAACAGCCAGCCGTCGCACCAGCCCTCGATTCTCGCTAGTTCAAATCCAATAACCTAAAAAAATGAAAACATCCCTCGCACTTATCCGCGCGCTGCCGCTCCTGGCGGTGGTCGCGCTGTTGGTCACCGTTCCGGCCCTTCGCGCCGCGGACAAGAAAGCCGACCACGAACATGGCGCCGAAATGGCGAAACCGACGACGGCTGCCGCCGCGCTCGATCAGGCGGGCCGCCTTCACATGGAGCTGACCAAGCAGGTGAAGGACAAGAATCTAAAACCCGTGCATGAAACCGCGGAGAAGCTTACCGGCGTGCTCAACGCCCTGCCTGCGCTCTCGAAGGATTTGCCCGCGGACAAGAAGGCGCGCGCCGAGGGTGCGGTGAAGAATCTCGCCAAGGCGCTCGACGCGCTGCACGACGCCGCCGACGAGAACAACCAGGCCGGCTCCGAGAAGCAACTGGCTGCGGTGGACTCCCTCATGAAGCTGCTCACCGCCCAATATCCCGCCAAGGCCGCCCACGCTCACTGAGCGCAGACCACAGACCCCCGCGTATTCCGCGCTCATCGCTCTGTCGCGGTGAGCGCCCAATGAATGCAAAAAACATGACCTGCCATCGTTTCCTTCAAATATCCGCGGCAGCGCTTGGCCTCGCCATGCAGGGCCTTTCGATGCCCGTTTTCGCCGCGGCGGCAACTGCGGCGCACGAACATTCCCCCGCCGCGTCGTCCACGCCGAAATCAACCGCGGAAGCGTGGGGCCGGATCAACGGCCTTCGCGGCAAACTGGCCGGGCTCGTCGAGGGCAAGAAACTCGCTGATGTCCACGATGTGACGGAGACCTTGGCGGCGACGCTCAAGACGCTAGCGCCCGTCTCGAAAGACCTGCCGGCCGACAAACTGAAACGGGCCGAAGGCGCGATCGGCAATCTCGCCAAGGCGCTCGACGCGGCGCACGACGCAGCGGATGAGAACAATCAGGCCTCAGTCGAGAAACAGCTCAAAGCCATCGACGCCCTGTTGAAAGTTCTGGCGGCGCAATATCCGGCGGACATCGCTGCGACGGCCCCCATCGCTGTCACGAGCAGCCACGAGCACGGCGGCGCGGCGAGCCACAGCCACGCTTCTGCGGCGGAGCCGACCACGACGTTGACCGTCGTTAGCCCCGGCCCGCTGAAGGCCGGGCAGCCGGCGCAAATCGCCGTGCGTCTCGCCAACAAGCAAAGCGGCAAGCCGGTCACGACGGCCGATCTTGAGCTGGCGCACACCAAGAGAGTCCACCTGCTCATCGTCGATCCGAGCTTGAGCGACTATCACCACGAGCACCCACTGGAGACTGCGCCCGGCGTTTGGTCGTTCACGTTCACGCCACGCGCGGGCGGCGACTACGTTGTATTTGCCGACTTACTCCCCACGGCAACATCCGTCCAAGAATATGCCCGCGGAACAGTGAACGTTGCGGGCACGGCCCGTGCGCTCGACCAAAAGCCGACGCAGAGTGCGACAGTGGACGGCTACCGCTTCGACATGCAGATCGAGGGCGGCAAAATCCCGCTCGAAGGTGGCGCCATGGTGAAGGTCGCCGTGACGAAACCAGACGGTTCGCCTGCAAAGAACTTGGAACCGCTGATGGGCGCATTCGCGCACGGCGTCGGCTTCACTCCCGACCTGAAAACCGTGCTGCACGTTCACCCGCTCGGCGAGGAGCCGACCGACGACGCGCAGCGGGGCGGCTCCGAATTGAGTTTCCACATTGCGCCCGTTGCTGCCGGTTACTACCGGTTCTATGTTCAGGTGCAGATCGGCGGTAAGGACAAATTCGCCGGCTTCGGCATCAACGTCATCGACGAACCGAAGACTGCGACGGTTGGCCAGAGTGGGCCAGTGACCTACTATTGCCCGATGCATCCCGACGTGACCTCCAAGACACCCGGCGTCACCTGCCCGAAATGCGGCGGCATGAAACTCGTGCCCAAGAAAGCCTGACCATGAAGCGACTTTCGTTCGTTTTGTTGGGCCTCTTCACTTCGCTGTTCGCGGCCGAGCCCGTGGACGTCGGGGCCGTGAAGGCGGTGCTCAAGGCTTACAAAACCGCGCTGGAAAAACTCGACGCCGCGCCGGCCGCGAAGCTTTTCACCACCGACGCGCAGGTTTTCGAATCCGGCGGGGTCGAGGGCACTTTTGCCGATTACCTTGCGCATCACATCGGCCCCGAGCTGGGCGAATTCAAGGAGTTCTCGTTCCGCGACTACAAGGTCGAGGTGCGGCTGGAGCCGCCGCTCGCGCTGGCCACCGAGACCTACATCTACAAAATCGTTTTCAAGGGAGACCGTCCGGCGATCGAGAAACGCGGCGTCGCCACCTCGGTGCTCAAGAAAATCGGCGGCGAGTGGAAGATCGTTCAAACTCACACGTCGTCGCGCAATCTGCCCAAGAAGAATTGAACCGCGAAAATGACTGCGCCCGAGACCATCAAGCCCGCCCTGGCCTACGGCTGGCTCACTAGATTCTACGATCCCGTGGTGCGGTGGACCACGCGCGAGCGCACGTTCAAATCCCGCCTGCTCGCGCAAGCGGGCATTCGCCCGGGGCACCGCGTCCTCGACGTCGGGTGCGGCACCGGCACCCTTGCGCTCGCCGTCAAGCGGGCGTGCCCCGCAGCCGTGGTGACCGGGCTTGACGCCGATCGGACGGTGCTGGCGCGTGCCGCCCGCAAGGCGGCGGCCGCCGGCGATCGCGTGACGTTGGTCGAGAGCCGGGCCGACTCGATGCCTTTCGGGGGCGGCGCATTTGATCGCGTTATTAGCAGCCTCTTCTTCCATCACTTGGATCGTGCGGCCAAGCAGCGCGTTTTCCGGGAAATCCACCGCCTGTTGGTGCCCGGCGGCGAATTCCATGTGGCGGACTGGGGCCGGCCGGGAAATGCAGTCATGAGCGCCGCATTTTTCGGCGTTCAGTTCCTCGATGGCTTCTCCACCACGGCGGACCATCGTCGCGGATTGCTTCCGACGCTTATGCACGAGGCCGGCTTTCGCGACGTCGAAGCCACCCACGACTTCAACACCCCCTGTGGCACGCTTTCGCTTTTTCGCGCGGCGCGAGCTTAATTTGGTCCCATCCCACCCATGAAATCCATCCGCATCCTCCAAGCCATCGGCCTATTCGCGCTGCTCGGTCTCACCGCGCAGGCGCACGACAAAAGCGCGCCGCTCACCGACGCGCAGAAATCCTTCCTCTCCCAATACGAAGCCGTCCGCGCGGCCCTCGCCACGGACGATCTAGCGGCGGCCAAAAAGGCCGCGGCGGTCGTCGAAAAAGACCTCGTGGTGGTCGCCAGGGCCGATTCCAAGGCGCAACCGGGCGCCGACGCCGCGAAGAAACTCGCCGGTGCGGATTCGCTGAAAACGGCCCGCGAGGCGTTCAAAGCCCTCAGCAAGCGCGCCGTCCATCTCGCCGGCGGCCAGACGGGCTACTACATTGCCAACTGCCCGATGGTCGAGGACGGCGGCGGTGATTGGGTGCAGCTCACGACCAAGATCAACAATCCGTATTTCGGCAAAGCGATGCTCACCTGCGGCAGCATCAAGTGACTTTGATTTAGCCCATGAAAACCATCCGTATCATCATCATTGCCTGCTCCACTCTCGTCGTCGCGCTCCTGACCGGATGCGAGACACCTCCGAGCGGTGGGTCGGGTCCGGCTCCAGGTGGCCATCGGCATTGAGCGAGCCGGGCCGGTAAGAATGCGATCCAGCCGCCCGGCGATTTCGTCAGGCGGCTGGATTTCCCCCCTCTTGATTTTCAATTCCTGCAAAGTTCGTGCCCTCCATTACCGTTATTGTCCCGGCGTATAACGCCGCCGCCACCCTAGGTGCGTGTCTCGAAAGTCTGCGCGGCCAGACTCTTCCAGCCGCCGAACTTATCGTCGTCGACGATTGCAGCCAAGATCGCACCGCCGAAATCGCCCGCCAGCACGGCGCGACGGTGATTACCCTCGCGAAAAACGCCGGGCCGGGCGTGGCGCGCAATGCCGGCGCCGCGGCGGCGACCGGCGAGATTCTCGCGTTCACCGACTCGGACTGCGTGCCGCCGGCGGACTGGCTGGAGCGCATCACCGCGCCGTTGGCCGCGGCGGGCGTCGTCGCGGCAACCGGCGGTTATGCGGGTCCCGTGCACGAGACGTTCCTCACGCGGTTGCAGGATCAAATCCTTCGCATCCGGCAGCGTGGCCTGCCGGCGGAAATCGAATCGACCATCACCTCGAATTTCGCGTGCAAGAGAAGAGCCTTTCTCGCCGTCGGCGGCTTCCCGCTCTATGCGCGGAAACGCGACCCGGCGAAACCGATCTGGGGCAACGAGGACGAGGAACTGGGGTTTCTCCTCACGCGCGACGGCGCCCGGATTCGCTGGATCGCGGACGCCGGCGTTTACCACGCTTATCGCGGCAGCCTGCTGGGTTTTCTCCGCCAGCAGAGATTCTACGCCGAGCGGATTGTGATGAGCCATTTCCGGTTTCCCGAGATGGCCGAGGCCCAGTCGAATTACAGCCGATCGAGCGGCGTGATCCACCTCGGGGCCACGCTGGCCGTGGGGGTGAGCCCATTCCTGGTGGCGGCGGCCCCCTACGTGCATCACTGCGCGTCCTGGGTGTCCGTCCCCTTCCTCGCCGCAGCCTCGATGGCGTTCCTGCTGCTGCCCGCTCCGCTGCTGCTTCGCCTGCGGCGGCAGGGCAATGGCGCGGCTTTTCTTTTCAAGGCCTTCCCCGTGCTCCTGGCCGTTTCCGTGGCTTGGTTGGGCGGGGCGATAACTGGCACATTGTTAACCATCGGAGGATTTATTCATGTCACTCAGCAATCTCGCCCCGCACCTGCCCCGTCTGTTTAACAAGCGCGGCCTACCGCTGCATCTCACGTTCTTCGTGACCGCGCGGTGCAACGCGAAGTGCAAGCACTGCTTTTATTGGGACAGCCTCAACAAAGGGCAGACCGATCTCACGCTCGAGGAAATCGACAAGGTCGCCTCGTCGATGAAGCGCGTCATGTGGGTCGCGTTCACGGGCGGCGAGCCCTTCCTGCGGAAGGATCTGCCGGAGTTCGCCAAGATACTCCATGACCGGCTGCACCCCGTCACGCTCTCGATCAACACCAACGGCATCAAGACCGAGGAGATCGTTGCGTCCGCCGAACGGCTGGTGAAAAACTGCCCGACGACGTTCGTCGGCATCCTGTGCTCGCTCGACGGCCTGCAGGCGACGCACGACCGCATCCGCGGCGTGCCGCGGAATTTCGAGCGGACCGTGGAGACGTTTCGCGAATTGAAAAAACTCAGCGCCCACTACCCGAACATGGGCGCCGGCATCTCGACGACCTTCTGCGCGTGGAACCAAGACGAGATGGACGAGATGTTCGAATTCGTCGTCAAAGACCTCAAGCCGGACAACTGGGATCTTTCCTACGTCCGCGGCAAACCCATGGTGCCCGCGATCGGCGTGGCCGATGTGGCGAAATACCGCCGGCTGAAGGCCCGCATCGAGCAGGCCTTCGCCAGCGGCGCGCTCAACTACTATCAAAACATGCCGCTGTCCCGCGTGGTCCATGCCAAGGAGCGGCTCGCGACGAAGACCATCCTCGACACGCTCGAGACGGGAAAATTCCAGACGCCGTGCTACGCGGGCGCGCTGTCCGCCGTGATTTCCGAGGAGGGCGACGTCTATGCGTGCGAGATGCTGAGCGACAAGCTCGGCAACCTGCGCGAAGCCGGCTACGACATGGCGAAAATCTGGGAGGCGGAGCGCGCAGGCGCAATGCGCACGTTCATCCGGGACACGAAGTGCTTCTGCACGCATGAGTGCAACACGTCGATCAACCTGCTCTTCAACCCGGCGGCCTACCCGAAAATCGGCCGCGAGATGATTCGCGAGTGGACCCAGCCCAACCGCGTGGAGAATTTCGGTTCGGACCGGCCGCATCATGATGGCGTGAAAGTGGCGCCCATGACGACCCAGCATCCGGTGCTGCCGAACGCCCCCGCCACGCCCGTGTCGGCGCTGGCGGGCGCCGTCCCCACCGATCGCGATGCCAACCCCGAAAAGGAAAACGGGACCGGCCGGTGACCCAGCTCTTCTCGCGCCGATCCCGTGAAGCCCGACTCATCCGAAAGCAATTTCTCCTTCCCGCCAATCGGGGCTCCGCAGCCGGCAACCGGCGCGCCTTCATCCCAACTCGGTGCGACCATCCCCCCGTGGCGCCGGGATTTGCTCTGGCTGACGCTGGCTTTCTCCGCGCTGTTTGGGTTTGCCTTGGGCAGCCGCCCGTTGGCGAACCCGGACGAAGGCCGCTACGCCGAAATTCCGCGCGAGATGCTCGCAACCGGCGATTGGATCACGCCCCAGCTCAACGCGGTTCCTTACTTTGAGAAACCGCCGCTCGTTTACTGGACGGGCGCCGTGGCCTTGAAATTCTTCGGCGGCTCCGAGTGGTCGATGCGCCTGACCCCCGCGCTCTTCGCACTGGGCGGCGTGTTGCTGACCTACGCCGCGACCCGCCGGCTGTTTGGGCGCGGCGCAGGACTCGGGGCGGCGATTGTCCTCGGCACCTCGATGCTCTACTTCGCCCTCGCGCGCCTGCTGATTCTCGACATGGCGGTTTCCATCCTCATGGCCGCGACGCTGTTTTGCTTCATTCTCGGGGTGCGCGAGCCCGTTAGCGCGCGGCGCCGCTGGTTCTTCTATGGGCTCTACGCGAGCGCAGCGCTGGCCACGCTGACCAAGGGACTCATGGGGTTTCTTGTCACGGGGGCTGTGATGTTCCTCTGGCTGCTGATCTTCAACCAGTGGAGGCGGCTGCGGCCACTTTATCTGCCGAGCGGCCTGACACTCTTCCTCGCGGTCGCGGCACCGTGGCATGTGCTCGTCGCCATACGCAATCCCGACTGGGTGCAGGCCTATCTGGTGCGAGAGCATTGGCAGCGCTTCACAGTCGATCTCGGGCGGGTTCAGCCGTGGTGGTTCTTCATTCCGATCTTGGCGGCCGGATTTTTCCCCTGGACCGGTTTTCTGTGGAGCGCGTGGCGGGAGGCACTGCGGGGTGGCTGGTCGCGTCGGCGCGAAAATGTCGACGTTTGGTTTTTCGCCACTTGGGCGGCTTTCATGTTTCTGTTCTATTCCAAGTCTCAATCCAAGCTGATCCCTTACATCCTGCCCGTGCTGCCGCCACTGGCGACCGTGGTCGGCCTCTGGCTGGCGCGGCAATGGGAGCGGCCCGCGGCACGCCGCCGCTTCGCCGGGTTTTCGCTGGGCTGCATAATTCTCGCCGGGGCGCTGGTGGTCGTAGTGACGAAGCCCGGATTGATCAAAGACGCAGCGCAAGCGGACGCCCTGCGCCCTTTCGGGTGGTCCATGGCGGCGGTGTTGCTCGCTGGAGGTGTCCTTGCCTGGCTGCTTGGCAGGCGCGATGGTCGATTGGCCGTGGCGATGATGGCGGCTACCATGGTGATTTTCTACCCGCTTCTGAGCATGGCTGCCACCGACATTCAACGGCCGGGAACCCGAGAACTCGCGCTGGTCGCGAAGGCGCGAATCGAGGCGGAAGACCGCGTGTATCACTATTGGGGGTTCTTCCATGACTTTGTTTACTACTCCGGACGAACAGTTGGCTTGGTGGACTACACTGACGAACTCGGCGCGCAATTTCTGGCACCCGACGAGCGCGCCGCACGATTTATCACCACAGCAGAACTGCGCCGCCAGTGGGCAGAGCCGCGCCGGGTGTGGCTGGTCGTGCGCAAGCGCGATACCGCCGCCCTATTCGCCGAAGCGGCGTTTCGGCGGCACGTGATCGCCGAGAATCGCACCCACTACCTGCTCAGCAATCAGCCCTGAACGCGCCTCGCCATTCACTGCGTCCCGCCCCGTCTGGAAAAATCTGCCATCGCTCTGCACGTTATGAAACGCCTTTGCCGACTTCCGCTCCCCGGGCATTTTGGTGAAACCATGCGGAAGTCACACGGCACCGTAGTCGAAAGAAGCGGCCCCGCCACGTCGGCGCGCAAGGAAATCGCGGGCTAGGCGCAATCGTTCAGCCGAATGTCAGCTAGCGTTAACCGATCATGACGACCGACCAACTCCTCGAAATCGCGTTGCGCAGCGCCGGCGATGAATGGGAGCGACTACCGGAGTTGTGTGCCGATCGAGCCACGGCGGAGCGTTTGGCGCGCGCGCTTGAGCAGTCGGCATCACAGCAAAGCGAAGCTGCGAAATCCTGGGCATTCGTCTTGGAGGAAATGCACGCGGGACTGAAGGTGACTCTCCCATCGAATCCGCCCACGGGCGACTGACATTCCCTTTATGCGCGTTCGCGTCTCTCCCTTTTTCATCTTTTCAACGTGCTGGTTCGCGCTCGTTCCACTGCGAGCGCAGCCGAATAGCGCCAAGCCGCTTGACGCCGTGGCGAAGTATGTCCGTTCGCCGGCCGGCCCCGATTCGATGGGCTCTTCGCTCACGACCTCGCCCGAAGGCGTGACGTGGCTCTCTTGGATCGAGTCCACCGGTGAAAATCAAAATGCGCTCAAATGCGCGCGCTTCGACGCGACGAATCAGCGGTGGGGCGAGGCCCTGCTGATCGCCAGCGGCATGAACTGGTTTGTCAACTGGGCGGATTTTCCGGTGATGGCGGCGCAGGGCGACCGGTTGGTCGCGGTGTGGTTTGTCGGCGGGCACAGTGGTGATCACGACCACTCGAGCTACCACGCGGAATACAGCGTCTCGAAAGACGGCGGAAACACCTGGAGCAAACCGGAAGCCATCACCCGCGACAGCACCTCCGTCGAATTTGTCGCGCTCCAGCCGTTGCCCGGCGGTTCCATTCTTGCGGCGTGGCTCGACGGTCGGGATCGCGGTGCCGGCGCGCACGGGCGGCAGGCACTCTACGCGCGCCTCGTCGGCGAATCTCAATCCGACACGTTGGTCGATCCGTCGGTCTGCGATTGCTGCCAGCTCTCGCTGGTGCCGACTCCGGACGGCGGCGCACTGCTCGCGTATCGCGGGCGTTCCGCCGACGAAGTTAGGGACATGCGCGTGGCGCAGTATCGCAGCGGTCGCTGGGACTCGCCGCGTCCGCTCCACAATGACGGTTGGAAAATCGCCGCTTGTCCGGTGAACGGCCCGCAACTCGCCACGAGCGGTGGCCGCGTCGGCGCGGTTTGGTTCACTGCAGCCAACAATCAGGCCCGTGTGTATGCCGCTCGCGCCGAGGCGAGTGCGCCAGATTTTGGCGACGCCACCGTGATCGATCTCGGTCGCGCGCTCGGGCGGGTCGACAACGTGATGCTGTCCGACCGCACGCACCTGATCGTCTGGCTCGAAGGCTCCGAGAAGGAAAAAGAAGGTGGCCTCTACCTGCGTGCAATTGCCAGGGACGGAACGCTATCGAAGCCGGCCCTGATCGCGCCGACCACCACCGCGCGGGCCGGTGGGTTCCCTCGCATCGTGCTGTTGCGCGACGGCCCGCAACCTCAACTCCTCCTCAGTTTCACCCGCGACGGCCAGCCGCGGCAGGTTGTGACAGCCATCGTGGCAGTCGATCTGTAGGACTCCGAACGCGCTAGCGCTCGCCCGTTCGTGATACTTCGCCTTTCATTTTGGTAAAAATCCAGCTCCGACATGCGCTCCCTCCTGCCCCCTTGTTCCGATGCTTTGCGGCAGCGTTCGCTCTCCCCTGCGGTGCAATCGCCGCCGAATTGCCGAAGACGCGCACGGAAATCTCCCATGCCGCCCAACCGCAACTTGCGGTGGGCTCCAACGGTCGCGTATGGCTGGCTTACGGGCAGGCGAAGGACATTTACGTTGCGCGTTACGACGACGGCGGCAAGACGTTCGCCCCGCGGTGAAAGTCGCGGGCGCGCTGACGCTGCTGCTCGGTATGCGGTCCGAACCGCGAATCTCCGCGCATGGGGATCACGGGACCGTCACTGCCATCGCGGCTGATTTGGTCGCGTTTCACTCTACCGAGGGAGGTCATAGCGGGTCGGAGCCGGTGAAGGTCAACGACGTCCCGACGAGCGAGTGCGAAGGATTGCACGATCTCGCCTCGGGACCAGATGGGCGGACTTTCTTGACCTGGCTCGACTTGCCAACGGGAAGACGGAAATGTTCAGGGCGGAATCGGCCGATGCCGGCCGCAGTTGGGGAAAAAGCGAGCCAATCTATCTCTCACCCGACAAATCCAACTGCGAGTGCTGCCATCCGACTGCGCTCTTCGATGCGCAGGGCAATCTTGCGGTCACGCGGCGTAATTCCATCGCAGGTTCGTTGCGACATGTGGATGAGGACGCGCGCAAGCAGCGCGAAGGTGTTTACTCCCGCCGTGAAGCTCGGCGAAGGCATCTGGAGGCTGAATGCCTGCCCGAGGACGGCGGACGGATTGTGGCGCTCGGCGACGGAGAATTGGCAGTGTCTGGCAACGCGCCGACGAATTGTTTTTCGCTCTGCCCGGCGGTGCGGAGGTCTTGCTCGGGAACCGGCATAGTCGGCGAGCACCGTTCATCCGAGCGCCTTGCTCACGGCGTGGATCGCCTTGAGTCCTTCGCCAAAGCGGGCGATAGCCTCCCGGTTCCGCGACAGCTCACTGTAGGGCAGGAATCGCATCTGCAGGTGGGCGATATGCCGAAAGGCCGGACGCAAAAGTTGCTCGCGCACCTCGTTCTCCCGGTCATCTGGTGCGACGAGGAAGAGTCCCTTGACTGCCTGCTCGGGCGCGCTCAGGGCGAGATCGAGTAGCCGCACAATCCCGGAATAGATCGACGTGGTGTGTTCGACCTCAAACGCGGCCACCACTTGGGCCGTGTCCCGATGGAGCCAGATGACATCGATCAGACGAATGGCGTCACCCCCGGCGACTGCGGCGAGCGGCGCCGGCAACGCCGTCATGCAGCCGTCGCCAAGCCGGCCGCCGCCCAAGGGACGATTGATGTCGTTCGACGCGATCCAGACATCGAAGCCCAGTGACCGGCCGAGATCACGCAGCCAGCCTTGGATTTCGGTGTGAGACCGCTCTTCTTCTTCACTGCGCCGCATCTGTTTCACGGCGGCGAGACTGTCGTCGCGCACCTTTTTCAAGTCGGTCTCCCATGCGGCCTGAGCGGTGGCATCAGCCTCGCGCGGGGGCGGCGGATAGCGACCGCTTCCAATATCGAACAAGAATCCGCCCATTGCCCCGAGATCGTTGGAAAGCAAATCACGGTGCACGGCATTGAGCCGCAAAATGCCTTCGCGCATGGCGAGGTATTCCGTCCATTTGCCTAGCTTCACCCGCGCGCCGGTCAGGGCGTTGTAGCCGTTTACGATGGCGGTGTTGAACGGCGGCACGATGGTCGGGTGCAAAAAGTAGAGCATGTTCGCCGCCGCCGGCCCCAGGCCCTTGATTTGCCGGCTGTCGAGTTGCCGGATGGCGGCCAACACCGCGTCTTCCGTCGAACAACACGCGCAGGCGTCGAGAAAACGGCCGAACGCGAGCTGGTTTTCCCGGTTTTCGTAGATGTCGGGAATCCGCAATTTCGGTTTCCAAAGGAAAGCGTGGTCGGCTCCTTTGAAAATCGGGCGCTGCTCCGCGATTGAGCCGACCACGGTCTCAAGAGACGAGCCTTTGTAAAGGTTGCCAAACGAACCGGCCTCAATCTCACGCACGACTTCACCGATTCCACGGCGAATCGAGCGGAAGTTCTTCAATCGCTCCTCCCACAGAAACCAAACATTATACGTGCTCGCGGCGTCGTCCCGCCAACGCTGGAGCAGGGTAGAAACGGGTGGGGTCATGAATGCGCGAGAGAGTGGGATGATTTCGAGCCCGATTCGACTCCATTTCTTCGAAATTCCATGCTCGGACTAGGGCTTTGAGGCGCATTCCTTATACCTAACCCGTTTTTTCGCTCAATATGGATTTGGCCGGAACGCGACTTCAGCTACCGTGAAACGTGGGTTAGATTTCATAAAGCCTCGCGTGAAGGAGGTCGTGCCGGCGCGGCGGATCGGTTCATTTGCCTGCTGCGAAAACTTGAGGGATTTGCATCGGTAAGGCGTTCAAAAGAGGTGGCTTCTCCTCATGTAAAACCGAAATCCCCTCCGTCCCGGGAAGTCATACACGCCATCGTGGCCGAGCGCGCCCGGTTTCAACGATTCTTGACCGCACGCACCGGCGGCGAGGCGGAGGCCGAGGATTTGTTGCAGCAAAGCCTGCTAAAGGCGCTCCGACACGACGCGCAACTGCGGCGTGGAGAGAAGGCCGTGCCTTGGTTCTATCGCATTTTGCGCAACGCAATCAGTGACCACTACCGCCAGAAATCCTCGGAGCAGCGTCGCACGGATCGCCTCTGGACGGACATGCAGGCTGCCGGCGAAGATTTTGCCGCGCCACCGAAAGACTGGAATCGGGTGGTATGTGCATGCTTTAGCGGCCTGTTGCCCGGATTAAACCCGCGCTACGCCAAATTGATTCAACGGATCGACCTGAACGGCGAGTCGAAGACAGCGGTGAGCCGCGAATTGAAGATCAATGTCGGCACACTGGCGGTCGCGCTGCACCGGGCGCGGAGGTCCTTGCGGCAGCGTCTCGAACTTTTCTGCGGCGCGTGCAGTCGGGAAAAGTGTCTCGAATGCTTTTGTGTTAATGAACTAGCGTAAATGTCCGCGCTAGCTTTCCTAGGTAGGTTTGACGCATCGCCAACAAAATCACGCACTGCCGATCAGCACGGCCAACCACGCTACTCGCCTATGGGGTGTTCACCTTCCGTTTATTTATCCGAGGTGTAATGAACCGAGATCAGCCTGCCCGGTCGGCGTTGATACCGGCATGGTCTAACGCCCGCCGGACTCTCTGTGCACTGACTTCCAACTACTCTACTCGCAACCGAATCCAATGGCCCGCTCCGATTCTCCCTTCGTTCTGCCAGATCCTACCAACGCTTCCCGCCGCGAATTCCTGCGCGCCGCGGGCGCGGCCTGCCTTTGGGCTGGATTGTCCCGGCTGGCCCCGGCTTATGCCCAGACACCCCACGCGGGTCACACCCCCGCTGCGGCGCCGGGCGCACCGGCTACGCCGCCGACGTCATCGCCCGCGAGCCAGGCCGTCGTCGATCTCACGATCGACAAGATGGATTTTCGCATCTGCGACCGCGTTGGCCGGGCCGTCACGGTCAACGGCTCGTTGCCGGCGCCGTTGCTGCGTTTCCGCCAGGGCCAGGAGATCGAGCTTCGCGTCACCAACCGGCTGAACGAGCGCTCGTCGATTCATTGGCACGGTATCCTGCTGCCGGCAGAAATGGACGGGGTGCCGGGCGTGAGCTTCAAGGGCATCGAACCCGGCGAGACCTTCGTCTATCGGTTTCCGCTCAAGCAATACGGCACGTATTGGTATCACAGCCACTCGGGGATGCAGGAACAACTGGGTCTCTACGGTCCGCTCATCATCGATCCCGCCGAACCCGAGCCGTTCACTTACGCCCGCGAATATGTGGTGATGCTTTCGGATTGGACGTTTTCCGATCCGATGCGGCTCCTCGCGAAGCTGAAAAAGCAGAGCAATTTCAGCAACCTCCAGCAGCGCACGCTCGGCGATTTCTTCGACGACGTTTCCGCAAAAGGATTCAAGCGCACGTGGGCGGAGCGCAAGGAATGGGGCAAAATGCGGATGGATCCGAGCGATATCGCGGACCTCACCGGGACGTATTTCAACTATCTGCTCAACGGCCGGCCGGCTGAGACACCGTGGACCGGAATCTTCAATCCCGGTGAGCGTGTGCGATTGCGCATCATCAATTCCGCCGCGACGACGCATTTCGACGTTCGCATTCCCGGCCTGAAAATGACCGTGGTCCAAGCCGATGGTCAGCACGTGAAACCGGTCGAGGTCGAGGAATTCCGGATAGGAGCGGCAGAAACCTACGATGTGCTCGTCGAACCCACGGAGAATCGTGCTTACTCGCTGTTCGCCGAAACGACCGACCGCAGCGGCTACGCGCTCGGCACCCTTGCGCCGCGCGAAGGCATGAGCGCGCCAATTCCCGAGCGCAGAAAACGCCCGCTGCGCACCATGGCCGACATGGGTATGGCCGACATGGCGATGGGCGACTCCGCGATGGGGAAAATGGAAATGGGTGCAAAGCAAATGGGCGGGATGAGCGGCATGAGTGCCGCTGAGCATGCGGCGATGATGGGGGCCAAGCCGGCAACCCCGTCGTCGGGCGCGATGGCGGGCATGAATCATGGGGCTCCCGCCACGCTGTCCGCGCCACCGATGGCCTCGCCCGCGCCATCGACCGCGGCCGGCACCGGCGGGCATGCCGGCATGGCTGGGATGGCTGGCATGGGTAAAGACTCGTCCACCAAGCCGCCGAGCGGACACGAGGGCATGGCCGGGATGCCCGGCGGCAGCGACATGAAAGGCATGCCCGGAATGGGCAGCGGCGGCATGGGTGCCATGAAAAACCCGTTCGGCCCGGGCAACAGCATGGTGGCGATGTCGCCGATGAGCCGCACGCACGAGCCCGGCACGGGGCTCGGCGAAGACGGCCGGCGCGTCTTGGTTTACCGCGACCTCGTGGCGCTTGATGCGCGGCCGATGCCCGCGCCCGGGCGCGAGATCGTCATTAACGTGACGGGCAACATGGAGCGGTTCATCTGGGGTTTCGACGGCAAGAAATTTTCCGAAGCCGAGCCGGTCCGGTTGCGTTTCGGCGAGCGCGTGCGGCTCACGTTCGTCAACCACACGATGATGGAGCACCCGCTGCACCTGCACGGCATGTTCATGGAACTCGAGACCGGCGCCGATGGCCTCGCGCCGCTCAAGCACACCGTAAACCTGAAGCCCGGCGAGAAAATGTCCGTGCTCGTCACGGCCGACGCGCCCGGTGACTGGGCGTTTCACTGCCATCTTTTCTATCACATGGAAGCGGGTATGTTCCGCGTGTTCAACGTCGCCTGAGGAGGAACCCACATGACCACGAAAACTCTCCTGCCTCTCGCCGTCGCCTGCGCGCTCGTGCTCGGCGCCCCCGCCGTCGCGCGCGCGGCGAACGCGATGTCCATGCCCTCCCCGCGAACACACGGCCTCGGCAAACCGCTGCCGCCGGGCTGGGAACCCGCGGTGCATGATTCGCCGATCGATACCTTCACGTCCACCCCCAAGCTGGAACTTCGCACCGGCGACCAGCCCGAGGCCTACGTGCTCGATGCGGAAGGCTGGATCGGCGGGGACTACCGGCGGTTCTGGTGGAAGGCCGACGGCGAACAGGAAACCAAGGGCGCGAAGGCCGGCGAAGCCGAGTTGCAGGGACTCTACAGCCAGCTCATCAGCCCGTTTTGGGATTTCCAAGCCGGCCTGCGCGTGGACCGCACCTATCGCGGCCCTGCGCGTCGCACCACGGGCTACTTCGTCGTCGGGCTTGAAGGTCTCGCGCCCTACTGGTTCGAGGTGGAGCCTGCGCTCTTCGTGAGCGAAAAGGGCAAAGTCTCCGCCCGTTTCACGGCCAGCTACGATCAACTCATCACCCAGCGCTGGGTGATCCAGCCGCGCATCGATCTCAACGCGGCGTTTCAGGACGACACGCGGCGCCGCGTCGCGGCCGGGCTCAACGACGTGGAACTCGGCCTGCGCCTGCGCTACGACATCAACCGGCAATTCTCGCCCTACGTCGGCGTCACGTGGCGTCGCGTGCTGGGGAATACCGCCGATTTGGTGCGGCGCACCGGCGAAGACATCTCAACCACGTCCGTGGTGTTCGGCCTCCGGACTTGGTTCTAACTAATTCCCGAATCACCGCCAAGAAAGCGACGCAGAATCCTATGAAAACAAAACGCTCACTCACGAGGCTCATCCTCACGCTCACTCAATCGAAATGGCTGCCATCCGCGGCGCTCACGCTCGCGGCCGTCGTCGTCCTAGCCGGAATTACCGGTTGCCAGCCGCACCACTGATTCACTCCACCGGGGACACGTGACGTGCGCGGCGCGACAGTCGAATAACAATTATTGCACAGCTTAACGCAAAATCTGCGCGGGCGAAGAACTGCATTGTTTGCCATGCGGGCAACACGGCGCTCCTCCAACGCCAGCCGAGCGCGTTCCACGCTGACATCGCCTCCTGCACCGCCTGCCATCTCGAACACTAGGGTCGAGTCCCGAGCACGACCAAGATGGACCATGTTGCCCTCGCACAGATCGGCGTGCGGCAGATGGGGCAAGAGCCGCACCGGTCCGATAAAACGCGCGCCGACTTCGCCACGTGGCTTGTGAAAGGCGCGACTGGCGCGCTTCCTTCGAGCACGACGCAACTACAACGCGAAGAAGCTTTGTTGAATTGCGCGACGTGCCACCAGACCAAAGACCGTCACATGGGGCTGCTGGGAAATGACTGCGCGCAATGCCACGCCACCGCGAAGTGGACGACCCCGGAATTTCGCCACCCGTCGCCCGTATCGCAGTCCTGCGCCCAATGTCATCAAGCACCGCCCAGCCACTACATGATGCACTTCAAGATGGTTTCGATGAGCGTGGCAAAAATGGAAAAGGCCGAGGTCAGCCAATGCTTCCTCTGCCATCAGACCACTTCGTGGAACGACATCAAAGGGGTCGGATTCTACAAACACCATTGAGAATGCTAAGGCACGGTTCGGTCCCGATTCGTAACGGTCGGGAAAAAGTGTAAGGGTTTCCGCACAGCTCCGGCAGCAATCACATGAACCACCATCACCATCCGTCCTCTGCTTCCGGCAGCCATGAAGAACACGACCACGCGCATGAAGCGGTGAAGCCGCCGGCCGGCGCAAAATACTTTTGCCCGATGTGCGAGGGAGTGGTGAGCGACAAGCCGGGCGATTGCCCCAAGTGCGGCATGGCGCTGGAGCGAAATCACGCGTGGATCGCCCCTGCAACGGGCAAGACGATCTACACCTGCCCGATGCACCCGCAGATTGAACAGGATCACCCCGGTGCTTGCCCGATCTGCGGCATGGCGCTCGAACCCAAGTTGGCGAGCGCAAGCGATACCGAAGAGGAAAACTCCGAACTGCGCGACATGACGCGACGTTTGTGGATCGGCGGTGCCCTCGCGTTGCCGGTCTTTGTGCTCGCGATGGCGCATCTGGTGCCGGCGTTTGCCCACGTCGCCAACGGGACCACCAGTCGGCGGATTCAACTTCTTCTTTCCACGCCCGTGGTCTGGTGGGCCGGCTGGCCGTTTTTCGTGCGCGGAGCGCGGTCGTTCCGTAACGCGCATTGGAATATGTTCACGTTGATCGCGCTCGGCGTGGGCTCCGCGTGGATTTATAGCGCGGTCGCGTTTTTCCTGCCCGGCGCCTTCCCGCCGGCCATGCGGATGCACGGCGGCATGGTGGACGTTTATTTCGAAGCCGCCGCCGTCATTGTCGTGCTCGTGTTGCTCGGGCAGGTGCTGGAACTCCGGGCGCGGGCTCGCACCTCCAGCGCCATCAAGGCGCTGTTGAACCTCGCTCCGCCGACCGCCATCCGCGTCAACGCCATCGGCGACTCCGAGGTCGCGTTGTCAGAAGTTCAAGCCGGCGACCGCCTCCGCGTGCGTCCGGGCGGGAAGATCCCCGTCGATGGCGTCATCGAGGAAGGCGCTTCCTCTGTCGATGAATCCATGCTCACCGGCGAATCGCTGCCCGTGGAGAAAAAGTCCGGCGACCGCGTGACCGGCGGCACGGTCAATGGCACCGGCGGATTCATCCTTAAAGCCGACAAGGTAGGCGCGGATTCGCTGCTTGCCCGGATCGTGCAGATGGTCGCCGAGGCGCAGCGCAGTCGCGCGCCGATTCAGGGACTGGTGGACAAAGTATCCGGTATTTTTGTGCCGACCGTTGCGGCAGTCGCTGTGATTACGTTTCTCGTCTGGTTTTTCTTCGGCCCCGAGCCGCGCCTCGCCTACGCGATCGTCAACGCGGTAGCGGTGCTCATCATCGCCTGCCCGTGTGCGCTGGGCCTAGCCACGCCGATGGCCATTATGGTCGGCGTCGGCCGCGGCGCGCAGGTCGGCGTGCTGGTGAAGAACGCCGAGTCGCTCGAACATCTTGGCAAAGTAACCTACCTCGTGGTGGACAAGACCGGCACGCTCACCGAAGGGAATCCGCGCCTCACGGATGTTTTGCCCGTCGCGGACGTCGATGAAAACGCGCTGCTTCGGATGGCTGCCTCACTCGAACGCTCATCGGAGCATCCGCTCGCTGCCGCCATTGTGCGCGGGGCCGTGGAAAAGAAACAGTCTTTACCAGAGGTAAATAACTTCCGTTCCGTCACGGCGGGCGGCGTCGCCGGGACCGTGGAGGGCAAAAGCATTCTTGTCGGCAAGTTGAAGTTTCTCGAAGCCGAGGGCGTGGTCGTAGATGCCGCGTTTCAGGAACGCGCAACCGCTCTCCAAACGGACGGCAAGACGGTGCTATTCGCCGCGGTGGATGGAAAGGTTGCGGGAGTGCTGGCGGTCGCCGACCCGATCAAGGAGTCCACCGCTGAAGCCGTTGCGATGCTGCATGAACTCGGTGTGAAACTGGTCATGGCGACAGGCGACAATCGGCGCACAGCCGAAGCCGTGGCGCGCAAGCTTGGCCTTGATAACTTTGAAGCTGAGGTCGAACCGGCCGACAAAATCAGGAAGGTCAATGCGCTTAAACAAAGCGGCCAAGTGGTCGCGATGGCCGGTGATGGCGTCAACGATGCGCCCGCGCTCGCCGCTGCCGATGTTGGCATCGCGATGGGCACGGGCACCGATGTCGCGATGGAAAGTGCCGGGATTACGCTAATCAAAGGCGACCTGCGCGGCATCGCGAAAGCGATTCGGCTCTCGCGTGCGACGATGCGCAACATCCGGCAGAATCTCTTTTTCGCTTTCGTTTACAACGCGCTCGGCGTGCCGATTGCGGCGGGCATTCTCTATCCGTTTTTCGGCGTGCTGCTGAGTCCGATGATCGCGGGAGCCGCGATGTCGCTCTCATCCGTTTCCATCATCGCCAACGCGCTTCGTCTGCGTCGCGTGCGTCTGTAGCGAATAAAAACGGATCAGCGGGCTCCGCTGGCGGCGAGTGCTGGCAGCGTGAGCCGGCGGAAAATTGCATCAACCTTGGCTGGCGACAGCTTTGGACTGCACTCAAACCACCAAATCAAAACTGAAAAGAGCGCGTCCGTGGTAAACTGAACCACGGCGTCGCGAGGAATCTCATTGCTGTGGTCCTCCGCCTGGGCGCGGCGTAACTCGTGCCGGATCACCTCGGTGACCAACCGCTTGATCTTGCGCGTCACGACCGGCTCGCAAGTGTCCGCACGGAGTGCTTGGAAAACTTCGCGATACTCATGCACATGTTCGAAGAACACGCGACTGAACCCTAGCACAGGCGGATTTGGTTCGCCGGGTGCGGCCGACTGCTGATGCAGCAACACTTCCTGCAGGTGATGCAGACCGTGCAGCAGCAGGCCCTCCTTGCCGCCGTGATGCGCATAAAACGTCGAGCGACCGACATTCGCATGGGCCACGATGTCTTTGATTGTGGTCTCCTCGTATCCCTTCTCCAGAATCAGTGTGTTCAGCGACCGATGCAGCGATTGCTGGGTGCGTGCGATCCGGCGATCTGTTACCGAACATTCGCGCGTGCGAGTTCGTTGAACGGAAGATGTGCGTTACGAAACATCGCGGCCGACATGAGCCCATTCCTCGACGATACGCAATTCCGATACCTGTTTCACCGATGACACCGCGCTTGCGCAAGGTCGGCGTCACGGCACATATCACCGTCTCGGTCGGCTGGATCGGATCGGTCGCGGCTTTTCTGGCTCTAAGCATCTGCGGGCTGACCAGCCAAAATGGGGAAGTAGTGCGCGGTGCCTATTTCGCGATGAATCTGATTTGCCGGCTCGTCATCGTCCCGCTGAGTCTCGCCTCGTTGGCTACAGGTGTGGTCCAAGCCGTCGGCACCGACTGGGGATTGTTCCGGCACTCGTGGGTCTTGGTCAAATTTCTGCTGACCACCTTTGCCACCATCGTGTTGCTGGCAAAGTTGCCACTCGCAGCCCGCGCAGCTCGTCTCGCAGAAGAGTCGACTACACCCAGCGCCGACCTCCACGCGGCGGGGTTGCAACTCGCAGTCCACGCGGCTGGCGGTCTTCTGGTGCTGCTCGCGATCACGACGCTGTCAGTATTCAAGCCGTGGGGGCGAACTCGCTACGGACGAAAACAGCCCGAACGCCCGCTACCGTGGCAGGAGGCGCCCGCCACCACCCCGCCTACGCCGGCCGATTCTGCCGACGCGATAATCGCGGTTGGGCCTCCTTCGAGATTCAAAGCAGTCTTCGCGATCATCGGTGCGCTCGCGGTGGGTTTCGTCGTTTGGCACCTCATCGGCGGTGGCATTGGGCACCTCGATCACTGACAGCATACTAGCGCATCTTATCTAGAATGAATCAAACGTCATGGGGATTGGCGCCGACAAGGCATAGACCGTGTGCAAGCCTACTGTGAAGATCGCCTTTCTCTGGTGGCGCTTCGGCTCGCATTTTTCCGGACTCAGCTCACAAATTTCCGCCTTGATCCTGTTTTTGAAAGCCACGCTCCCACGGCCACGGTAGATTCTCACCCCATGAAATCCACGCTCGCTCCACGCTCACTATTCTTCGTCGCCATTCTGGTTGTATCCGTCGTGTTCGGCGCTGACGCGTCCGCACCGGTCGTCAAACCTGATCCGTGGAAGCCACTGCGCGTGCTCATCGGAAAATGGAGCGGCGACGTCCAAGGGGAGCCTGGTGTCGGCAAGGCTGAACGCGAATACTCCTTCATCCTAAACGATCGCTTCATCCACGTCGCCAACAAGTCCATCTACCCGACGCAGGAAAAAAACAAGAAAGGCGAAACCCACGAGGACATCGGCTATATCAGCTACGACAAGGCCGCGAAAAAAATCGTTCTGCGACAGTTTCACATCGAGGGCTTCGTCAACCACTACGTCATCGACAATATTTCCGAGGACGGCCGCACTCTCGTATTCCTTACTGCGGCCATTGAAAACATCGCACCGGGATGGCGAGGGCGAGAGACCTACCGGCTCGTCAACGACGACGAGTTCATCGAGACGTTTGCGTTGGCTGAACCCGGCAAGGAGTTCACGACCTATTCGGAGACGCGGTTTCGCCGTAAAAAATAACCTCGGCGCGTTACCGGTGAATGCGGCCACCGCCCGGCCAGATCACTACTTTATTGCACGGCCACACAGCCCGCGATTGCAGGCGCCTGGCATTTTTGAAATGCTGCGCGAATGAAAGTGCGTGACAGCGGGATGCCCGAACAAACTTACTGGGAGAGTTTATTCAACATCGATGGAGTCTTGGATGACCTTCAGGTGGACCCCAGGATACACGACGCCGTTGAAGTCGGCTGCGGCTACGGCACGTTTACCCTGTCGGTGGCAGCACGCATTAGCGGCACGCTGCACTCCTTCGATATCGAGCCGGAGATGATTGCGATTACGCAGGCGCGAGCCACGACCAGCGCGATTCCAAACCTGCAATTGAGTTTGCGCGATGTGATTGCCGACGGATTTGGCCTTCCGGCCGGGAGCGTCGATGCGCTCTTCCTTTTCAATATTCTGCACGCCGAAAATCCCGTGGGGCTGTTGCGTGCTGGTGCGGAACTGGTTCGACCGGGCGGACGCGTCCTCGCGATTCACTGGCGGTCCGACATTCCCACGCCGCGCGGCCCCGATCTCTCGATCCGTCCGCGCCCGGAGCAGATCGCAACGTGGGCGGATTCGGTCGGCCTGCGACCGGAGTCGAGTCGGCTCCTTCCCCCGTGGCATTTCGGCCTCGTCCTCTACCGGTAAAACTTGATCGCGGCTGGGGCCGCTGCCTTCCACGGTAGCGGGAGAAACACGCCGTCGACTGCGAAGCGTCGAATCTCACTCGTGAACAGCGACTGACGTGGTGGTGGAATTAACACTCCGCCCCGCCTTTTTTCCCACTATGGCTTCGTCTGTTCAAATGGACGATGTTTGTCGTTGTGGCGGCGCTGCTCTATCGAACGGGCTACTTCTGGCATTGGGTCGCAGGTTTGCCGATCTTGGTTTTGGTCGTCCATTTCTTCTATCGCTGGAAAACTTAGAAATGGACTCGGCCATGGAGCGGGTGGAGCGATGTGGATGCGGGCGGCTAGCCCCCAATAGGAATCGGATTAAGATCAACGCCCGAGATGTCGCTCTAGAACCGCGCGGGAGTCGTCATTAGTGTGCTCGGGGATCATTTCCCGAACCACATTGATCTGCGCAGCCGTTAAAGCGACTCGCTCACTTTCATCCATGTAGGTGATCACAACGCGACCTTGCAATCGTGCCCGTGAATGAACCCCGCGAAAAACGATGTGCCCGTCCTGCTCACTCACTTCGACTCGATCTTCGCAGAGTCGTCGCACCAGCCAGCAGACCGAATTCAGCTTCTGCCGATAGTCCGCCAATTCTGGGGTTGGATCGGGGTCCCTCGGCATTAGCAACCCACCGGCAAGCCAAGAGACAGGAATCGAAATCAGGGCAAGTCCCCAATATTTTCCGCCGGTGCTAAAGCTCCAGGCGCTTATACCAAGCGCGGGAAGCACCCAAAGGACACAAAGCGCTGAGGCGTTGGTTCGAAATCGCCGCACTAAACGCCGGGACTCCCACTCGCGGACTTGTTGCGCTAGAGCTTGCTGTCGCGCGCGATAATCTCCGAAGAGAGCGGAGCGCAAGATGTGCTCAATATGCTCTTGGCCGCGATACACGTCAGTAGGGAGCTTCGATCGTGCGTCCGTCGATGGTCTGAACGCTTATCCGCCCGGAACCACGTCCGATTGCGATTCCGCCATAACTCTCGCCGGCGATCGCTTTCAACTGTTTTACAAACGGAAAACTACCGATGCCGTTTGTGCCTAGGATCGGATCAGGTTCGCCTCCGTCGAGTAGGACCAGCATCTGGGCCTGGCGGGCGCATGCGATCATCGTCTCCAAATTTCGTCGAATCATACCTTCCTCGTGCAGGCGTTGTAGCTTTTTATCGTTCTCGATCCACCGGACAAAATTTAGGCCGTTCAGATCCGAGTTCCCGTTCAGCCGATCATTCCCGACCCTGGTAAAACCGAAGCTTCGTGTGCCATTCACTAGGAGAAAGACGGCTTCGTCTTCGACTTCGTATCGGCAGGAACCAGGCAGCGGATTGCGATTCGCTGTCGGTGTGATAGTTGATACCGTTTGGTCGCGGTTCACGATCAGAGTGATGAACTCTAGCGGCGTATCTGGTGTGGCTACGTAAGCGCGGTAGATGCCGGCAACAGACTTTGTTTTTTGTGTGACTGCCTGTGCTTGGGCTTCGCCGGCTGAAGCAGCAGTTGACCGGTTGTTGGGACGCCGCAAGACCGCGACGAGAATCACGGCTGCGAGCGCCACGATAAGAATAATTACGGCGAGCTTCTTCATCGAGACGGCATCGCGGCCGGTGGATTTTTTGGAATTACGACGTCCGATTTCAGGTTGTCTGGAATTCCAGACAATACCGGGCCGCCAAACTGATACCGTCAAGTCTGGAATTCCAGACAATGGCGGCCATTAAAAATATCGTAGGGGCGCAAGTCCGTAAGCTGCGTGATCAACGCGGATGGTCTCAGGCGGAGTTCGCCGCGAAATGCCAAAGGAACGGTTGGGATATTTCTCGAGGTATTGTCGCAGGAATCGAGGGACGGGTGCGTTGGGTTGGTGACTGCGAACTCGTGCTGCTCGCTCGCGCCTTGGGGGTGCCGGTAACCGATCTACTGCCCGCCAAGATCAACTGGACCGAGGTCGAGAAAATGACCCGCTGAGTTGCAAAGAGCGCAGATGACCGGTCAACGCGCAGCTCAAGCCTCACAGCGCCGATACGTTGGCCGGCAGTCCGAAATATGTGAAAATTGCTCTCGTGCGTTCGTGGACGCTTTTCTCAAGCACGTCGCCGCGCTGGCACATCGCGCTCATCAAAATTAAGTTTTCACGCAAAAATTCCAACAACTCCTGTCGGTCGTATTCCACGACCACTTTGGATTGTTGATCCACGCTTAAGGCGGCGATGGAGGGCAGGCAGCAAAGTGTCATCATCCTCAGTTCCTCCGAGTCGAGATTGCAGAAAAATAGCCAATACGGCCATGCCTTGCGGAAAGCAGCGTAGAAACGACGGACTTCCGGAATTGAATGCAACTCCCGCGGGTCACTATCGAAGCCCTCGATCATAAAGGTGAGTGAGTTCATCATCTGGCGGAGCGCGCGACCAGAGGGCAATTTGTCGGGATGGTAGAGCCGAATAAAATGGCTGAAATCTCCACGCTCCACTTTGGGCCGGCTGAATTGGTAGACGACGAGTTGGTAGCCCATAAAGAACTCCCCCGGCTAGTCTTTCGCTCCCGTCTCCGCACTTTCCATGTGGCGTTTTTCCGTGGCGAGAAGTCTTCGGTCGATCTCGAAATTTTCACCCCGTGCCTCTAGTTCATCTATCAGGCAAACTGCGGTGACATTCGCGGTGGCGACGAACACAGTGCCAACCTGCATCTCGACACCGTCATCTACAACCCAGTCGAGAAACTGCACGTCAACCAGCAGCACGCCGGTCCAGTCAACCAAACGCCACCCAGAGAGCCATCGTTCAACCGCGCGCTGTAAATGTGAGTAGCTGCGGCTCAGATCTTCAAGGCGCGCATTCTCCGGTTCGTCGCGCGCCGTGCGGTCCAGCCACCGCGCGTAGCGCGCTGAGAGCAAAATGGATTTTGAGCCTTGTTCGCCACAGAGGTCGCGACACGAACGTGTGCCGTGCGCACGCAATAACCCTTGGAAGCGTTCGCGTAAGGCGGCCTCGTCGGTCCATTCGAAAATGAGCATTGGTTTGTTCATGAATCAGGCGCCAACTCATGAGACCGGGCTAGAAGTTCGCCGGCGATGGACTCGATGCTTCTAAAGCCGCCGCGCGACCAATCGTGCTGTCTGGGGTCAAGTGTCACGCCGAGATTGGCGGCCAGCTTCACCAGCCCTGTTTTTTCGAATAACGCCACGGTTTCGACAGGATCGGGATATGCAAGCACCACCGGGGGCCAAGTGAATCTCATCAGTAATTCGACCGGAACAATCTTTTGCGTGGCGATGGCATCGACCACCCGCGTCGTCGTATTCACCGCGCCTCCGAAACCCATCGTGGCACCACTCGACCAAAGGGACTGCCAGGTGCCGGCCGCGACAAGAAACAGTTTTCGCTCCACACGTTCCTGCAATTCCTCGGCGGAGACAGACAGCTTGAGTGAATTGTCCCCGTGTAACAGGGAGGCAATTGGGATGCTTCGGTCGAGAGTCGCATAAATCTCGTTCAAAACGGATCTCGCCCAATTCGTATCCGTGACACCGGACACTTTGTCCATTTCGTCAACGAGGACGACCGCACAGCCCGACGTGGATGTGGCCAGCGCTTCTAAAATGCAAGCGATGGTGGGGCGCACCGAGCGGACCCCAACAGGAGTCCACTCTCCAGCACTTGTGCGCAAAAAGGCGGCCTTGTTTTCCTTGGCAATACGACGCAACAGGCTTGTCTTGCCGGTCCCGGTGGGCCCGATGCACAAAGGCATCAGGCGGGGCTCAATTGTGCATGGAAAATCAGGCCGGGAAAAGTAAGCACGCGCCATGGCCGAGATGCGTCGATAGGCCTGCATCTGGCTCTGGGTGAATTCCTCTGAAATCGTCGATCTTTCAGGTGCTCGCAACGGCTGTGCCAGCCATCGGCGGGCAAGCGGTGCGGCGATGTTCCGCTCCCGGTCATCAAAGACTATCGGCGCAGACGCGCGCCATGCTTCGCTCGGCGTGAGCACATAAGGTGTCAGTGACATCAGGTTCTGCGCGCACTTCGCGTCGGCCAAGACTAGCCACTCTAAAAACAGAACAAATCGCTCCCGCTGTTCATCGACCTCGATTCGATCCCAAAGCAAATCGAAGGACTCGATCGCACCATCGACCGGAAGCAATTCTGGCACTGCGGCCTGGCACAGCGCGCGCAAATCCATCGGGATGCCCACCGTGCTCAACGTAATCGTGCCGTTCGAAATGGGCGGAGCAGACGACTGCAATACAAGCCACCGCGACCAGCAATTTAATGTCCTCCAGGCCATGTGTTATGCCGCCAGCAGTTTCGTCGCGGAAAGAACCAAGCGCGATACGTCATGGAATCCGTGGAGCTTCCACATGCCGGAATGAGGCAGGGCATACGCGAGCAGCCCCCAGCGTGCCTGTGGAAAAGAACCACGCCACACAGAGTGCAAAGCCAGATAGCCGCCGAGTTGGCAGAGGTGCTCGGGGCGCGCTTCCTCTCCATCACCAAAGGTCGCTTTGATTTCGAGGACGCCACACGCGGGTCCCCCAAGCATCAGGGCGTCGAGTTTCCCAGCGGGGAGGTCGGCATGGGAAAAATATCCCCACTCACTACGAACGGATGCCACGCCCTGCTGCTCCAGCCAGCGGCGCAGCGTAATGACATACGGATAAAACTTCGGACTGCACCAGCCTTGGCGGTTGTGGCGGTCAAAAGCCTTATGCAGGCCTTCGCCAAAAGCGAAGACATCATCGCACGGTCGGAGTAAATGCCGGTGGCTGACCAGAAGGTGAGTGACGTTTTCCGATTCGGCGTGAGTGAACTCAGAATCGAGGCGAGGAAGCGGAAGGGCGCGAATGGATGAAGTGATGGACATTTGAAATGTAGGTGTAGATAGACATAAATTGAGACACGAAATCCGGGCAAACCAAATCTTGTCTGTCTACTCCAACGGCTTTTGATCCGCGTGTGCCAAAACAACTTTCGGATGGAGAAAAAATGAAAAGCCCGCGACGCACTCGCGCCTCACTGGTTAAATTCGTAAAGAAGGCGATTCGTGACGATCCCCAAGAGGGAGAGAGCAAGTTCTCGCTCGCAAAAAAGTGGGGCTATGAACCCGCTTATTTTTTCAAATTGCTTTCAGGCCGTGCCCCCGCTGGCCCGACCGTTGTCGCGCGCGCAACGTTGGCCGTTTCGCCGAAGCAGGCATGTGAGCTGATCAAAAACTACCTCTTGGACATCAGTGATCAGGTCGAATTCGAACGACGGCGCCTAGGCAAACATTCGCGTAACCGGTGTGGGCGATTCGAGGTGGAGATCACGGTCAAGTAAATCAGGTTGAAAGTTTTCCCGGTTCCGGATCGATCAAGTGCGAAGACGCCCGACATCACCAATTCACCCAACCACATGCTCAATCCTCAGCGTTCGATGATTTGATTTAGGTCATCGACCAGATGGGGCGATGAATGCCGAAGTCCTGATTGTTCTGGCTCACTCGGCTATTCTCGGGGCTAGCCAGACGGCGGTTTATTTTTACCCATCGCCTTCTCTTTGTTATAATTTTCCTCCCATTCGCTGATGATCGACCGAATGTTTCGGTTTACGCTCATGATGGCCGAGAAAACTTCGACGATGATGAGGAAAACGACGGAAAACACGCTGACGGTCGCAACTTGATAAGTCAGGAATCGACCGGAAATCGCCGTCCAGAAGTTCCCAATCGAGCCCGCAGCCTTACAAATGTCGAACAGTGAAGTTCCCAGCTTTGACCATTCCCGCGGTAGAAATGAAAAGGTAAGCACGCAGAAGAGCGTCCCAAAGCATAGCAGGCAGGTCCGCCCGACGGTAGCATCGAGGCTGCGCAGTGGTTCGTAGAGCTTCTGCTGGTAGGCTCCATCCGCTTGCAGTTCCTCGACGCGCTGCCGGTATTCCGGCTTCCCATACACCACTTCGTTCAACTTGAACGTGATGAATGTGCGAGCGGTGAACATAAAGCCTGTTAGCGTCAACAGACCCGTGAAGACAGAGTTCAAGGCCATGGCCCGGGCCAGCACGTTTTCGCTGCCGTCAATCACCACAGCGCACCCGATTAAGCCCACGGTCACGACCGTGATCAGAATGCGGTGATGCGGTTTCATAAGCTATGGCCGGAACAATACTGCGCTCCGCAATTTTGCCAACATCGCGGTCAAGCACGGGTTAGCCGCGAGATCAGTCACGTTGAAGCTACCGATGTTGTCATAGTCGAAACTCAGGTGATCATCCAGGGTGGAAGTAAATGGGATTGTAAGCGCTTCTCCATCCGCTTTTTCACCTAGCACCGAGCCGGAGAAGGACGAACGCCCGTTGCTCAGCAGGCGTGTGGCGTCCCGTTTCTTTTTCAGAATCCAAGCCAACAGCGTTGCATCCATCCCCTGCTGGCCTTCTTCGATGCGATAGACCTTGTGCACATTGTTAATGCGGGTGCCGACTGGCCGGTCACTGGGCGCGTCCACGCGGTAAGTTGTCATTCGCACTTCGGAAACTTGCGTGAGCTGTCGCACCAATTGTTCGAACGAGTGCGGGTTAAAGAGTGGAGCATACACGGCTTTTCCGTGCAGTGAATACGGCTGCTTTGCCTCGTCGATGTCTTGGCCATCGGTGCCGTCGGGCAGCGCTTGGACATGAGCGTCCCTCGCCATTTGGACAAAATGCCGGTAGGAGGCCCAAAGATCATTCAGGAAGCTACCGAAGGCATAAGAGCCATAATAATTTGAATAGATCCCCTTGTTGCTGTCCTTGCGGAGACAGAAAAAATTCACTTCGACTGGTGCGTTGGGGCCGGTCTCTCGCGCGACGACGTTGACCACATTTCCGATCTGTTGGACATAGTGATGAAATTCGGTCGCGCGGGCAGAGAGCACAACGCCACACCATGCGTCGGGGAGGTCGTTCAAGAACAGCCGCCGGCGATAGGCGTAACCGGGAACGAACGGACGATGGAGCGGCCACTCGCTAGTGGCCGGCTGACCGAGAAGTGATCCAAAAAAGGGCGCGAATTTCGCGTCAGCAGCATCGGCTTCGTTACCAAAGAAAAAAGCGCTACCTTGGACTTTCATGGGGTTATTTTATGCTGAGACGCTGGAAGCTTGAAAGGCGAAGCAGGGCACGCAAGATACGCTACGGCAACATTGAACAACTATCGTGATTATAAAATCCGCCTGGAGGGAGACACCACACTCGACATCTTGAAGATGGACAATGTGGCGCTGGTCCTCGCATTTGTTCACGACGTATTCCGGGCCGAGCACGCCGTCATCCGTCCCGAAGGCGTGATGATCGAGCGGTTGACCGCGTTCATGGAAGAAATTAACGAGTCAGAAGGCCGGGCAGTTTTCGAGAAGCCGGCCAGTTACTACCTCGACTATTGGTCGGCGCGTGGGGTCCTAAGCCGCCGTCACACCGACACGCTCGAGGTCGTCTATGGAGTGACTCCGGCAGCGGAACGGGCGCACGCCTTCGTTGAAGGTATGGACCGGCGCCAGTCGGTTGGGGCGGACTCGAAATTCAAATTGATCGCCCAGACGTTGCAGGACCTGAGCGAAAACTCCGACCCCGATGCCGAGCGGCGCGTCCGAGCGATTGAGAAACGGATTGCGGCCCTGCGAGATGAGCAGCACGCGCTAAACCTCGGCACGAAACCGAAAATCTACACGGCGGTGGAAAAACAGGAACGCTATCGACTCGCTGTAGATCTGGGCCGGGAACTTCAGCGCGACTTCGGCGTGATCCGCGAGCGTTTCAAAGTGGTGGCTCGGACAGTGGCCGAGCAATACAGCGGCACGGGCATCAATCGCGGTGACGTCTTACGGCGGGCGCTCGAAGATGACGCGATTCTAAGAAAATCTGCGGAAGGCCAATCGTTCACGGCCTTCCAGATCTTCCTGCTCGATCCCCAAGGCCAGATCGAGTTGCGGCGCTTGGTCGAGGACGTGGAATCATTGCCCGAGATCGACCCCGAGGAGAAGAAAGGGCGCTTTCTGCGGGAGTTGCCGAACATCCTGCTCGTCGAGGCCCAAGCCGTTGTTGCCACCAACGAACGATTGTCCGAGCAACTCCGCCGGGTGTTGGATAGTTCGAGCGTGCGGTCGCGGGCTGAGGCACAGGCGTTGATCAAAGAAATCATGGTGCTCGCCTATTCGGTCAAACAGGCGCCGCCGAAGGAGCTTGTCTCGTTCAATTTCGAACTCGAAACCACGGCCGCGGAAGCGGCGATTCGGCCGATGTGGCGGGAACCGGTTGACCCGCCGAGGGTGGGTGTAACGGAAGCGGCGGAAGGCGGCAGCATGGACGCCTTCTCCTCCCAGCTCGCGGAACTGGCCACCGTAGATTTCGCGCGCCTCAAGGATCAAATTAACGAAGGCTTTGCGCGGCTGGGCAACGGCTTCACGCTGCGGGAGCTGGTGGAGGCGATCCCGCCCGAGCCCGCGTTGGCGATTTTGGACGTGCTCGGATATTTGGAGCTGGCCCGCCGAGATCCGGAGCACTGTCGTTTTCGGCCGGACAGCCGTTTCCGGCATGTTCTCGGTCGTTCCGACCGCGTGCTGGTCATACCGGACGTGGAGTATTATCGATTTGAACCGCTCACGAAATGACCATCGAGGAATTGCTCAATGACCCCGGCATTACCGAAAGCGGACCGCTCAAAGTGGCGTTGCTGCGGGGCCCTATCTACTCGGAAGACGCCGGGACGTGGGCGCGTCTGCTGCAATACCGTGCCCCCCTCGCGCTCTATTTTATCCAAATCGGCCTAGAATTGAAGCTCAACGAGGACTTCGGCTACGCCTATCTTGACCAGATTCCACCGGAGCAACCGGGCGGGAAATTCGGCACCCTGTTTGCCCGGCGGGCGTTGAGCTTCGAAACGACCGTCGTGGGTGTGGCGCTCCGGGATGAATTGCTGCGGCGCGAAACCATGCGGCTCGACGAAGGCCCGGCGGTGATGCCGCTCGAAGAGATCGTCGATCTCGTGCAAGCGTTCTTAAAAGACTCGCCGGACGAAGTAAAAGAGCGCGACCGGTGGCGAGCGGCCGTGCTGGGGTTCGCGAAACTTGGATTCCTGAAGGATCTCCAAAGTGAAAAAAAAGAATTTCAACTGCGCCCGATCATCCGGGCCCGGTTCGACATCGAAACCCTCGCCGCGCTCAAGGAGGCTCTAACCCGTCATGCAGCCAAATCTACCGATTGATCTTGGTCCGCATTCCGGGTTCCGGCTGGCGGCACTCGAAATCCTTCGATGGGGCACGTTTGACGGTGATCGGTTTCACAAGATCGAACTCGACGGTTTTTCCGGCTGCGTTACCGGCCCGAACGGCGGCGGTAAGTCCACCGCGGTCGATGCGCTGCTGACTCTGCTCGTCCCGCCGGATTGTCGGCACTACAATGTTGCCGCGTCATCGGAGGGAAAAAAGAAGGAACGAACCGTAAAAACGTATATCCGGGGCGCTTGGAGTCGCACCGAGTCGGTCGAGACCGGGAAAGGACAGGCGTCTTTTCTGCGCGAAGCCGGAGTGCCCAGCGTATTGTTGGCCGTTTTCAAAGACACCTTGCTCCAGAAGGCTCTCACGCTCGTGCAAATTCATTGGGTAAATACGAGCGGCCAGCACGAGGCGCGGTATCTTGTAAGACACGCCGAGGCCCATATCCCTGATCTCAAGTTGGGCGTGAACCAGGTCACGCACAGGAAACCGTTCGAGGACGCGGGGTGGTATTACGGTTTGTCGTTCGACGAATATATGGGGAAGTTCCGCCCCGCGCTGCGCATTCCCGATGAGCGTGCCCTACGTTTGCTTTGCCGGACGGTGTCGATGAAGGACATCACCGATTTGAACGTCTTCGTGCGGGAGCTGATGTTGGAGCCGCGGGAGCCGGGAGTCCTCCTCGATGACTTGTGCCGGCACTACGAAAATCTCCACAAGATCAGCCAGGAAATCGCGCAGGCGGAGGAGGAGAATCGCCTTCTTGCTCCGGTAGAACGGGATTTTGCCGTTTATGAGCGTGAACGTCGGGAGACGGGACGGCTGATTGACGTCAAACGTGCGGCGGAAGTGTATTTTGCACGGGAGCACGGACGATTGCTCGATGCGGAGGTTGAGCGGATTCGCGTGCAAAAGGAAACGTCGGACCATGCGGCGGCGGAAGCCAAACTCGCCGCCGACCGAGCCACTGGAGACTATTGGAGACTCAAGGCGCAGCTCGACAACCACGACGTTGGCAAGGCGATTGCCGCGAAAACAGCGTCACGGGAACGACTGGCCGCCGAGCGTCAGCAACGTGTGACCGATGGGCAGGAGTATCACCGGCAGCTTGCGTTGATCGGTCATGTGGGGACGGTCGAAAACGAAACGACCTTCAATCAGGTCCGCGAAAAAGCGTTGGCGGGGAAAAACGCCGCCGACACCGCATTCGAGAAAGCCATCGGCGCACAAAACGATCTGGTTCGAGAACGAACGACCCTATCGCAACAGATCGAAAAAATCGAAGATGAGTTGAGGTTGCTCGGTGCCAAGAACAGCAAGATCCCGCCGAATTTCCTCCGGGTGCGGGAGCGCCTCGCCCAGAGCCTGAAACTTCCCGAAGGCGAGTTGCCCTTCGTGGGCGAATTGATCGATGTGAAATCGGAAGAGGCCAAATGGCGCCCAACCATCGAACGCTTCATCCGATCCTTTGCCCTTTCCCTCGTCGTGCCGGAGGACCGCTACGCGGTGGTCAGCGACTATCTTGAGCACAACGATCCGGGACTGAACATCGTTTACTACCCCGTGCGCCGAGGCACCGGAGTTACGCTAGGAACCGACCCCTCAAGGATTTCGGGGAAGATTCATCTCAGGCCGAATTCGTGGGCCGCCAACTGGCTCGCGGCTGAACTCTACCATCGGTTCAACCACGTTTGCACCGACGACATGGCTATGTTCCGAAAAGAGGACAAGGCGATCACCCGTCAATTGCATGGCAAGAGTGGCGGCGGGCGAAATGCCCGTTACACCCAGTCCGGTGCCGACGACACCGACTACGATATTCTCGGATGGTCGACGGCCGAAAAACGCGCCCGACTCGACGAGCAGTTTCGCCGTTGCCGCCTTGCCCTAGATAAATTGCAGAAAGATCAGGACGCGGCGGGCCAAGCGAAACTCCGCGCGCAAAACGAAGGACTGATCTGGGGGAAAATTTTTGGGTTCTCCAGTTACAGCGCCATCGACTTTGCGACGCTGGACGCCGAACTCGAAATGTTGCGGTCAGATATCGAGCGACTAACTTCGGCCAGCAACGAATACAAAGAACTGGAGACTCAGGTAAAGGCGGCAGAAAACTATGCGGCGGGGCTCAGCGACGCCCGCACCTTAGCCGAAAAGGAGGCGGGAGGATTCGCGGTGCGCCTGAAGGAACGAGAAACAGAACGCGCCAACGTGGGTAAGAAATTCAATCAGGCCGCGGCCGACGATTTCCCTTGGATGGATCATATTGCCGCCGTTGAGGGCTACCTGAAGGAACTGCTGTCATTGCTCAATGTGCAGCAGCAGCACAGCTCGGTCGTGAAAAAGCTCGACGGCCAGATCGGGACCGCACGAGGCAATGCCGAAACTGCGAAAACGGCCGTGGAAAAACAAATCGTCCACATCAAGGCGGTGTGCGGCGAGCGGGCCTTCGCCAAGGACATCACCGCTTCGATCGAGGCCGCGCCTGATTTGTTGGACTACCGGAAGCAGCTCGAAAATGAGGCCCTGCCCGAGCTTCGGCACAAGTTCGATGAAATGATGCAGGAGAATCTGCTCAAGCATGTCTTCACGCTGAATGCTGAGCTGTTCCGGCAAATCTCGGACATCAAAGACCGCATCACCGAAGTGAACGAAACCCTCGCTACGATCGACTACAGCGCGGGAACCTATGTCCGTTTGCGGGAGCGCGAGACGGCAGATAAGAACGTGGCCAATTTCCGCGGTTTGCTGCACGCGTGTCTGGTCCGTCAAACGTTGCAGACGCCCGAGGAGGTGAAGGAAAGCTTTTCTCGGTTGGAGGCGTTGATCACCTTCGTGAAAGAAAATCGGGAGGCGGCGTTGGTGGGTGCCAACACCAACCACTGGCTTACCTTCGCCGTGATCGAAAGCGAACGGGTCACCAACCAGCAGGTCACCATTTCGTCCGACAGTGCGGGCGACTCGGGTGGCCAGAAAGCGAAACTCGCGTTTACGATCCTCGCCGCCGCGCTATGTTTCCAATTCAAACACAGTCGCCAGCGCGATTCGAATGCGTTTCGCCTCGTGATGGTCGACGAAATGTTTTCGAAGTCGGATGACGAAAATTCCCGCTACGCTCTCGAACTGTTCACCCGCTTCGATTTTCAGTTGCTCTTGGTTACTCCGATGGAAGGCAAGGCACGTCTGCCGATGCCTTACGTCAAAACCTATCACCTGGTCAGTAATCCCACTAAGAAGGCATCGACGATCACCCAGGCAACCGTCGAGATGGTGACCGCGAAGGAGAAGGAATTGCTCGCCCGGCGCACGGAAAACGCTGACTGACCCATGCGCTCACCGGAGGAAATTCGCCGGACGGCGGCCAACAAATATCGCGACTTCCTGCGTGAACACTTCGCGGGGCGCAGTATCTTTCCTTACGACATCGACTTTGGGCGTCCACGCGGTGGGCGTGAACTAGATCGGATCGCCGAAGAGTCCCGTTCTCTGATGAACGGCAGCGCGACAACAGTCGGACACGGCTACACCGTGGAAACTGAGCTGGTTGGAACCATGTTTGGGCAGCAGCGGTTTCCTTCACGGGTCTTTTTTCCCGACGCCGGAAACTTCCTGCGTTTCATCGAAAAAGAGTCCGAATTTGCGATCATCGTCAGGGAAATTACCCTGATAGAAAACTTGGTGCCGTCAGCATCGACGTGGGCGCGGGAGCACCCGCTGGACGTGTTGGCCAAGTCAGGGAAATGGGCGGACATAGCTGCGGTGCTCAATTATTTGCTCCTTTTCCCGCGGCCGGAATGTTATCCTCGCCAATTACCACTGCATGTATCGGGAAAGCTTTTGGGCGATGAGCAACGGACGATCTGTAGTATCCTAAGCACTATTCCTGGGCCCCATTGGACACAGGGTCCTGACTATTTTGCTCAGCTTGGCTTGCGCCAGCCGCCAGCGTCGTTCCTCCGTTTTCGGTTTCTTGATCAGGCGGTCCGCACTGCGAACGGCTATCCCGTGGATGATCTGTCCGTTTCCATCGACACGCTTCGAATCCAGCCATTGGGGGCGGAGAAGATCTTCATGGTCGAAAACCTGATGACATTTCTTGCCTTCCCGCCGGTGCGTGGAGCGCTCGTGCTCTTCGGTGAAGGGAATGCGGCAGCGCGGGTGGCGGATTTGACGTGGCTGCGCCAAACTAATCTCACCTATTGGGGCGATCTGGATCCCTTTGGCTTTGTTATTTTAAATCGCCTCCGGGCGAAGTTCCCGAACGTCCGCTCAATTCTAATGGATGGCTCAGTGCTGGCAAAATATGAGTCCTACGCCACGGAAGCAAAGCTTCCGACTGACTACAATCTTCCTCATCTGACTGACAGTGAACGAGACGTTGCTCGCGAGTTATTCGATCGCAGACGCTCGATCGAACAAGAGAAAATTCCTCAGTTAGAATTGTCGGCCGTTATCGAAGGATCATGACGAGTTTGAAGATTGGAGCGGCTTCAGAATATCGAACCGATTCCACCCAGCGGAATCGCGAACTTGTTTCCGATGTCAGCCACCGACGCATTTCCCGCCGTGTGTCCAGTCGAACCCCGCCGAAGAGGGTGGCCACTTGTCTAGCAAACGGAAATTGACCTCGGCGTGCATTGTCTTCTGCCGAGAGAACGCGTGTGCACCTATTTTGAAGGGCTTCGAAATTTCGCTCAACGACGGTGCCTACCAGACGTGTGACTTCGCCTGCGATTGTCGTGGGTGACCATTCCCCCACACGCCCCTTCCCCCGCTCCCCCAAAAGGGTGCAGGGAACCTCCCGCTCGTTTGATCGGCGGGGCTGACTGCTGCGCAGTCTTCGGCGCCCCGTCCCATCTCGCTCCGCCATACTTCAAACCTTGGGTGTCTTTAGCGCTGCTGGCCCCCGAGCTTCGCCGCGGTTGCCCTCCGCCCAATAGTGTAGGGGAGAGTGACGTGTCACTCTTTCGACCCATCTGAGCCAATCTTATCTCGGACCCGATTTCGAGAGAGTCCGCCTCCGTTCGCAAAGCCTGCGGACGCTCTCGCGTGCTGCTGCCGACTATCCGGCATCGCATGGCTATCAAACAAACATCCACCAACCCAACATATGAAAATACTCCCAGCTACCGAAATATTCCAGCTCACCAAAAGCCGTCGCAAACAATTCGACGCACTTGAGGCACTTCAACGCTTCATCAAGAAAGACACTCTTGCCGCTCAGGCACAAGAGGTCCGCCAAACCGTTACGATCGGAGGGGTGCCGACCTATTGGTCGCCTCCGTTCGTTGCGGAAGCATCGCCCTACATCACGACTATGTCCGAGGGCATCAAACGACTTTTCCTCGTCGATCCCAAAACACTCAATGTGGCTCTTTACGAGGGAAGCGGCGACCTGTGGCAGCGTCGCCTGCTGACGCAACAGGCGGAAATGATCCTGGCTGCATTGCCCCGGCGCGCGTTGAGCTTGCCCGCCGTGGACGAAGTCGCATCGGCCCGCCAATTGTCGACGCTCCGAAAAGTTCTCGATCTGCCTGTCGATCACGAACTGCCGATACTTCATGCGTCGGCAGTCTCATTGGTCATCGATCGAGTGGTGCTCGGCAAGGCACTCACGCCAATCGCAGCGGACTTCGAAGCTTGGATCAACCCAAGCTCGAAGACGGTCGCAGCCTAATCTGACGATTGCGCATGATAGCGAGGCCGGCCCCTCTCAAGGTGCCGGCCTTTTCATTTTCACTGGCGCCAGATTCCATGAGCAAACGCTCATGTCGCCAAAACTTCCGAGGCTGTTCTGAGCCTCGACTATTCGGAGGCCGCGGGCCAGCGAGCTTCGCTGCGATGGCCCTTCGGCCGCATAACGCACAATCGAGCGTCATACTTTCGACCCATTCGATTCAGTCCCGATTCGGAACTGACTTCGGAAGTTACCTCCAATCACCCAGCGGCTCACGCGTCTAACAAAAACAACCCATCAAACAAATCCCTCATGAAAATACTCCACTCGACTGAACAGTTCCAGCTCAGCCGCAGCCGAACCAAACAGCGCGACGCGCATGCGATCCTGCAACGCGCGGCTCACGAAGCCGATTTAGCCAGCCAAGCGCGCAATTCTCGCAACACCATCGTAATCGGAGGTGTGCCGACTCACTGGTCGCCCCCGCTCTACCCTGGGGCTCCAAGCTACATCTCCACCATGGCTGACGGTAACCAGCGCTTCATTCTCATCGATCCTGACCCGCTCAACGTGGCGGTCTACGATGGACGAGGTGACCTCTGGCTGGGTCGCGTGCTCACATGTCTCCCAGAGTTGATCATGGCCATTCTGCCGAAGCATGCCTTTCAGCCCCTCGGAAACGAGGCGACTGCGTCAGCACCGCAACTCAACGCTCTCCGCAGGCTCCTCAATCTGCCCGCAGACCATGCGTTACCGAAACTGCATGCCGCAGTTGCTTCACGCATCATCGATCGGATAACGCTCGCCACCATCCTCCCGCCACTCGTCACCGACTTCCGATCCTGGATTGAATTCAGTGTCGACGAGCACGCGGCGTAGCCTGACGGCTACGCATCCACAAGGCCGGCATCCATCGCGGTGCCGGCCTTTTTTATTTTCCGTCCCGTTCGATTCGACGCCTGAACGGTTCGCTCGCCCCACGCGGCTCTGTCGCGTCGCGATCACTGTGCCTTCTTCACACCGCCGAGGCGCGAATCGTCATGAAACACCATCCCGGACGCGCTCCCTACTACGCCAATTCATATGCTCCATCCCACCGATACCCTTGTCGCAACAGATCCGCTCCACCTTGCCGATCTGTGTTACGACGAAAAAAAACAAGTTTACATTTCCTTTCGGCGCGCCGCGCCGTTCCACCGCTACCTGAAATCCGACTCTTTGGCAGACTTGCTGCAAGACGTCGTCGACTACAGCCTCATTAGCATTCGCCTCGATCTCCATCCGGAGGTCCCGGGCTTATCCCGACAGCCCTCGCTCATCGTTTTCGTTAGCGGACGTGAACGGGTCGTCATCGCTTACGTTCCCATGGCGGTGTCGCACGAAGAAGCGACCGCGCTTTTCAACGCGTTCCCCAAACTGCCGCTGCTCGTGACCGAGGATCAAATCCTCGCAAACCGCGACATCCACACCCGCATGATGCGCGACCCATCCCGCAACTAATCCCATGAATTTTCCAATACTCTCGCAAATTGCCACCGACGTGTGGGCGCGCAGCTCAGATGACAGTTACCATCTCCTATACGACTCCGCCCGGGGCCGATTCGTGGTGCGAAGCAATCAGCCAGGCGATCCCTTGCACGGCACTGAATTTCTAGCCCGCACTCTCATCACTTTCCTGATCGGACGCGGGGCCCGCACGGACTTCCGGCTGGAGATCCGGCGCGTCGGCACCGAAGCGCAAGTTCCCTTCGCGGTGATCCACCGTGGAAATCGGCCGCTCGTCGCCGTTTGTCTCAACCCGCACGAACCCAACTTCGGGCGGGGCTTCGGGGCAAAACTCGGGGACGTCCCTCATTTGGTGGTGCCGTATCGGGTAGAAGCCAATCCAGGGAAACTTTCGCCACACGGCTTGGGCTTATGTGCTCTAAGTGCCGTTCTGCGGGCTAGAAATCCGAACGTCGTGCAGCAAACACCTCAATAGGCCGCAGACGTGGGAATCGTCTCACTGCGGAATAGGAGACGCCCGTCACGCTCCCTCAGCGAACTCACCTTAGGCGCTGCTCTCCATTCACCGGCACCCGACATCACCGTTCAACCAAGATCACATGCTCAATATCTCTGACACACTTCTCGCGATCGATCACAACAAGTCCGTCTCTCTCTATCTCTCGGCGGAAGGTCGCCCCTTTTTACTTCACCGCCACACTACACTTGGGCGGTGTTTTCTGCCGTCCACGCACCTCAGTCACGCGCTCCGGCACATCCGGCAGCGCAACGCGAACGACCTCACAATGCACCTCGAACTCCGGCCTGTGATTTTAGGTCTGTCACCGAAGTTGCCTTTCCTAGCCTTCGTCGGGGCAGGAGAGAAAGTAATTCTCGCTTACGCGCCGGCGAAACTCACCGTCCCGGAGGCTGAATCGATCTTCAGGACGTTCCCAGGTTTCCCGGTGCTGATTTGCGACGCCGAAGAATTTTTCGTCGATGACCAAACGTGGCTGCGCATCATCGAATCCGAGCGACTCAGAAATCTGCAACAGGAAGAATCGTTGAACTGCTCAAAAACGGTTGGCGGTGCTTCATCTCGCTCTCAACCCCACCACGCCCTAACGGCAACCGCCGAGTCTTCACAAAAAACTCCGCCGCTCCATCGTCGCATCGCGCCCTAAAAAAATCGATCGCACGAGGCATCAAAATCCGTTTCTCGCGCTCATAAGCGCAGGGAACGGCAAGGAACAAAAAAGGAACAAAATAACCCCGAAAATCACCGAAAACTCGCCAAAACGACTTTTTCGTCCCTTTTCCAAATTTCACTCAAAAAATCCAAGGTCGTTTAGCTCAAGGATTTTAGATGGTGGACGCTTGCGGACTCGAACCGCAGACCCCCTGCGTGTGAAGCAGGTGCTCTAACCAACTGAGCTAAGCGTCCAGAAAGAAACGCGACCATTAGGAGCCGATCCGCTGAAATCAATCCTTTGTTTTGCCCCCATCTCCGCCCACCCGCGCAAAACCGTCCGTCCCCACCAAGTCATTTTCGCCGGACGCCACTGACTTCGCCCCTCCCGATCATCGCCAGGCCGCTCAGGTCTGCCCCACCCACCCATCCGCGTTTTGGAATCATCCTAACCGCGGTCCCATCAGCATCGGGAAATCGCCGCCTGACCAGGAATGAAACGCATTTCTTGTCCCGTTTTCGGCACGATGTCGCGAAGGCCTGCGGCGCCTCCAAGCAGTTTCCCCTCGTCGGGAGAGGAAATCCTCCCATGAAAACAACCGTTCAGCGCCGCCCCAATTCCGGCACAGGGTTTATTGCCCAGGCCATTATCAAAACTTACTTCCGACCCGGGGGAAACAATCCGTTCAAGGAGCCGCCCAAAGGAGCCGTTCTGTTCAGCGTTACATTTATTCAACTCCGGAACTCTCCGATTCACCATGGATACCTCAACACTCACGATTTCGCGCCGGATCAACGCCGGTTTCCTCGTTCTGGTCGTTTTCAGCGCCATCCTCGGGCTGTTTGCGGTCTACCACATGCGGAGCGCCGCAACCGGGGCCTCGTTCCTCGCCGAGGCCGTCGCTCCCCAGGCCGGAGTCTCCGCCGAATTGAGCGATGCTTCCGCCAACGCCCAGCTCGCCGTGCGCACGTATGGTCTCACGGGCGACATCGCTGAGCTCGAACTTGCCAAGAAACACCTCGGCAACGTGTCGACCGCCCTCGACAACGCCCGCAAACTCAGCGTCAGCCACCCGGAGCTCACCGCCCTCCGCGATGGCGTGAAAGCCGCCGAAGAAGATCTCAAGAACTACCTCGCCGGCTTCGAGGCCACCCGCACCCTTGTCGTCGAACTCGCCCAGATCCGCCAGCAGCTGGACACGTCCGCGGCAAGCTTCGTCAAGGAAATCTCCAGCTACATCGACGAAGAGGACCAAATGCTGGCCAAGGAGATCTCTGCCGGCCTCTCCAAGGACAAGCTGGAGATCCGCCGCAGCAAGAGCGAAATCGCCAACCACATCATCGATGCGGGCAACGCCATCCGGGTCGCCACGTTCAAAGCCCAGGCCCTGCGCGATCCCCAGCTGATCGAAAAGGTGCTGCCGCAGTTCGACGAGATGGAGAAGCGCCGCCAGCAATTGCTGAAGATCACCTCCGAGGAAGCCGATCTCAAGCAGCTTGAAGTCGTCAAGAAGTCCGCCGACACCTATCACGCGGGCGTCGACGCCATCATCAAAAACTACCGCCATAGCCAGCAGGTGGGTGCGCAACGCGCCAAGGCCGGCGACGAATTTGACTCCGTGGTCAACGGCGTCCTGAAACGCTCAATCGAGCGCACCCTGGAATACTCCCGCACGACCGCTGAAGGCCTCGCCTCCTCATCGACCAAGGTCATGATCGGACTCGTGCTGGTGATCGCGGCGAGCATCGGCTGCGCCCTGTTGATCGTCCGCAGCATCAACAAGGTGCTGTCCACCACGTCGCAGTCGCTGACCCAGGGCTCGCTGCAGGTCGCGTCCGCCTCGGGCCAGGTATCGTCCGCCAGCCAGTCCCTTGCCGAGGGCTCCAGCGAACAGGCGGCCTCACTGGAGGAAATCAGCTCCTCGTTGGAGGAACTCTCCAGCACCACCAAGCACAACGCCAGCAACGCGGGCTCAGCCAAGGTGTCCGCCGACGAGGCCCGGACCGCAGCCGAACGCGGCTCGTCCGAGATGCAACGCATGCAACAGGCCATGGAGGCGATCCGCCAGTCCTCGGCCGACATCTCCAAGATCCTGAAGACGATCGACGAGATCGCGTTTCAGACCAACATCCTCGCCCTGAACGCCGCGGTCGAAGCCGCCCGGGCGGGCGAAGCAGGCGCCGGTTTTGCCGTGGTCGCCGATGAGGTTCGCAGCCTGGCCCAACGGTGCGCCGTCGCCGCCAAGGAGACCGCCGAGAAGATCTCCGAGGCCACCACTCGCAGCGAACAGGGCGTGGAACTTTCCAATCAAGTCGCCGCCTGCCTGACCCAGATTCTGGAAAAGGCCCGCCACGTCGACACGCTCGTCGCCGAAGTCTCCACCGCCTCGACCGAGCAGAGCTCGGGCATCGACCAGATCAACACCGCCATCAGCCAGCTCGACAAGGTCACGCAGTCCAATGCCGCGACCGCCGAAGAAACGGCCAGCGCCTCGGAGGAGTTGAACGCCCAGTCCGAAGAACTGCGCTTCGCCGCCGTGCAACTCGCCGCGCTCGTCGGCCTTTCCACCGAACACGCCACGGCGCCCGCCGAGAAACGGGTGGAAAAAGCCCATCCCGCCTCCGCCGAGCATGCGCCGTCCACCGCCCACGCCCTGCCTCCAGCCAAGGGAAACAACCGCCGTCCGATGCTGAAGCTCAACGGCTCTTCGAAACCAAAGCCTGAACTCGCCTTCAGCTGAACGCGCCTGGCGCGTCACATCCGCCCTCCCGGTTCAAGCCGGCAGGGCGGATTTTTTGTGCTCCCACCTCGCGCGGCGCCCAGGGGGCCACTCCGTCCCAGAAATCTGCGGCCTCACTTTTTTGTCGTCACGCCGCGTTTCCGTTCCGGCACCACGGCCCGGCAAATCTCGCACGTCGTGCCATCGCATCCCCGCGCCGTGCAATGCTCGCGACCATAAAAGATGATCCGCAGATGGAGCTGGTTCCAATGCTCCCGCGGAAAGAGGACCTTCAAGTCGCGTTCCGTCTGCTCGACGCTGCGCCCTGAGGTAAGCTTCCACCGCTGCGCCAGCCGATGGATGTGAGTATCGACGGGAAACGCGGGCACCCCGAACGCCTGCGCCATGACGACACTCGCCGTCTTGTGGCCGACGCCCGGCAATTCCTCCAGTTCCTCAAATGTCCGGGGCACCCGCCCGCCTTGTTTCTCCAGGAGGAGGCGTGAAAGGCCGGCAATCGCCTTCGCCTTCTGCGGTGAGAGTCCACAGGGCCGGATGAATTGTTGGATCTCCTCCACCGGCACGAGCGCCATCTTCTCCGGGGTGTCGGCCCGCGCGAATAGCCGAGGCGTGACCTCGTTGACCCGCTTGTCCGTGCATTGCGCCGAGAGCAGCACCGCGATCAGCAGCGTAAACGCATCCCGATGATCCAGCGGCACGGGTGTGGCGGGATAGAGTTCGGCCAGCCGGCGGTCGATGAAGGCGGCGCGTTCGGCGCGGGTCATGGGACGTGACAAGAGCCGCTTCGCGCCCCGAAACAAATCCTTAATTGCCGGGCGTGGGCCAAATCACGGTTGCGCAGCCCCGATCCTCCCCTAGCGTCCGCGAAAATCATGTCCTCGCTTCGCGACCTGCTTGCTCCCACCGATTCGTTCGCCCGCCGTCATCAAGGCGACAATGCCGCCGAGACCGGCGCCCTCCTCGCGACCCTGGGCTACGCGTCGCTTGACGCACTGACCGACGCCGCGGTTCCCGCGCCCATCCGTCGCGGACCACTCAACCTGCCGGCCGCCATCGGCGAGAGCGCCGCCCTCTCCGAACTGCGAGGCATCGCGGGCGAAAACAAGGTGTTTCGCAGCTTCATCGGCCTCGGGTACTCCGACACGTTCACCCCGCCCGTCATCCAGCGGAACATCCTGGAGAATCCGGGTTGGTACACGGCGTACACGCCCTACCAGGCGGAGATTTCCCAGGGCCGCCTTGAGGCGTTGCTCAATTTTCAGACCCTGATCACCGAGTTGACGGGCCTCGAAATCGCCAATGCGTCGATGCTCGACGAGGGCACCGCCGCGGCGGAGGCGATGATGATGTGCCACCGCCTGAAAGAAGGCGACACCGCTGCGCACCGGACGTTTTTCGTATCCGAAGCCTGCCATCCGCAGACAATCGACATCGTAAAAACCCGGGCGACCCCACTCGGCATCACTGTGGTGGTGGGCAACCACCGGACGTTTGAGGTCGGCCCGAGCTGCTTTGGCGTGCTCGTGCAGTACCCCGACACCACGGGCTCGATCCATGACTTTGCCGCGTTCTTCGCGGCCGCCCACGCCGCCGGCGCCTTCACGATCGTCGCCGCCGACCTGCTCGCGCTCACGCTGCTGCGTGCGCCGGGCGAATTCGGCGCGGACGTCGCCGTGGGATCCGCCCAGCGCTTCGGTGTGCCGATGGGCTTTGGCGGACCGCACGCCGGCTTTCTCGCCACCAAGGATGCGTTCAAACGCCAGATGCCCGGCCGCCTCGTCGGCGTCTCGAAGGACGCGCAGGGCGACCCCGCGATGCGCCTCGCGCTCGGCACCCGCGAGCAGCACATCCGCCGCGACAAGGCCACGTCGAACATCTGCACCGCCCAGGTGCTGCTCGCCGTGATGGCCTCGATGTACGCGGTCTACCACGGGCCCGAAGGCCTGAAGAAAATCGCGCGCCGCGTGAAGCTGCTCACAGAACTGCTCGCCGCGGGCCTGCGCCGCGCTGGCGCCAAGGTGAATGCCGAGCCGGTTTTCGACACGCTCACCGTCTCGAATGTCGCCGCCGAACGCGTGCACGCCGCGGCCGCCGCGAAAAAGATCAATCTCCGCCGCATCGACGCCTACACCGTCGGCATCGCGCTCGACGAAGCCACAACCATTGAGGACATCGCGACGATCCTGTCCTTCTTCAGTGAGTCCGCGAGTGCTGACCTGGACTCTCAGCTCTCAACTCTCAGCTCTCAGCTCGCCGCCTTCCCCACTTCGCACGATCGGCAAAGCACCTTCCTCAAGGCGGCGGTATTCCACCGCTACCATACGGAGCACGAGATGCTCCGCTATATCCGCCGGCTCGAGGCGAAGGATCTCTCCCTCTGCCACTCGATGATCTCGCTCGGGTCCTGCACAATGAAGCTCAACGCCACGAGCGAGATGTTTCCCGTGTCGTGGCCGGAGTTCGGCAAACTGCATCCGTTTGCCCCCGCCGACCAGACGCGCGGCTACGCGAAGCTCTTCCAGGACCTTGAGACCTGGCTGGCCGAAATCACCGGCTTCGCGGCCGTCTCGCTTCAACCCAACGCCGGCTCGCAGGGCGAATACGCCGGTCTGCTTGTCATCCGCGCCTATCACGAGTCGCGCGGCGAGGGCCACCGCCACATCTGCCTCATTCCCACGAGTGCGCACGGGACCAATCCCGCCACCGCCGCGATGTGCGGCTTCAAGGTCGTGCCGGTGGCGTGCGACGCCAACGGCAACATCGATCTCGCTGATCTCATGGCCAAGGCCACGACCCATGCCCGGGAACTGGCGGCCCTGATGGTCACGTATCCGTCAACCCATGGCGTGTTCGAGGCCGGCATCATGGACATCTGCGCCGCGATCCACGCGAACGGCGGCCAGGTTTACATGGACGGCGCCAACATGAACGCGCAGGTCGGCCTCACTTCGCCCGGCTTCATCGGCGCGGACGTGTGCCATCTCAACCTGCACAAGACGTTCTGCATCCCGCACGGCGGCGGCGGCCCCGGGATGGGCCCAATCGGCGTCGCGGCGCATCTCGCCAAGTTCCTGCCGGGACATCCGGTCGTGCCAACACGACCGGAATCTCAAATCTCGAATTCCAAATCTCAAATCGGCGCAATTAGCGCCGCCCCCTTCGGCTCCGCCTCGATTTTGGTCATCTCGTGGATGTACATCCGGATGATGGGACCCGACGGACTCACCGAGGCGACGCAGCGGGCGATCCTGAACGCCAACTATGTCGCCCGGCGCCTTGAGAAATTCTTCCCGGTGCTCTACCGCGGCAACGCCGGCCTGATCGCGCACGAGTGCATCGTCGATTTCCGCGCCTGGAAGAAGCACGGCCTCGAGGTCGAGGACGCCGCCAAGCGCCTGATGGATTACGGGTATCACGCCCCCACGATGTCGTTTCCCGTTCCCGGCACGCTGATGATCGAGCCGACCGAGAGCGAGGCGAAGAGCGAGTTGGATCGTTTCTGCGACGCGCTGATCTCGATCCACGGCGAGATGCAGGCGGTCGCGAACGGCGAATCGGACAAGACCAACAACCCGCTCAAGTTTGCGCCGCACACCGCCAAGGTCGTTTGCGCCGATGCCTGGGATCATCCCTACTCGCGCGAGACGGCGGCATTTCCGGATCGCTTCACGCGCGCGAGCAAATTCTGGCCGAGCGTCGGCCGGGTCGACAACGTCTACGGCGATCGCAATCTCGTCTGCTCCTGCGTCGGGATGGAAGCCTACACGGCAGACGCAACGTCGGCGTAAGGCGACGGCGGGCAAAGGGCCACTCGCTGGCGCTCGCCGCCACGAAGTCAAAAGAGTGTAGCCGCGATCGCCAGCGAGTGGAAAATCAGAGCTTCGATGAACCCTGATGAGTCCTTATCCCGTGGCCGCGAGCGCCAGCGAGTGGATTCCCCGCGAGTGGAAAAACGTCATCTGCCGCGCCTCGCTCCGGAATTCTACCGCGGCCGGGCATTCGTCCATTGGACGCTGAACGTCGAAAATCGGGCCACCGGTTGGCTCACGCCTGCATTTCACCACGCCTGGCGGCTCACGCTCCTCCACGCGTGCGCCCGCTACGATCTCGTGTGTCCGACGTACGTCCTCATGCCCGATCACGTGCACCTGCTGTGGCTTGGCCATAACGCACACGGCTCCGATCAACGTGTCGCCATCGAATTCCTGCGCAAGCATCTGCGCCCGCTCCTCGCGCCGGCCGACTGGCAGCGGCAACCCTACGATCACGCGCTGACCGAAGCGGAACGAGAACGCGGCGCGTTTCGCGATTGCGCCGGCTACATCTTCGAGAATCCCGCCCGCGCCTGTCTTGTTTCCGAGTGGCAAGATTACCCCAATCTTGGCTGCTGCCTTCCGGGATATCCGGAGTTTGATCCGCGCCAAAGCCACTATTGGGAACGATTCTGGCGGTGCTACAACTACCTCATCGAAAAATCTTCGCCGTGAATCCACTCGCTGGCGCTCGCGGCTACTAACAGGCGATGTTCCTCTCGTAGCTGCGAGCGCCAGCGAGTGGATCACGAACAGGCGATGTTCCTCCCGTGGCTGCGAGCGCCAGCGAGCGGACCCGGTTCCCGCACGGGCTCGTCACACCACCCACGCCTTCACGGTCGTGATGCGCGGGAAATTGGCCGGCAATTTGCGCCACGTGTCCCCATCGTTTTTCGAAAAATACAATTCGCCGCCAGTGGTGCCGAGATAAAGGCCGGCGGGCGAGAACGGGTCGGCGGTCATCGCATCGCGCAGCACGCCGACAAAGTGATCTTTCTGCGGCAGGCCTTTCGTCAGCGCCCGCCACGTGCGTCCGCGGTCGCGGGAACGCCACACTTTCAACGCGCCGTCGGGCACGACCCGGTTGTTGTCGGCAAGCAGGGGCACGACAAACAGGTCGCCGCGCTCCGTCACCGCCATCGGAAAACCGAAATCATGCGGCAATCCCGCCGAGATGCGCGTCCACGAGTCCCCTGCGTTTTCCGAAACATACACGCCGCCATGAAACTGGACGTAGAGCACGCCCGGCCGGGTGGGGTCGATCGCCAGCTTGTGCACGCACCGGCCCATGTCGGGATCCTTGATGAACTCCGGCGCGATATTGGGCAGACCCTCGTTGCAGAGCTTCCAAGCCTTCCCGCCATCGTCGCTGCGAAACACGCCCACCGACGAAATGCCCACCCACAGGCGCCGTGCGCCGGTCGGATCGACCAGCACCGAGTGCAGGCACAGTCCACCGAAGCCCGGAGTCCACCGTGGACGCGTGGGATGATTCGTCAGCCCCTTCAACTCGGTCCACTTAGCGCCGTCGTCGCGACTCACGAACAGCGCCGCGTCATCCACCCCCGCATACCACGTGCCCGGTTGCGAGGCATGGCCCGGCACGATCTGCCAGATGTGCTTCAGCTCCGCGTTCGCGCCCCGAGCGAACTTCGGATCGTGTTTCACGCCCTCCCAGGTCACGCCAAAATCTGACGAGATGCGGATCGTCGGCCCGTGCAGGAAATGCCCCGTGCCCGCGAGAATTCGTCCACTGCGACTGTCACCGCACACGCTGAACACCGCCCAGATGCGGCCCCGTCAAGTGCCAGTCGCTTCGGCGCTCATCGGTGTGGTAGAGGAACACGCCCTTCACCGTGCCGATGAGGAGCACGAGTTTCCGGGCGGAGGATTGGCGTGGGGGCATGATTCACGAAGTAAATATCCGGTTGGTCGCAGGCGAGCGGTTTTATGGGCGCATCTCCACGTTGACGGTCACCCGTAGCCGTGAGCACCAGCGAGCGGAGGCGTGGTCGCGGTTTTCCGATCCACTCGCTGGCGCTCGCGGCCACGAGGCGGTGGGTGGCCGGCATTAGGCAGATGCTTCGCGGAGTTTGATTTTCTTCACCCCGGCAAACGCGCCTTGACCGAAGTGTAACCGATGACACTTTTGGGCGCCCTACTTCGGACTGCGCGGCATCGACGTCATTACTTCCTCATGAAAATCATCCGCCACCTCACCCCGACCGGCCCGGCTTACGCCGCCCTCCAATCCGACGGTTCCGCCCGCGAAATCACCGGCGACCTCTACGGCGACTTCCACGTCACCGACCGCGTCGTGAAACCGGGCAAGCTGCTCGCCCCCGTGGCGCCGACGATCATCCTCTGCATCGGCCTGAACTACAAAAAACACGCGGCCGAGAGCGGCAATCAGCCGCCCAAGCACCCCGTGCTGTTCATCAAGAACACCGCCTCGCTGCAGAACCCCGGCGATCCGATCGAGTTGCCGGTGAAACTCCCGAGCACGAAGGTCGACTACGAATGCGAACTCGCCGTCGTCATCGGCAAGCGCTGCAAGAACGTCTCGAAGGCCGACGCGCTCAACTACGTCCTCGGCTACACCTGCGGCAACGACGTCTCGGCCCGCGACTGGCAGCGTGATTTCGGTGGCGGCCAGTGGTGTCAGGCCAAGGCGTTCGACACCTTTTGCCCGCTCGGCCCGGTGCTCGTGTTGAAGGACGAAATCCCCAACCCCAACACGCTCCGCATCCGCACGATCTTGAACGGGCAGACGATGCAGGACTGGAACACCGACGACATGATCTTCGACGTGCCGACCCTGATCGAATTCCTCAGCGGCAGCAAAACACTGCTGCCCGGCACGGTAATTATGACCGGCACGCCGCACGGTGTCGGCTTTGCGCGCAATCCACCGGTCTGGTTGAAGGCCGGCGACACCGTGACGATCGACATCGAGAAGATCGGCGCATTGACGAATCCGGTGATCAACGAGCCGGTGTGACCGGAGCGGCGGAACCGGTCCGCCAATCGGAAATTGCCGGGAGCGATTTAGCCATTACGTGTTTCCCCACATGAAACCACCGCTCCGCTCCCTGCCCCTGCTCGCATTCGCCCTGCTCGCCCTGCCCGGTTTCTGGAGCCAGGCCCAGGAAAGCGGGATGAAGGCGGGCGCGACCGCCACCGCGCCGCGAAAGCCGTTTGCGACCCATTTTGCCCAGCCGACGTCGGTCGACGTTGCCAAGGTCCTTCCGGCGCCTCCTGCCACCGGCACGTTGTCGGCAAGAGCCGACCTGGAAGCTGTCCTGCAAGCGCAGGCTTGGCGAACTCCGGACCAGATCGCGTGGGCAAAGCGGGTCGACAAAAATGACGCCTTCATGTCGGGCGATGTGATCGGAAAGTGGTTCACCCGGGAAAACCTGCCGGAAACCGCAGCCCTGCTGAAGGACGTGGACGAGGATCGGCATGAGATCACCGAGGTCGCCAAAAAGCTGTTCGCCCGCGCGCGCCCGTGGGTGGTGGATCCGAGCGTCCAACCCTGCGTCGGCAAGCCGTCGAACGACTCCTATCCCAGCGGTCACACCACGTCGATTTTCACCCGGGCCGGCGTGCTGGCCGAAATTTTTCCGGAAAAACGGACCGAGTTGTTTGAATTTGCCCACCGGGCGGCGTGGGGCCGGATCTACGCCGGCGTGCACTTTCCCAGCGACCTCGTGGGCGGCTGGACGCTGGCTGAGCCGATTGTGCAGGAGATCAGCCGGAGTCCGGCCTTCCAGATGAGGCTGAAGAAGGTTTGGAGCGAGGTGGCGCCGTTTTTGAAAAACTGAGGGCTGGGGCCAAGATCCATCGGCGGTCGGGCGCATCTCCACTTGGACAGTTACCCGTAGCCGCGAGCCCCAGCAAGTGGAGGCTCGGTCGCGTTTTCCCGGTCCACTCGCTGGCGCTCGCAGCTACGGGACGGCACTCGCGGTTAACAGACGGTTGGGGGCTTTCGATCAGATCATTGGCGTAAAATTCCAGTTTCCTTTGGCCCGCCGATCACTTCGCTGTGGTCGTGAACCCCCGCCTTCTTTCCCTGTTGTTTTTTCTGCCCGGCGTTCTACCCGCCGCCGACCTCGTCTTCGCCCCGGGTTCCGAATGGGAAGTGGTTTCCAGCGGCCACCAATTTGCCGAGGGCATGGCGTGGGATGCCGAGGGCCATTTCTATTTCACCGACGTGCCCCGGGGGCAGCTCTTCAAGGTCGAGAAAAATTCCTCCACCAAGACGCTGCTCGATGGCGCCACCGGCAAGGCCAATGGCATCGCCTTCGGACCGGACGGACGCCTCTACGGCTGTGCCAGCGGCGACAAATGCATCTACGCGTGGGATCCGAAGACCTGGCAGAAAATCGCGGTCACGCAGGGCACGCAGTCCAACGACATCACGATTCTCCGCGACGGCACGATTTTCTACACCGAGCCACCGACCAAGCTGGTGTGGCGCCTGGCGGCCCGCACCTTTGAACGTTCGGTCGGTGCCACTCTCGCCTGGGGGCCCAATGGCATCGCGCTTTCCCGCGACGAAAAGACCCTCCTCGTCGCCGAGTTCAATTCCGACGTGATTCATGGATTTCCCCTCGGCGCAGATGCCAAGGTCGCCGGCACCGATCGCGTGTCGTACAAACTCGGCGTCCCCTCCGATGGCGCCGGCAGGCTGGACGGAATGATGGTGCTGGCCGACGGACGCCTCTTGGTCGGGACCGCCTTGGGCACCCAGGTTGCACCGCCAGTCTCCGCTTCCGCGGGCTCAGCGCCGCTCCTGGTCATCCCCTCGCCCCAAGGGCGCGCCCGCTGCAATTACGCCCGGGTCAGTCCGGACCATGCCTGGCTTTATACCGCGTACGCCCTCGATTTGCTGCGCCGCCGGCTGAATCCGGACTTCGATCGGCCGTAAGGAAGATCCCGTTACGGCTTTGGCCGGTGGCGGTATTTTTCGTAGAATCGGGTATGCCGGGTTTCCAGCCCGATCTCCCGACCCGCGATCCACAGGCGCTTCACCTGGGCGCGGATGTCGAGGATGTCACCGTCGGCGGCGAACAGCGTCGCCACCTTGCCGACGTCGATCGATCCGAGTTGCTCCGCCACACCGGCAATCTGCGCGGGATACAGGGTGAGGCCCTTAAGCGCCTCGTCTGCCGGCAGCCCGTGGGCAACGGCCTGGGCCGCCTCGTACGGCAGGTTTTTCACCAACGAGGCACGTTCGACGCCGAGGGAAAAGGCCACCGGAACTCCCGCGCGGTGCAACACGGCCGGCGCCGAGAAATGGACATCATAGGAGTCGGTGTCTCTCGGCGGCAGGGTGAAGACGTGATTGAAGACGACAGGGATCTTTTTCTCCGCCAGCAGCGGCGCAACCATCCAGGCATCGCGAGCCTCGGCGAGCGTGATTCGATAACGATTCTTTTCCGCCCACTGCACGGCCGCCCGGATCGCGCGCACATCGTCGGCGTGGACGGTGATGGGTTTTTCCCCGCGCACAAAGGGTCCCATCGCCTCCCAGGCGGGCACGGGTTTCGGCCGGGGCGTGGTTCCCGTCGCTGCGTTGGCCAGCACATAGGCGCGGGCCTCCTCGAAAAATTCCTCAAGCGCCTGCCGTTTCTCCCGACGCTCCCGGGCCTGATCCTCCAGCGACTTCCATTTCTTCGGGTCCTTGGCGCGCGCCTTCGGCGTGGAATCAAGATCGACCTCAGGCCAGTAGACGTGCAGCGCCACCGCGGGTCGAAACGTCATTTGCTCATAGGTCCATCCATCAAGCGCGACGAGTCCCGACTGTCCCGACACCGCGGCGCCGCCCGGCGCGGGTTCGAAGTAGGCGACGCCGTTGGCGCGCGCCACCGGGAGCAATTCCGAATCCGGATTTACCGCGAGCCATGACTGCACTTCCGGCGTGAACTCGCCGACTTCGCGCGAGTCGAGCGTCGCCCGAACCGCGGAAATCTCCGCGAGTCCCAATCCGGAGTTCAACGCGATCAGGCCCGGATAGAGGTGCTGCCCGCGCAGGTCGATTTTGACCGTCCCCGCCACGTCAGGCGGGCGCTGTGCCCTTCCGGCGTCGAACACTCCTGTAATTTTGCCGTCCTTAATCAGCACGTCGCCCGGCGCATAGGTTGCGCCGGAGACCGTGTGGACCGTGGCTCCCGTCAGGAGCAAGGTCTCGGCCCGAGCTGGGATAAAGCAGGCCGCCAGCAGGGCGGCGACCAGTGCGAGACCGGCGGTTAGTCGGCGCCAAGACAGCGCCGCATCGCATGAAGAAGGAATCACGTTGGAATTCATTGGCGGCCCTCCTGCTCGTCGAGACAGTGGCGGCACACGCCGTCGAATTGATGTTCCAGTGCGACGCGGAAAAAGGAGCGGCCACCACCACCGCCGCCGTCGTCGCTTCCCCCGTCATCGCCGCCGAGTTTCTTGAGTTGTTTCGCCTTGGCGATCAGGTCTGCGCGCTCCTTGACCAGGGCCGCGGCGCGCGGGCCGGCGTTGGCGCGTTCGAAGTATTTGCGACCGTCGATCCACGTCTGCACACAGACGCTGGTCGCATCGAGGGGTGCCTTGGTCCAGACGGCAAAATCTGCGTCCTTGCCCGGCTCCAGCGAGCCCACGCGGTCGGCGATGCCCAATTGCCGCGCCGGGTTGATCGTCACGAATTTCAGCGCCTCCGCCTCCGGCGTGCCGCCGAATTTCACCGACTTCGCCGCCTCGGTGTTGAGCCGGCGCGCCAAATCCGAAGAGTCCGAGTTGATCGAAACGACCACGCCACGGTCCCGCAGGAGGCTGCCATTTTGGGGAATCGCATCGTAGACCTCAAACTTGTACGCCCACCAGTCCGCGAACGTCGACGCGCCCGCGCCGTGGACCGCGATCTCGTCCGCCACCTTGTAGCCCTCGAGCACGTGTTGGAGCGAGGCGACCCGGACGCCGAAGCTTTCCATCGTCCGCAGGAACGCGAGAATCTCATCCGCCCGGTAGCTGTGGCAATGAATCAGGCGCTGGTGCTCGAGGATTTCGCCCAGGGCCTCCAACTCAAGATCGCGGCGGGGCGGCAAACCGCCAGACTGGCCGAACCGGGCCCAGTCCTCGAGGTACTGGCGGGCCGCGGTAAACCGGTTGGCGTAAAACGCCGGCACGCCCATGCGCGTCTGCGGGAACCGTGACTTCATCTTGTCGCCCCAATTCGACTGCTTCACGTTTTCTCCCAGGGCAAATTTGATGCCCGACGGCGCGGCCGCGAATTTCAAACCTTCGGGGCTGGCGCCATCGCGCATCTTGATCACCTGGTTCTGCCCGCCAATCGGATTGGCCGAACCGTGCAGGAGACTGACCGTCGTCAGGCCGCCGGCCAGTTGCTCAGAAATCGTGCGCGTCTCCGAATTCACCACATCGCCGATCCGGCACATCGCCGTCGACGGCAGGGTCGACTCATTGACGAGGCCGAGGATGGCGGTGTGGCTGTGGGCATCGATCAACCCCGGCGTGAGGACGAGTCCGGTAAGGTCGATCACATTGCCGGTGGCGGTGGTTGCCGCGCGCACCGCAGTGATTCGGCCGTCGGCGACAACCACCTCACCGTCCGGAATGACACCCGCAGCGGCGGAGGTCCACACCGTCGCATGGCGCAGGATCAGCGATGAAGGCCCCGGGAGCGGGCCGCGGTCGTCGAGCGGACTGCGCGCGATTCGCTGCCGGCGCAGATCCTTCAGTTCCTTTTCCTTCTTCTCCTTTTCCTCCTTGTCCGCGGTTTCTTTCGCGGCGGCGGTGGCGTCGGGCGCCGGAGTCGCCGGCGGCGTTTCCTTCGCGGGCTGCACGAACACGTGGCGACCGTCGACCCAGACGGCGCGGACGCGGGCCTCGGGATCGAAGTAGCCCTTGCCCTCCACGACCGTCAGGTTGGCGATCTTGCCGGGCTCGATGGTGCCGAGTTGCTGCGCGACACCGCAAAGTCCCGCTGGCACCGTGGTGAGCGCGGCGAGGGCGTCTTCCTCCGAGAGACCGCGTTCCAGTGCGAGTCGCAGGTTCGGGCGGAATTGCTTGCGGTCGCCCAGGCCGTAGGTCGTCAGGGCGATGTCGCGCTTCTGCTGGCGCAGGATCGCAGGGTTTTCCGCGGCCCAGTCCCAAGCGCGCAAATGATCCAGCCGGACCTGTTCCCAATCGTCGTCGTCGGGCAGCTTCGGCAGGGCGGGAAAATCCAGTGGCACGACGAAGGTCGCTCCCATTTCAGCGAGGAGATCGGGGCGACGCCATTCTTCGCCGCAGGCGACGATGGCGAAATCAAGTTCGAGTTCACGGGCCACGCGGGCAACGCGATCCACCATCAGGACACTCCCCGGCTCGATCAGCACCCGTTGCTTGCCGCTTGCAGCGGGCTGAAGACCTTCGAGCGAGGGATCGAACTCGGGCCGGAGCCGACCCTGCGGCCGTACCTGCCAGTCGGCCTGGTTCAAGGCGTAATGCCGGGCGTCGAAAAAACTCTGCCGCACCGTCGCGATCGCTCCCATCAGAGATCCAGGATACGGCTTGTCGTCGTCGGTGTGCGTCTCGAGCGCCACATGCTGGAAGACGTCGGGCTTGATCACGAGGCGGTTCGGGTCCTCGTCGATCAGCGTCACGAGCGCACTGGATCCACGGATGATGCCGCGGCCGGGCGCGACAACGGCGGTGGTGAAACCAAGTTCGCGCAGGGAACGGAGCAATTTCGCGTCAGGTTGATAGGTGCGCACCGCGCGGACTTCGGGCGTGACCTTGCCGACGGCGTTTCCCGTACCCCGCGCTGTGCCGTCCGGCTTTTGCGATGGCACACCGAAGAAGTTAACCCCACCACCGGCAGTGCGAGTGGAGGCCCCGATCGGTTCCACAAAGGTCGTGGACACCGGCGGTGCGGTTTCTCCCAGCTGGAGATACGGCTCGATGAAGCCGGCGTAAATCGTCAGGCCCGCCATGTCCCACACCCGGGCGTCCGGCGGCACGGTCACGTCGCCCCCGACCGCGGCGATGTAGCCATCGCGCACAACGATGGTGGCGCGATCGAGCACCGCCCCTGGCTTCATGACCACCTTCCCACCAACGAGCGCATGAACCCCGGGAGGAAGCGGGCGAAATCCGGGTGGCTGGAGACCTTGCGCGAAGGCCGCCCGACCGGTCATCCCGAGCAGGGTCATGGCGACGGCGAGCCAAAGGAGGTTCCTCCCTCCGGCAGCGGACCGGAGTGCGCGTCGAAGCGGAAGGATGGGAGCGGCGGTGGGTGCGAAGTTCATTGTTTCTCCTCGGACAACATCCGACTCCCGGGGAATTGAGTCGAAACGCGCATCTTCGGGACGGCGCGCGTCGAAACAAGAACCCACGCCGAAGCGTCATCAAGCCTCAAACGCGCCGCTGCTACCACGCGATTTCGTACCAGAGCGTACGATGTTCCGATCCGAACTGAAAGCGCCGGCCGCCCGGGCCATCGCTCGCCGCCACTTCGCCCTTCCGCGCCCCGCGGCCGTCGAGGGCGTACACGCGCGCGCCCGCACGGCTCAGCGCCAACTCCACCTCAATGCCGTTCACTTCGGCCGGGCCGGTTCCCCAGTCTTTGCCCACCGAGGTGCGGCTCGTGTTCCACTTCATACCCGGGTTCGTCGCGGAACCGACCGCCGTCAAGAGCGCGCGTTTCGTCGTCGCGAGCGGCGCGCCATCCATGCTCGTGAGCACCACCGCCGCATAGTCCCGTTCAATCGTTCCGAGGACGAAGGTGGTATCGCCCAGCGCGATCCGCTGGCCACCCAACAATCCCCACGCAGCGAGCGTTCCCGGTGTGTTGACGACCACTCGGGCCCGGGCGGCATCAGTGGCATCCCATACCACGCTCTCGTCCGGAGTCGCGAGCCGCTTCCCGGTAGAAGGCGCTTCCTTCGCCGCCGTCGTGGCCTTCGGATCGATTCCAACCCGGCGACTCAGCCCCATCGTGGCGGGCATCATCTTTTCCAACGTGCCGGCGGCAACTCCGGCAAGCGGGGCAAGATCGCCGCGCCGGAAGAGGTGCGCGCACGCGGTCAGCAACGCGAGCTTGGCGGGCTGGCCGTTAAACGAGAAGAAGCGCTGCACCTTGTCGTCGTACCAGCCGGAATCGCCGCCCCCGTGATATTGGAAAAAGAAGACACCGTCCCAGTCCTGCAGCGCCGCCACCATCGCGGCAAACGGCACCACGCTCGCGGCGGTGTCATGGGGATCGGGGATGTTCCACTCTGAGATCGTGAACGGCCGGTCGAGCAGGCGCCACGGCGCGCGGCTCAGCAACGCGTCAGAGTCGGGCACGGTCTCCATCGGGGTGTTGCGGATCTCCCAGTCGACGGGATCCCACGGCTTGCGCGGGAAACGCGGGTGCTGCCAATAGGAATGAATGTCGGTGTAGTCGCAGGTCGCGGCGACAATTTGCGGCGAATGATAGGTGATCTGCGACGCCGTGATCGGCACGCGCACGCCGAGATCTTTTTTCAGAAAATCCACCATCTCGCGAATGAACGCCTCCTCGGTGTCCGCCATGAACCGTACCGCGTCGCGTTGCGCCACTTCGCTCCAGCCGGCGACCGGGATCTCGACGTCGCGCCCCTCCAGGGTCTGGCCCGCCGGCACGACGATCCAGTCGCCGCCCCGGCGCAGGGTCAGCCCGGCCAATGCAAATGGCACGCCGCCGCCACCGAACTTGAAGCACAGGCGCGTGCCGCCCGGAATTGAATCGGCCGCCCGAAACACCCGGTGCACGCGTTGCCACTCGGGCCGCAATGCCAGCGTCTCCCGGTAGCCCACGGGATTCCAATTACCCGGTCCGGCATTTGAGACATCGACGAACAACGAACGCGGCGCATCGGCCCGCACCCAAAACGTCAGCGTGTAAACCTGGCCCGCCTCGACTACGAGGTTCGGGTACTGCATTTCCTGCGAATTCAGATCCGGCGCCGCCCCGTGCGGCTCCAAGCGCAGCGCCGGGAGATCAGGCTGCGGGCCTTTCTGGCCTGGAATGGCCCGCAACGGAAATTCGCGACTTTGTTTCAACCGCCACGCACCGAGTCCGTCGCGCCACGCTGTCGATTCGGCCAGTGTCGTCCCGAGCGCCTCGTTGCTCCCGCCCCAGGCCTTTCGCAGCGCCGCCGTTCCGTCGTAGTGCCCCGCCAACCACGCGTTCCACTGGCGCTTGAATTCACCGCGGTGCGGTTCAGGCAGGCCCGCCGCGATTTCCGGTCCGAATTTGCTGAACGAGTTCTCGTTCGTGATCTCGATCATCGCGATGCCGGGATCGTCGACGCGCCGCAGCTTGCGATAGGGGTTCAGGTGCAGGAGATAGTCACGGGCAAACTCCTTCAGCCGCAGCTTCGCCTGCGGTTCAAAATAGAGGAGGTACTTGTCGAAGCGCGTCGCGTAAGGCAGTCCATCGCGAGAGAAGCCCTCAGCCTCCGTGAGTTCGCGACCGACATGTAGGTTGAGATTCGCGTAGAGGCCCTGGCGGTGCAGCTCATTGAGAAAATAATCCTGCCGCTCCAATTGGGTCGAGCTCAACGTGCGGCGCCCATCGATCACCGGACCCCAGATGCCACGCGATCCGCCGGAGGTGTCGTGATGGTGCATCCGCACGGCGTTGAGGCCGAGCTTGGCGAGATGCGCCGCCACCTTCTCCGCGTCGGCGTGCTCCGGAAAATTCCCGGCGAAGCAGGTGTTCACGCCCCAAAATTTCACCCGGCCGGTTTCCGTGAAAAAATGCGCGTCGCGGACCCGCACAAAACCGTCCGCCCCGGCGGGCCGCGGAGAGAGCGCCGCCAGGCTCGTCACCGACGGCGAGGCATCGTCACCCGGAATGACAAAAGGGAAACGCTCGGCGGCCGCGGCGAGGCTGAGCGAAAAACAGAAGCAAGGAAGGACCGCGCTCCGGCGGAGAATCGCAACGGGGTGCATGGCGGAACACTGGGCCAAACCGGCCGGGAATTGAACGTCAACCACGCCGCAGATCTTGGCATTCTCCGCCGCTCAATTGTGACCGTTTTTGTCGCGGTCGTGCGCCGATCGCGTGTGCCGGTGCCAATTGACCGGTGCTGTGGACTCACCCGGCAGCGATAGGCAATTTCGCACTCCACTCGCATCGGACAGCGCCTAGGTTGGCGGCATGCCCCGCGTCCACATTCCCGCGCTCCCCTGGGAGGAACAACACTCTCCCGGAAGGAAATTTCACTCGTATTGCCGCAACGTCTCCCTCGCGCTTGGCGGCCAGCGCAACGGCGGCACGTGGTGCGGCGGGCATCCCTTCGACGTGCAGATCAGACGGATTCCGCCCGGCGCGAGCGTGTGCCCGTTTCACGCCCACCTCGCTCAATGGGAACTATTCGTCGTCGAGGCGGGCGCCGGCACCGTGCGCGCCGGCAACGAAACCCATGCGATTCAAACGGGCGAGGTGTTCCTCCATCCACCCGGCGAGCCCCACCAGTTGATCAACTCCGGCACGGCCGATCTTGAGGTGCTCATCATTGCCGACAATCCGCCGCTGGACGCGTTTCACTATCCCGACTCCAACAAATGGGGCCTGCGCCCGCCGGGAAAATATTTTCGGATGACCGAGGTCGGCTATTTCGACGGCGAGGAACCGCCGCTCCCGGGTGCGGCACCCTACGTCCCTTCCGGATCGCCCGCGCCGGCACCTACGTTGCCGTTCACGCAACGCAAAGCTCATCCCGATGCGCTCGCCTGGGAGGAATGGACCTCGCCGAAGAAGAAATTCCGCGGCCAAAGCAAGGAGCTCTCAATCGCGCTCGGCGCCAAACGTAATACACCCATCGGACTCGGCGGCCATCCCTTCGACTTGGAATTAAGCCGCTTCGCCCCAGGCGAAAGCGGCTGTCCGTTTCACAGCCACGCGGCGCAATGGGAGATGTTTCTCATCCGCGAGGGTCGCGGCACGCTGCGCGCGGGCGCCGAGACGGTCCCCGTGGGACCGGGCGACGTTGTGCTGCACCCGCCGGGCGAAGCGCACCAGCTCAGCAACACCGGCGACACTCCGCTCGTGTTCTTCCTGATCGCCGACAACCCGCCCGCCGACTACTGGCACTACCCCGATTCCAACAAATGGGGCCTCCGCGAACCACGGCAGTTTTTTCGAACGACCGCCATCGACTATTGGGACGGCGAGGAGTGATCCGAATTCCGGTGTCGCCCTTTCCGCACCAAGCGTGAAAGAATGCCGGACGTCGCCTCCCCCGATGAACCTCCCGGTCTTCCCCGACTCCCCTTCACGCCGTGACTTCCTGAAATCCGGCGCGCTCGCCACTGGCGCTCTTCTGCTCTCACGCGCGACGTCGCGCGCAGCGGCGTCCACCGCCGCCAACTCCCGGCTCCAACTCGCCCTCATCGGTGTGGGCCAGCGCGGCAAGGCCGGACTCACCGCTCTCGATCACGAACAGATCGTCGCGTTCTGCGACGTCGATTTCGCCCGCGGACGCGACCAGGTGGCCGCCGACCGGAAATCGGGGCCGTCACTCGCACGCTTCCCGCAGGCGAAGTGGTTTCACGATTATCGGCTGATGTTCGAGCAGATGTCCGACCAGATCGACGCCGTGGTCGTGACGGTGCCCGACCACATGCACTTCCCGATCGCGATGACCGCGCTTCGCTACGGGAAGCACCTCTACGTCGAAAAGCCGCTCTGCCGTTGCATCACCGAAGTGCGCGCGTTGCAGGCCGCGGCAAAAAAAGCCGGCGTCGTCACGCAGATGGGCAACCAGGGACGCACCGCCGAGGGCATTCGCCTCGCCCGTGAATGGGTGCAGGCCGGCCTCCTCGGTCGTGTTCACACCGTCCATGCGTGGACCAACGGCGGGACCACCGGCTTTTACTCGCACGATCTTCCGAAGCGCGACGCCGCACCCGAGACCCCGCCGCCGACTTTGCACTATGATCTTTGGCAGGGTGTCGCGCCCGAGCGCCCGTACAGACGATTCCGTGGCCACCAATCGTGGCGCGGGTGCGTGGACTACGGCACCGGCCGGCTCGGCGACTGGGCGTGCCACCAGATGGACGCCGCGTACTACGCCCTCGACCTCGATGCTCCGACGTCGATCGAGGCGGCCACGACCGAGCCGAAGCCAGAGACGTTTCCCGCCGTCAACACGCTCACCTACGAATTTCCGGCGCGCGGCGCGCGCGGTCCCGTTACACTCAAATGGTTCGACGGCGGAATCCTGCCGCCGCAGCCGATCGAGGGTTTCACGTTTCGCCCGGAAGGCGGCAGCATTTTCTACGGCGAAAAAGGCGCGCTCTGGGTCGCTTCGCACAGTTCAACCGCGCGCTTCCTGCCGGAGTCGCGCATGCAGGAACTCGCTCGCTCGCTGCCACCGAAGACCATCCCCCGCGTCTCCGGCGGACCGCACATCGAATGGGTCAATGCCATTCGCGCCGGCAAACGCTGCGGCTCCGACTTCGAAATCGCCCGACCGCTGGTGGAAACCGCCTTGCTCGGCGTGGCCGCGATTCGCGCGCAATCCCGCCTCGTCTGGGACAGCGCCGCCGGCCGCGTGACGAATCTTGCCTCCGCCAACCGCTTCATCGGCCCCGGTTACGACTATCGCCCGGGCTGGGGCGTGTGAGGCTCGAAATCACAGTCACTCGTCAGCTTTGTTTCCGGCCGCAGTCCAAACTCCGGCACCCATTTATTTCCCATGCCCGTCTTGAAGATCCTCCGCCGCCTGGTTGCGCTGTCCCTCACGTTTGCCGCCGCCCACGCCGCGCCCCGTCCCAACATCCTGCTCATCCTCGCCGACGATCTCGGCTACGGTGATCTCAAGAGTTACAACCCCGCGTCGAAAATTCCCACGCCGCACCTCGACCGCCTCGCGGCCCAGGGGATGCGTTTCACCGACGCCCACACCCCGTCGGCGGTCTGTTCACCCACGCGCTACGGTTTGTTGACCGGCCGATATTCGTGGCGCACCCGACTTAAAAACGGCGTCCTCGACGGTTTCGATCCGCCGCTGATCGAAACGGGCCGCGTCACGCTCGCCTCGTTTCTCAAAAAGCAGGGCTACGCCACCGCCGCCATCGGCAAGTGGCATCTCGGCATGACGTGGGCCACCACGAATGGTCAGACGGTTCCCGATCGCGGCAACGGGCGCGGTCCTCACCGCGGCGATGTCGGGGCGGATTTCGCTCGCGACACCCAGGGCGGCCCGCTCGACGTCGGCTTCGATTCCTACTTCGGCATCAGCGCTTCGCTCGACATGCCTCCGTACGTCTACGTCGAAGGCCGGCGCGCCATCGCGGCGCCCACCGGTTCGGCGCCGGAATCCAAATCCCTCGTGCTCAATCAAAGCCCCGGCCCCGTTGCCGCAGGCTTCGAACTCGAGAACGTCCTCGGCGATCTCGCGCAGCGCGCCGTGCGCTTCGTCGATTCGCGCGCCGGCCAGACCGCGCCGTTCTTCCTCTATCTCCCCCTCACCTCGCCACATCTGCCGGTCGTTCCCGCCAAAGCCTTCCAGGGCAAAAGCGGCGCCGGCGCGTATGGCGATTTTGTGATGGAGACCGACGCCCGCGTCGGCGAAGTCCTCGCCGCGCTTGAGCGCGCCAAGCTCGCGGACAACACGATTGTCATTTTCACCAGCGACAACGGCGGTCTCTGGCACACCTGGAAACCCGAGGAGGCCGACGACATCGCCGGCTACAAGCCCACACCGCGCGGCCAAGCCAACGCCAAGGTCGGACATCACAGCAACGCCGAACTCCGCGGCACCAAGGCCGACATCTGGGAGGGCGGCCACCGCGTGCCCTACCTCGTCCGCTGGCCCGGCCGCGTGGCACCCGGCGTCGCAAGCTCTGCGCTCATCGAACTCACCGACACCTTCGCCACCATCGCCGCCGCGCTGGGCGTCCCGCTTCCCGCCGATGCCGCGGAAGACAGCTTCAGTTTCATCGCCCCGCTCACGGATCCCGCTGGGAAAAAAGCCGGACGCGCCTTCGCCGTGCATCATTCGCTACACGGCGTCTTCGCCCTCCGCGAAGGCCCGTGGAAATTCGCCCCCGCCCGTGGCAGCGGCGGCTTCAGCATGCCGCGGGAGGTCAAGATCGCCACCGGCGAGACCGTCGCGCAGCTCTACCATCTTGACGCCGATCCGCACGAGACGCGCAACCTCGCGGGGACAGAAACGGCCACCGCCGCCCGTCTCGCCGCGCGCCTCGCGGAAATTCAGACCGGTTCGCGCACGCGCTTGCCATAACCTTCTGGCAACACAGCGCACAGCGGCAGAAGACCACACTGCGCCCCAGACGCATCCGTTGACGCGGGCCTCACCGCCCCTCGTACCGTACGTCCGTCAACGTCCGCAGGAACGCCACCAGCGCCCGTTGATCGTCGCGGGACAACTGCAGCCCGGCATCGGGGTGTTTCGCGAGATTGGGATCGAGCGTGGACGTCCGCTTGACGCCGTGATCGTAGTGCGCGACCACGTCCTCGAGCGTGGCGAACCGTCCATCGTGCATGTAGGGGGCCGTGACGGCGACGTTGCGCAACGAGGGCGTCTTGAACTTGGCGCGATCCGTCGCCGCACCCGTGACCTGCTCGCGGCCCTGATCCACCGCGACGAGTTCGAGCCCGTTGTTTTTCAGCGAATAGTCCGAAAAAAGCGCGCCGCCGTGGCAGTGAAAACAATCGGCTCCTCGACGGTCGCGGACCGGATCAAATTCCATCGCGAACAACTCGAAGCCGCGTTTCTCGTCATCGGCGAACTGCACCTCGCCGCGCAGCGCACGGTCAAATTTGGAATCAGCCGAAACCAGCGTCAGCAGGTACTGCTCCAGCGCCAACGTCACCCGCGCCGGCGTGACTTCCGCGCTGCCGAATACCGCCGCGAACCGCGCCGTGAGCGCGGCATCCCGTCCCAGCGCCGCCACGACGACCGCGGGATCGGCGCGCATCTCGATCGGATTGGTCCAGGCGGCCAGCGCCTGGTCGCGAATCTTCGGCTGGCTGCCGTCCCAGGCATAGTTCGGCGACCAGGCGAGATTGAACAGCGGCATCGCATTGCGTTTTCCAAGGTCACCCTCCGCTCCCCGGCTCAGCGCGACGGAATCGCTGAACGCCCGGCTCGGGGCATGACAGCTCGCGCACGACTGCGCCCCATTACCGGCCAGCCGCGGATCGGAAAACAAGACTTCACCCAGGGCAATTCCCTCCACGGTGAGCGGATTGTCGACCGGCAGCGAAGGCTGCGGAAATCCGGCGGGAACGACAAACGCGTGAGGCGTCCCGCCGTGGCTGCGAGCGCCAGCCAGCGGATTTCCATCGACCTCCACTCGCTGGCGCTCGCGGCCACGCGTCGTCGGTGCGGCGCCCAGCCAGAACCACGCCCGCTCCACCGCGGTCGCCAATCGCTCCGCCAACTTGTCGCCCCCCGCCGAGTGCGTCGACTCGCTGGCATCGTCGACCGCGAGCCGTTGCGCCGCGAGAATACGGGCAAAATCCAGCGCGAACGCGATGGTCGTATCCCCCTGGATCCGGAAATCAGACCGGAACCGCACCGGGATTTTCCGCGCATCGGTCGCCAGATGATAGGAAAACCCGCGTTCGCCCGCGGCGCCCTGGGCATCGCTCCACCGGCCCTCGACGGCGAAAAACACATAGCCGCCCTGCCAGCTCCAATGCAGGCCGTTGACGAGCGGATTGAGCGGATGCCCGACGCCCCACCGCCCGGGGTCGCCATGATTCGCATCCGGGGGAACGCCCACGTCGAATTCGAGTCCCACGAACTCGCCGTCCGGCGCACCCCGCACTGTGAATTCCCGCCGCCCGCTCTCCGCGTCGACAAAACCATACTGTCCCTCCAACTGGACCCGGCTGCCGTCGGCGCGCAACAGGGCGACGCTCGAAAACAACGCGGACAGCCGCGTGACGCGCAGCGACTGCCCAGCATCGTTGACCCTGACCGTGGACGGCACCGCCAGTTTCTCCTGCCGCCAGCGCGGCTCGACTGCGATCGTGAGATCGGCAGCCGATGCGACCGCCGTCAGGCCGAACAATCCGACACCAAGCAAAACGGAACGACGCCCGACCTCACTCCGGCTGTTGCACCCGCGAATTAAATTTTCCACAACCATCCCATGTCTGACCGCCCCGAAGGCCGCACCCGACTCCTGATGATCGACGATGACCGGAAACTTTGCCGGCTCGTCACCACGTATCTTCAGCCGCTGGGTTTTGACGTGACCGCCGTCCACACCGGACCGGAGGGCGTGGAGCGCGCCACGACCGTCGAAGAACCGTGGCATGCCATCCTCCTCGATGTGATGCTGCCGGGCCTCGACGGCTTCGAGGTCTTGAAACGCATCCGAGCCAAGAGCACGGTGCCCGTCCTGATGCTCACCGCCCGCGGCGACGAAACGGATCGCATCGTCGGACTTGAGGTCGGCGCCGATGACTACCTGCCGAAGACATTTTCCACGCGCGAACTGCTCGCGCGTCTCCGCGCCGTCCTGCGCCGCAGCGCGGCCACCGCCGCCGCCGAAAAATCCGCCGGGGCCCCGCCCACCGAAGTTGTCATCGGGCCGCTGCGCGTGAATCTCGACGCCCGTTCCGCCGTGATGGACACCACGCCGCTTGTGCTGACCCCGGTCGAATTCGATCTGCTGGCCAGCCTCGCCAAGGCCAAGGGTCGCGTAAAGACGCGTGAGGCCCTGCTCGACGAGTGCCGCGACCGAAATTACGACGTCTTCGATCGTTCGATTGATGTGCATATCTCTTCGCTGCGAAAGAAACTGGGGGACGACGCCAAGGAGCCCAAGTATATCCGGACGGTGCGATCGGCGGGTTATATGATGGTGGGGCCTGAGTAAGCCAAAATCCAGGCCGTTGAGAGCTGAGAGTTGAGGGTTGAGAGGTCGATCTTCAGAGCGAAAACCCGCGCCATCACGTTTGGAGACAAGATTCACCTTTTGGTGTCGGGGCTCTCAACTCTCAGCACTCAACTCTCAACTGAGTTTCCACGGGTAAGGCGACGCCCACTGCTCAGGGCCCGGGCGCGAAACCGTCCTCGCCCGTCGGATCGACGTGATACTTGCCATCACGCAGAGATCCGGTGCGGTGGTTGTAGAGTTCGATCACGCGCGTCAATTCCCCGAGCGAGATGCGTCCGTCCAGATCGGAATCCGCACTGTGCCATGTCGCCGGGTTCGCGGCTCCGGCCGAAAGCGGATCCGGTTGCGCGAGCACCTGAAACGTCGAACTGTCCGTGCGGCGGCCTGTGACGATCGCGTTGAGTGACACCGGTCCGGTCGTGCCCGCCGGCACATTGAGCACGCAACGCAGAGTGACCGGGCTGGCCGGCACGTTCGTCCAGATCCACTCCGCCAGCGAGGTGGCTCCCGCGGTCGGCGCGCTCGCGGTGCCGGTCGCGTTCGAACTCGCGAAACTCCAGCCCGCCGGCAGCAGCAATTGCCAGCCGAGTTGCGCCAACGAGCCGGAGTAAACGATCGTCTGCCCGAGCGTAATTGTGCCGCCGGCAACATACCCGGATCCCACCACCGCGTAGGCGCCGCTCACGAGCGTGAGCATCACCGGATCACTGGTGGCGTTGCCGAGGGAATTCGTGACCACGACGCGATAGGCGCCGGCTTGGGCGGCCTGCACGCCGGAAAGAGTCAGGGTCGCATTCGTCGCTCCCGGGATCGCGACGGTGTCCTTCTGCCATTGATAACTCAGCGGACCCGCGCCCGTGGCCGTCACGGAGAAAACCGCGGTTCCTCCGGCGCCGGTCGCCACTGCGGCGGGTGCCGTGGTGATCACCGGGGTTGTCGCAGCGACGGTGAAAGTTGCGCTCCCGGTCGTGCCCACGGGGGTACCCACCGTACCCCGGGTGTCGTAGGTGGCGACCGCGGTGACCGTGACCCGGAATTGGTTCGCGGGCGTCGCCGCGGTGTAGGTGGTCGTCGCCCCCGCACTGGTCACGCTGGAGGTGAGCACGGTCCAGTTTGTTCCATCCGCAGACGACTCGACCTTGTAGGTCGCGCCTTCGACGGATGCCCACGTCAACACTACACCGGAGCCGGCAGCCGCCGCGCTGACCGTGATGACCGCCGCCGGACCACCGGTAGAATAAGCGGTGACGGTTTCCGTGATCGCAGTGACCGTGCTGCCGGTCGGACTACCGTAAAACCAGCGACCGATATTGTAGGGAAATTTCGGCGTGCCGTCCGCCTCGATCGCGACGAAGTAAGCGTAGGTGCCTCCCGGAAATTCCGGCGTCACACAGAACCGGCCATTGTAGAGATCGAGATCGAAGTCCACGCCCTGCGTCTTGCCCAGGTCCCCGAGGTAATCAAAATCCTCGAGGTAATGACCGAGCGCATAGGCCGTGCTCACGGCGGGACCGGATTGCGCGCCAGTGAGCGTGGTGCCGCGCCCCTGCGCCATCCCCGCCCACACGGGCAGAGTGCTGCGACCGCTGGCGGCGAGATTCGTAGTGCCGTTGGTGCCGTCCCGTTTCACGTAGCCCGAAATCATGCGACGCACTCCGCTGGTTGCGCTGGAGGCGTTGGCATAGCCATATGGTCCGTAGATCGGGTAACCGTCGCGCACCCAGCCCAGGATCGGCGAATGCGTCGGCGTGGCCGTGCTTTCGGCGTAGGTCTTGGTCGTGGCGTTGTAGGTGACGTGATCGCCGACCCGGTGGCGGAGCGCTGGTGGGTTGGCGTGATAATGATACGTCGCTCCCGCCTGGTGAGCGTTCGCCGGATCGAAGGTGACGCCCTCGTTGGCGAACGCGTCGCGCGTCCAAATGCCGTCACCCGTGAGTCCGTTGGTCGGATCGGCATCCCTGCCGGACGCGTTCGAGTAGGAAAAACTGTCGCGGTTGTCGAACATCGCGACGCCGTCGACGAAATAGCCGATGGCCCCGAGCCCGGTGAGCGTCTTCGTGCCCGGCACCGTCGGCGTACGCGGCACACGGTAAATCGTCGCCGTGTTGGCCGGAAAATTCGGAAAATTTTGCGTGTGCGCTGCGTCCAGATACCACGGACCCATCGTGTGCAGGCCGAGGCCGGACGTCCGCAGGTAGACCCAGTCGGTTGACGACGACACCTGCGCGACCCCGGCGTAGGCCGGGGTCGACTGCGCGCCCTGCCCCCGACTCCAGGTCGTGACGGAAGTGCCGGCGGTCTTGGCCACATCGGACGTGTAAAGCCGGGCGTAGTTGACACTCGCTGGCGCGAGCCAGGAGGCGAGGCGTGGATCGTCCGCGGCTTCGGCGGCGACACACAAAACCGCAAGACAAGAGATCAAGCGAACACAGGGGAATCGGGCATTCATGGGGAAAAAAGAAATTACGGGACGGCGTAGAATTCCACGAGCACGGTACCCGTGGTGTTGTTCTTGCCGCTGACCTGGACGGTGTAGTTCGTGCCGGCGGGGAGCGTGGTGAGCAGCGCCGCGTCGCGACTGCCGGAATCAAAGGAAAATGCGCCCGTCGCAGACGCGGCGGCGGTCACTTGGGCCGCATTCGTCGCCGATCCCCAATCGTCATTGGTCGCGATGAGACTGCCCCCGCGATACAAGGTGATCACGGGATCGACGAGTGCATCCGTCACGCCGAATTTTCCGAGCGCGGGGCCGGCGGCGCGAATCAGCAGGCCGGCCGCACCGCTTCCTCCCACCGCGATGCCCGGGATGAGAATCGAGGCTCCGGTCCCGACAAAGGCGCGGGTCGAAGCGTTGACGAGGCGCGCGGTAGAGTTGCCCGCGCCGGTGTCGTAGATCTCGACCAGCGCCACGCCGCTGCCACCGGCGGCGACAGACGACGTTTGGGCGGTGTAGGCCGCGGGCGGAAGCGTCACCACGAGCGCAGCGTCCCGGCTTGCTGCCGCGAGGGCGAAGGCGCCGTTGGCGGCAAAGGTAGCGGAATCGACGGCGGACCAGTTATCGTTGGATTGCACGAGGGTCGGGCCCTGCCGCAATTCGAGCAACGGGTCCGCGAGCGTACCCGCGACACCAAACCCGGCCAACCCGGGACCGATCCCGCGCACGATTACCCGTTGCTCACCGCCAGCCACGACGAAGCCAAGGATCGGTGTGCCGGCAGTTCCACCCACCGCCGCGCGGGCGGAGAGGTTGGTCACACGCGCATCGCCGGCCGTCTCGGCACTGAGCGATCGCGTAGTGGCGGCGGCAAGCGCGGCCTGCAGACGGGCGAGAACGGCAGGTTGCGTGGTGGCCAGGTTGGTGGCTTCGGACGGATCGGCGACGATGTCGTAGAGTTCGTCGCGGTTGCCGATACGGACCAGTTTCAAGCGTCCTTCGAACTGAGCGTAATTCGTCTCGGTCGCCACGGTAAACGAGCGATCGACGGTGGCCCCGCCCGTACGGAGCGGCGTCCACACATTTACGCCGTCCAATGGAAGTCCGTTCCGCGGGGTCACGCCGACGGCAGCCGCAATCGTCGGAAACAGGTCGTGCGCCGCGATGAACTGTTCACTCGTCGCCCCGGAACGGATCACTCCGGGCCAGCGCAGGAGGGCCGGCACGCGGATGCCGCCGTCGTAAACGTTGCCCTTGTTGAGCCGCAAAGGTGTGTTGCGCGCGGGTGAGTTCCCAGCACCCCCGTTGTCGGAAACGAATGCCACCAGGGTGTCGTTGACGAGCCCCTGCGTCGCGAGTTCGGCAAGGATCGCGCCAATTCCAAGATCGAGACTCTCCAGCATCGCGGCGTAAGTCTGTGCGTCGCCCGCGAGCGTGGGATAATTCGCCTTCAACGCCTCGGGCGCGGCGTAAGGCGTGTGCGGGGCGTTGAAGGCGACGACATGGAGAAACGGCCGCGTCGTGTCCCGCGTGCGCAATAAGCGGACTTCCTCGGCAGCGATGAGGTCGGTCGAATAGCCTTCCTCGATCAGCGTGGTGCCGTTGCGCTGCCAGTCGACCGCGTTGCCCGGGCCGGAAAAACGGTGCGTGTAAAAATCGATCGCGGGGCCCGCGAAACCGTAAAATTGATCGAACCCGCGCCGGTGTGGCAGGCGCTCCGCGCTGGTGGACCCAAGATGCCACTTGCCGGTGAGGGCCGTCTGATAGCCGGCCGCACGGAAGCTCTCCGGCATCAAGTGTTCCAGCAGCGAGAGCCCATCCTCGACCGGGGCAAATTGATCGCGGATCCCCTGCTGGAACGCCGAGCGGCCGGTGTAGAGCGCGGCCCGCGTGGGACTGCAGACCGGACTCGCATAAAATCGCATCAGCTCGGTCCCGCTCCGACGCAGCGTATCCAGATTCGGCATGCGCGCCGGACTCCCGCGCCACGGGACGTCGCCCCAGCCCTGATCGTCGGAGATGATGAGGAGGACGTTCGGGGCCGCCGCGCCAGCCCGCCCCACGACGAGGAGGGCGAACGCAAGGACCACAAGCGCGAGGCGCATGGAGGGTTTCATGGGACGACGTAGAGTTCGACGAGCGCGGTGCCGGTGGTGTTGCCGACGCCACTGACCACCGCGGTGTAGGAACCGGCGGCAAGGGTCGTGACAATCGCGGCGTCCCTGCTGCCCGCGGGCAACGCAAACGCGCCGACCGCGGCCATCGTCGCGGCATCAGCGGCGGCCCAGTTGTCGTTGGTCGCCAGCGCCGTCGCGCCGCTGTAGAGCGTGATCGTCGGGTCCGCGAGCACCCCACCGACACCAAAGGTGCCAAGCGTCGGGCCCACTGCACGGATCAGCAGCCGCAGCGTACCCGTGCCACTGATCGTAAAACCAGGGATAAGGACCGAGTCGCCCGTGCCGACGAAGGCGCGGGTGGAGGCGTTGACGACCGACATCGTGCCGGCCGTCGAAGCATCGTAGACCTCCAGGAGCGCGACCCCACTGCCGTTGTCCGTCGCCGTCACGGGAGCGGTGTACGCGCCGGGCGCAAGAGTCGCGACGAGCGCGGCATCCTTGCTCGCAGCCGCGAGCGCAAACGCCCCGGCGCCGGCCATCGTCGCGGAGTCGGTCGCAAGCCAATTGTCGTTGCTGCCCACGGTCGTCGAGCCGCTCACGAGACTGAGCCGGGGATCGGCCAACGCTCCGCCCACGCCGAAGCCGCCCAGCGTCGGGCCCACCGCGCGCACGAGCATCTGTTTCGTGCCCGCGCCGCCGAGGACAAAACCCGGAATCGGCGTGCCGGCCGCTCCGCCCAGCGCAGCGCGCGTGGCGATATTGACGAGCCGCGCCGTGCCGGCGGAGCCGACGGCGGCGATCGCAGTCGCGGAATTGCCGATTCCAGTGAGGCCGCCGGAGCCACGCGTGTCGTAGGCAGCCAGTGCGGTGAGGGTCACGCGGTAGTTCGCCGCGATCGTCGTGGTGGAGAAACTGGTCTTGTCGCCGCCGTCGCTCGTGACTGCGGCGGCACTGGCGAGGGCCGACCAGGTCGTCGCGTCGGGGGAGGTTTCAATTTTGTAGGTCGCACCCTCGACCGAGGACCAGACGATCGCCACCGTGCCGCCGGAATTGGTCGCGGTCACGGCAATCGGGGACGCCTGGCTCGCCCGGGCAAATTCGACAACAGGCTCGTTGATCGCGTTGACGTTGCCGCCGGTGGCGGCGCCAAAAAACCAGCGGCCGACCATGTTGGGAAACTTCGGCGTGCCGTCGGCCTCGATCGTGAGAAAATACGCGTACGTGCCGTTCGGAAACTCAGGGGTCACGCAGAACCGGACATTGTACTCGTTGAGGTCGAAATCCGTGCCCTGAATTTTTCCGAGGTCGCCGAGGTAGTCATAGTCTTCGATGAAGTGCCCGAGGACGTAGGCCGCGCTGACCGCCGGGCCGTAGACGTTGGCGGGCAGCGTGACGCTACGATTCTGCGCCCGCGCCGCCCAGGCGGGGAGCGCGGTGCGACCGGTTGCCGCGAGGTTGGTCGTGCCGTTGGTGCCGTCGCGCTTGACATAACCGGACGTCATGCGCCGCAGGCCGCTCGCGGGATTCAGCGGTGACGCGTAGCCGTAAGGGCCATACACGGGCAGGCCGTCCGCCAGCCAGGCGACAATGGGCGAGTGCGCCGTCACCGGTCCGGTGCTCTCCGTGTAGATCTTGGTGGTGGTGTTGAAATCGACGTGGTCCCCGAGCTGAAAGCGGACGGCCGGTGCGTTGGCGTGGTAGTGGTGGTTTGTCATCGCCTGATGCGCAAAGGCCGGATCGAACGTCATGCCCTCGTTGTGATAGGCCTCCCGGTTCCAGACTCCGTCGCCGCGCAGTCCGTTGACCGGGGAGGCGTCCGTGCCGTTCGCGGTCGCGTAGGAAAACGCATCGCGATTGTCGAAGGCGGCCACGCCGTCGACGAAGTAACCGATCGCGGCAAGGCCGGTGAGGGTCTTGGTGGACGGAATCGTGGGCGTGCGCGGAATCCGGTAGAGCACGCCCATGTTCGCCGGGTAACTCGGAAAGGCCTGGGTGTGCGCAGCATTGCCGTACCACGGACCCATCACATGGGTGCCGAGCCCGGTGGAGCGGAGATAGACCCAGTTGGCCGACGATGAAACCTGGATTACGCCGGCATAGCTCGGGGTCGTCTGTGAAGTCGCGCCACGGGTCCAAGTGGTGACGGCGGCACCGGCAAGCCGGGTGGCATCGGTCTCGTAGATGCGGGCATAGCGCCGCGTGTTGGCCGTCTGCCAGGACTCAAGCTGCGGATCGGCGGCCGACGCAGAGGCCAGTGTCAGGCCCGCGGCGACGAGACCGGCCGAAGTGAGGCGCAGGGAACGGAAGTGGGAATTCATGGGAGGTGGGAAGCGGAGGTGTGGACCGAAGTAAACCGCCCGGCGGTTAAGCCCATGTGTGGGGATGGGCGCAGAATTGTTAAGCCTCGGTAAACGTTGCGACTTCTTCCCATTAACTCGTACAGTTTCCCTGCGTCTCGCCCCATTGTCGATGAAGGTCTCCTACCCGCTGTCCCTGAAAGTTTCGCTGTGGCTGATGTTGAATCTCCTGCTGCTCGCGGGGGTCGGCATCGGGTTCTTTGTCGTGAACGGCGGTTTGCGCTGGGACGCGCTGGTGGCGGGCCCGAGCGGCGAACGGATGCAGAATCTCGCCAACGTCATCGCAGGTGAGGCTGCGGCGGCCACGGGCGAGGCCCGCAATGAGGTGCTGAAACGCTTCGGCGCCGCCTACAACGCAGAGTTTTTCCTCTTCAATCCCGAAGGCCGGATGGCGGGCCGCAACGTGGAACTGCCCGAGGCCGTGCGCGCACGGCTGGAATTTCGCGGTTCACGCGGGGGACCTCCCGGCGGTTACGGCGAGCGCCGGGGATTTGGTCCGCGGGGCGAAGGGTTTCGCGGCGAGGGATTTCGACCGGGCCACGAAGCCGGCGAATTCGAGGGTCCAAGACGGCGCGAACCACTTTCGACCGAGTTCGGCCCGCCCGAATCCGCCGAAAAGGGACGCCCGCCGCCTCCGGAGCTGGGCCAACGAGAGCCGCCACCCTTCAATGCCGCGATGCCGCTGCCTCCCCCCGAGGTGCTGGCAGGCCGTTTTGTGATTCGCGCCGGGACACCGGCGGCCTATTGGGTCGGATTACGGGTGCCCTTTGTGTCGGGTGAACGAGCGCGCTTCGTCCCCGCCCGGCTCATCGTGCGCGTCGGTTCGCTGTGGGCGCTCCTCCATCTGCTCAATCTCCAATCGTGGGTCCTCGCCGGCACTGGCGTGCTCGCCCTCTCGGTGCTGTTCTGGCTGCCGCTCGTACGTAGCATCACCCGTTCGGTCGGCCAGCTCACCACCGCCACCGAACAAATCGCCGAGGGTCGATTTGAAACCCGGGTCACCACACACCGGCGCGACGAACTTGGCAAACTGGGGGATTCGGTAAACCGGATGGCATCGCGTCTCGACGCGCACATGACCGGGCAGAAGCGTTTTCTCGGCGATGTCGCGCACGAACTCTGCTCGCCACTGGCCCGCCTGCAAATGGCCACTGGCATCCTCGCCGAGCAGGCCCCCAAGGAACTGCAGGAAACCGTGACGGACGTCCGCGATGAAGTGCAGCAGATGAGTTCGTTGGTGAACGAACTGCTCGCGTTCACCAAGGCCGGCATGCAGCCGCGCGACGTGGCCATCGGAATCATTGAACTGGAGCCGCTCGCCCGAGAGGTCCTGGCCCGCGAAGATGCCGGCCAACGTGTCACGCTCAACTGCCCCCCGGCCCTCACCGCCAAGGCGGACCCGGATCTCCTTTCCCGCGCCCTCGGCAATCTCGTGCGGAACGCCCTCCGCTATGCGGGCGACACCGGACCGATCACCGTCACCGCTGCACCCGACGAAAAGGGGATCGCCATTGTCGTCGAAGACAACGGGCCTGGGGTCCCGGCCGCGGATCTCGACCGGCTTGGCGAGCCGTTTTTCCGCCCGGAACTGGCACGAACCCGTGAAAGCGGCGGGGTCGGGCTCGGCCTCGCCATCGTCCGCACCAGTATCGCGGCCTGCGGTGGTGAAGTGCGATTCGCCAACCGCGTGCCCCAGGGATTTCGCGCCGAACTGCGCCTCGCCGCCAGCTGAAACCAGCCGCCGGTCTCGTTTCAACGCCACATTGCCACCCCGGGAAGCGCGGCGACAGCCGGGATCGCGCCAACTTTACACGAGCTTAACAATTCTCGTCCGGCACGACACGATTCCCAAACACGATCGCGGTCTACTGGCGCCGCCATGATCCTGCCGAATCACGATCTCATCTCCCCGGGATCCGTTTCCGACGGCCCGGTCGAAAATCCGGACGACCTTAACCTCGCCCCCCCGGCGCTCTCCGCCGAAAAGACCGCCCTAATCGAACTCGTCCGCCGCGCGGAGTCCGGCGATCCCGCGGCGCAGTCGGAACTCGTCAAACGGTACACCCGCCGCGTCGCCGGCTTCGTGCGTGCGATCATCCGCCAGCCGGACGCCGAGGAAGACGTCACCCAGATTGTATTCATAAAAATGTTTCGCCGCCTCGGGCGACTGCGCGATCCGGCCGTTTTCGAGTCGTGGCTTTTCACCCTCGCCCGCAACACCGGCCTGGACTTCATCCGCCGCCGCCGTTGCCGTCCTTCGACCGTCGCCCTGGACGATGAAATCAACCAAATCGCCGATCCCGCCAACACCGGCGCCTCGGCGGAAATCCAAGCGGCCCTCGACCGGGCATTGACGCGGCTGGATCCGCTCGATCGCAGTCTGGTAACCCAGTTTGTCGCCGGTGAGACCTACGCCGAGATCGCCGCCCGCACCGGGCTCTCCCTCGCGACCGTCAAGGTGCGTCTGCATCGCGTCCGGCCGTTTCTCCGCAGTTGGATTGGCGAAATGACCGACACCCGCCAGCCCGGCGCCGACCGTCGTTGTACGACGTCCCGCCGGCGTTCGCGCGGCAACTGGACGCCGGGCGCCAGTCTGGCGGCCTGAGTCCGAGCGGCGATTTTTTCCACGCATCTCGATCCGGCGGGCACGTCTCCCGTTTGACGGTTCCCAACCGCACCGTAACCGGTGCGGCTACAAAAATTCGTTTTGGTCGCCGCGCCGGTTACGGCGCGGTCAGGTGAGGCCGACCTGCACGGTATCAAGTCGCCGCCACCGTCAATCGGCAGTTGCGCCCCGATCCGGCGGGCACGTCGCGACGGGTTCAAGACTTGCGCTCGGGCAACCGGAAGCGGCCCCGGGGATTGAACGCCCGTTTTCGGCGGATCGAAATACAGGGACGAAGGCACCGCCTGCGCGTTTTTCGATCGCCGTTCCGCGGCTTTCCTCCGCACCGCGAAGCTTGTCCGCACAGAAACCGCGGAGATTTACGCGAGCGTAACAATTCTCCCGCCGACGCTAACCGAAGCCGAACAATGCGGGCGTCATTCCTCATACGCTCTCCTCAACTCCGCTTGTTCGCCCTCCCTCCGGAAGGCGGCGGCCGACAGAAGAGCCCACATTAAAATGAACAACCTCACTCGTCTCTTCATCACCTCCCTCCTCACCGCGGCATCCTTGGCGTCGGCACAACCCACGCCACCCGACGGCGAACCAGGATCACGACCCGGTGGTCCCGGCGGCCCGGGCGGTCACGGGGGCCCGGGCGGGCCGCATGGTCCCGGTCGGGGCTTCGGACGCCCGCCCGCCGGAATGATCATTGTCCGCACGTTGGACGCGGATCGGAATGGCGAACTCTCCGCCAGCGAAATTGCGAATGCCTCCGCCGCTATTCTCACCCTTGACGCCAACAAGGACGGAATCATCTCGCCCGACGAACTGCGCCCCGTTCGCCCTGCCAATGCTCCGACACCACCCGCCGACGCTCCCGGTCGCCCAGAGGGAGCTCCAGGCCGTCCTCCGGGCGGACCCGGCCGGCCCGAAGCCGCCCCGGGCCATCCTCGGCCCGTTGACCCCGTGATGCTCGCGCTCGACGCCAACGGCGACAGAGCGCTCTCCGCCGTGGAAATCGCGAATGCACCGGCCAGCCTCGCCGCCCTCGACGCGAACAAGGATGGCAAGCTGACCTTCGACGAACTCCGTCCGCTGCCGCCGAAAGCGGAATAATGGCGGAACTTAAAGGAGGCAGCACGCGTCCGAAAGCCGTGCTGCCTCAGATTGATGCCCTCCTCATGTATGCGATGAAACGAACCCGCTGGATCAATTTCTCCACGGCCTGGCTGCTCCTGCTGTTGCAGCGCACCCCGGTACTGCGGGTCGCCGCAACCGCCGGAGAATATGTCGCCCCCTCGCGCATTGTGATGCTCCTCAAGGCGGCGTTTGTTTCCGCGGCCTCCCTTGGTGCAGTGCAATCGATGGCCGGTGCCACGCAACTCGTCGCCACCCAGCCAACCCCCGCGACCGTCACCGTCGGGTCCACCGTACAAATCGGGCTGGTCGTCACTGGGGCGCAGACCGCGGCCGCCTCGTGGAGCGTGTCCGGATCGGTTCCTCCCGGCCTGAGCTTTTCCGGCAAGACCAGTGGCACGGTTAACATTTCCACCCTGATTCTGAGCGGGACGCCGACCACGCCGGGAACCTATACGATCACTCTGCGCGCCTGGGAAAAGGTGAACGCCACCGGTGACAACTCCTCCCTCTTTCCCTACACGGTCATCGTGAACGGTGCCGCCGCCGTCGGCCCCACGTTCACGAGCCAGCCCGCGGGTCAGTCCGTCACCGCCGGGGCCAATGTCACGTTCTCCGTCGCCGCCACGGGCAGCCCGGCTCCGACGTATCAATGGAGGAATGACGGCACCGCCCTCACCGGCGCGACCAACGCGACCCTCGCCTTGTCCAACGTCCAAACGGTCAACGCCGGCTCCTATACCGTCGTCGTTTCCAATTCCGCTGGCATCGTGACCAGCAACGCCGCCGTCCTCACCGTGACGGCCGCCACCACGGCATTCGGCCTCACGTCGCAGCCGCAATCCCAATACGTCACGCCCGGCGCGACCGCGGTGTTGTCGGTCGGCGCGACCGGCACCGGCCTGGCTTACCAATGGAGCAAGGACGGCGCTCCACTCCCCGGGGCGACGTCTGCCAGCCTCACGTTGCCCAACGCCTCGGCCGACACGATGGGATTCTACTCGGTAACCGTGACCTCCGGAGCCAACACCGCCACCTCCGCCATGGCCGCGCTCACGGTCAACACCGGCGGCGGCAGCCGGCTCGTCAACGTGTCCACCCGCGGCTTCGTCCCGCCCGGCGGCGCACTCACCCCTGGCTTCGTCCTGCAGGGAGTGTCCAGCAAGACCGTCGTCATCCGCGGAGTCGGGCCCACCCTCCGTTCATTCGGAGTCGGCGGCACACTGGCCGATCCGATGATGGACGTGATTCCGCTCGGCGGAGCCACCCCCATCATCTCGAACGACAATTGGGGCGGCACGGCCACGCTGCAGACCGCCTTCAGCCGCGTGGGAGCGTTTCCGCTCGCCGCGTCCAACTCGGCGGACGCCTCGGTCGAAACCGCGCTCAACGCCACGGGCGCGAGCGGTTACACCGTGCGCATCACGTCGAAAAATGCTTCCGCCTCGGGCATCGCGCTCGCCGAAGTCTACGATGAGGAGCCGTCCGGTTCCCCTGTCAGACTGGTCAATGTTTCCACGAACGGCTTTGTCGGCATCGGCGAGCAGGCCCTTGTTCCGGGATTCTTCGTCGGAGGCAGCGCGCCGAAGTTGCTCCTCATCCGCGCCGTCGGCCCCGGACTTACCCAATTCGGCGTCACCGGCGTGCTGGCGGATCCGCAACTCTCACTGGCCCCCCTCGGCAAGGATTACGCCGTCGCGGCCAACGACAATTGGGGCGGCTCCGCCGCGCTGCAGTCCGCATTCGCCCAGGCCGGCGCTTTTGCACTGCCCGCCGGGAGCAACGACGCCGCCGTCGTCATCCGTTTGCCGCCCGGCGGCTACACCGTCGTCGTCTCCGGAGTCGGCAACACGACCGGCACAGCGCTGGTCGAGGTCTACGATCTGGATCCGTGAGGTCCGGGCGTCCCGACGCCCGTCAAACGATCAGCGCGATCTGCGTTCCCGGGCCGTGCACGCCCTCGATTAGGATGCCTTCGACATCGGCCGTTTTTGACGGACCGGTGCACCAGATCACATTGCGGTCCGCGCCGAGCGCCGCGACCGCCTGGGAGATGTCGGAAAAAATCGTCGCGTGCCCGACCACCGCCACATGCACCCACGGCGCCAGCGCGGCGAGCCGGCGCGAGGTGGTGGCATCGTTCAGCACAATCGTCCCCGACTCCGCGATCGCCCCGGCGGCCCGCGTGATGCCAAACGCATAGTCGTCGACCCGCGTGCGATCGAACTCGAATTCGACACGAAAATCACCGCCGGCAAAGTGTGGTGCGAGTTGTGGCCAGAGCACCGGATCGCAGTAACCGCGCAGCCAGCCGCCGGCCCGCAGATGCGCGACCAGCAGCGCCGGATCGGTAAAGGCCACCCCACTCACCCGCCGCGTTCGCTCGATGAACAGCTCCACCGGATCACGACCGGTGATGAGGTTGCGCATCACGGCAATCTCGGAATCGTAGGCGGGCAAGGGAGCCCGGTCCCGCAGGGGAGTGAGCGCGCCCCGGACGCGGGACAGGATGGCTTCGCGATCGTCGGTCATGGGTCGTCAGGTTGTTTTCCGCGGCGCGAGCAGTTTTTCGCGCGCCACCAGGTAGAGAAAGATCACGATCGCCGCGAACGGGAGCAACGAGAGCAGATCGGCATTTTCCCCCTCGAAAAACGGGTTGTGCGCCGTCGACCACTTCGTCACCGCCGCATCCAAGTTATCCATCACCCCCGCGAGAAACGCGATCACGATGCCGGCGATCGCCCCGCCGGCGATGTAGCCCGACGACAGCAGCACGCCCGGGCTCTTGTCGGTCTCGGCCGCAAACTGCTCCTCGGTCAACTCCGCGTGGGATGACTGTTGCCGCGTGCGACGGTCCACCAACCAGCGGACAAATCCACCGACCATAATCGGAGTCGACGCGGACAGCGGCAGGTAGACGCCCACGGCAAACGCCAAGGCCGGCACGAACGACATTTGCAGCGTCACGGCGATCATCACACCGAGCAGCACCAGCGCCCAGGGGAGCTTCTGGTCGAGGATGCCCTTGATGATGTAGGAAACGAGTGTCGCCTTCGGCGCATCAAACTTCCGCACCTCCGAACCATCCGGCCGCTTGTGGTACGCGCCGTTGATTCCCGGATCGACAAGCCAGACCGCCTCGCCGCGGTCGTTGACCAGGTATTTTCCCGCCGGGCCGCCGACGTCGTCGGTCTTGTGCCACACGCGATACTGCGCGGGATCGTCCTTCTTCTGCGGACCGACGAGGCCCTGCGTGCTCTTCTCCAACCCGGCGACATCGGTTTTCAGTCCCGCCGCCACCTGCGCCGCCGGCACATAAACAATGGCCGACTCGTTCAGGCGCAGCAGAATCGGACCAAGTACGACGGCCGAGGCAAACGCCCCAATGAGGATCGCGTACTGTTGCAGCTTGGGCGTGCTGCCGAGGAGGAAACCCGTCTTCAGGTCCTGCGACGTCGTGCCTCCGTTCGACGATGCGATGCAGACGATGGCGCCGACCGACAGCGCGGTGACGTAGTACGTGCCGCCTCTCCACCCCACGAGCAGGAACACCAGACAGGTGAAGAGGAGCGTCGCCACCGTCATGCCGGAGGTGGGACACGAGGTGGAACCGATTTCACCCGTGAGCCGCGACGACACGGTCACGAACAGAAATCCGAACAGGATAATGAGCACGGCCCCGAGGAAATTCATGTGCAGTGACGGCGCCATCATGATGACCGCCATCAGCGCGATGATGCCGATGCCGACGACCTTCAGGGAAAGATCGCGATCCGTGCGCGGTACATCTTCCCCGGCATGCGCCGCTCCCTGCGCCCCACCGAAGCCGAGGTCCGCCATCCCGCCGCGCATGCCATGCCAAATCGTCGGCAGCGCCTGCACGAGGCTGATGATGCCGCCCGCCGCGACCGCCCCCGCGCCAATGTAGAGGACGTAGGCACCGCGAATACCGTTGGCGTCCATTGCGGAAATCAGCTTGGTGCCGGGCGCGAGCGGGGTGGTCAGGCCTTCGCCGAAAAACTTGATGAGCGGAATCAGCATCAGGTACGAGAGCACTCCCCCGGCACACATGATCGACGCGATCCGCGGACCGATGATGTATCCGACGCCGACCAGTTCCGGCGAAATCTCCGCCCCCACCGATCCGGCCTTGAACGGAGCCCCAAACACTTTCTCCGGCACGTCCTTCCAACCCTTGAACGCCACGTTGAGCGTCTTGTAGGCGAGCCCGACGAAGAAGCCCGTGACGACCACCTTTGCGCCCGGCGTCGCGCCAAGACCGGCCGCCGCGGCCGCCCGCATCTCGGCCTGGGCCGAAGGCGACGCCAGAGCGAGCGACCCAGCGTTGGCACCGGCCTTGAGGACTGCGGCGCACGCCGTGCCCTCGGGATACTTGAGAGTTTCGTGTTCCTTGACGATCAGCGCCCGCCGCAGGGGAATCATCATCAGGATGCCGAGCAATCCACCGAGCAGCGCGACGAGCAGGACGCGGGTGAGTTCGAGATCGAAACCGAGGATGAGAATCGCCGGCATCGTGACCCCGACGCCAAATGAGATCGATTCACCCGCGGATCCGGCAGTCTGGGTGATGTTGTTCTCGAGGATGGTCGAGTCGCGCCCGCCGAGCTTCGCCCAACCGCGAAACAGCGCGAGCGAGATGACGGCGACCGGAATCGACGCGCTCACCGTCATGCCAACCTTCAACACGAGATAGAGCGACGACGCGCCGAACACCATGCCGAGAATCGTGCCCGTCAGCACCGCGCGAACGGTGAACTCCTCCATCGAGACGTGGGCGGGGATGAAGGGCTCGAACGATTTCTTGGGGATCATGACGCAGGCCGGCCGGACGCGGTACGCTTCTACCGTTTCCGGTTCTTCATCCATTTCCGAAATTCACCGCCCCGCCACGCCGGCAACTCGCGTTTCTCCGCCCAGGCCTGCAGCGCGGGAACGGGAATGAGTTTCGTCGGGACGTAATTCATGAGCTTGCCTCCCACGAGTGCCGCGCGCCACGCGGTGGGCTGCGACGCCATCAGCGCCCAGGCGCCCATCGGCGGCGTGCCGGGCGACGGCACGTTTTCCTCCTTCGCGCGGTTGCGCAGGCGCAGAAGCAGGTCCGGGATCGGGATGTTCACCGGGCAGACCTCGTTGCACGCGCCGCAGAGCGAGGACGCCTTGGGCAGATCCGCGAGCTGCGGAAATTTGTCGCCCGCCAGCAGCGGCGAGAGCACCGCGCCGACCGGTCCCGGATAAACGCTGCGATAGGCGTGTCCGCTCGCCTGGCGGTAGATCGGGCAGACGTTGAGGCAGGCGCCGCAGCGGATGCAGCGGAGAATCTCGCGGCAGTCGCTGGCCAGCACCTCGCTGCGGCCGTTGTCGACGAAGATGACGTGCATCTCCTCCGGACCGTCGGGTTGCTCCGCCGACTTCGGCCCGCTGATGAACTCCGTGTAAACCGTGAGATCCTGCGCCGTCCCGGAGCGCCCGAGGAGATTGAGCAGGAGCGCGAGATCGCGATCGCGCGGGACGATTTTTTCGATGCCGATGAGGGCGATGTGGCACTTCGTCGCCGCGAGGCAGAAACGCGAGTTACCCTCGTTGGTCACGAGCACCATCCGGCCGCTTTCCGCCGAGACAAAATTCGCGCCGGTGAGGCCGACGCCGGCTTCGAGATACTTGTGCCGGAGGAATTGCCGCGCCCGTCGCGTGATCGTTGCCGGATCGTCGTTGTAGGCGCCGAGTCCCTCGCGCTCGAAGCTCGTCGCAATCTCCCGCCGGTTCTTGTGGATGATCGGGCGGACGATGTGGCTCGGGTGGTCGTGGTCGATCTGGATGATGAATTCCCCGAGATCGGTTTCGAGCGCCTCCATCCCGTGTTTCTCCAGAAAATGCGCGAGCTCGATCTCCTCGCTCACCATCGTCTTGGCCTTGACCATCTTGGTCGCCCCGCGCGCCCGCATGATCCCGAGCACGGTCTCACAGGCGCTCTCTGCGGTAGAGGCCCAGTGCACCTGGGCGCCGTTGGCCTTGAGCTTCGCCTCGACCTGCGGGAGGTAGGTGTCGAGGTTTTCGATCGCGTGCTGCTTGATCTGGCCGGCGATTTCCCGGAGCCGGTTGGGGTTCGCAAACTGATCGAAGAGCAGCTTGGTGCGTTTCTCGTGCGTGCTCTTCGTGCTTTGGTAGACTGACGCCCTCGTGTCGGCCTTCAGCTCCGCGGCGAACTGGTCGATTTGCTGGAAACGCATGGCGGTCAGCTCGGTTTCCCGGTTTTCAGCGCGTCGCGCAACACCTGCGCGAGATGGCGGGTCCGGATCGGTTTGCCTTCCTTCGCGGCCAGGCCGCCCAAATGCATCATGCAGCTCATGTCGCCCGAGATGAAAAAATCCGGCTGCGCCGCGCGCACATGGTCGAGTTTCAGCGCGCCCATCGCGGTCGAGATCTTGGGAAACGATACCGAGAAGGTGCCGCCGAAGCCGCAGCACTGCTCGCCTTCGCCAAACTCGACCACCTTGAGCCCGGCAATCGCGTGGAGCAGGGTCAGCGAAGCCTCGCCGCTCTTGGTGCCGCGCGAGTGACAGGAACGGTGAAACGCGACCGTCGCATCGTATCGGCCGGGCCAAGACTTCACTCCCAGCCCGTTGACGATGAAATCCGCCAGTTCCCAGGTGCGCCGGCCCAATGCCTCAACCTCGGCGACATCGGGCTCCTTTTCAAATTCGAGCACCGCGCCGTGAAACATCATCGCCGCGCATGAGCCGCTCGGCACCACCACGGGTTCGTCGCCGGCGAAGGTGCGCACCGTGTGGCGGACGACCTTGCGCGACGCCGCCCAGTCGCCACCATTGAAGGCCGGCTGGCCGCAGCAGGTCTGCGCCTCGGGAAAGACGACCTCGACGCCGAGGTGCTCCAGCACCTCCACCGTGGCCGCAGCCACGTCGTCGTAAAAGGCATCGCAAAGGCAGGTGGCCATGAGCTGGACGCGCCGGCCGGTGATGGGACTTCGCTCCGTGTTGAGCATGAAAGGCAAAACCATCCGTGCGCCTCACTTCTTGCAACCGAAAAGCCCGACCGTCACGTGGTGAAATAGCGTCACTTCTTGGCATGCAAACGCCCGCGATTTTTCCGTGACCGCACGGGCGGCGTTCGTTTCCCTTCTCCCACACCATGCCTCGCACCATTTACACCGCCGCCCTCGATTTCGGCGCCACCAGCGGCCGCGTCATTCTCGGTCAGTGGTCGAAGAACCGGCTCACCCTCACCGAGGTGCACCGTTTTCCGAACGCCTTTCACACTCTCAACGGCCACGATTACTGGGATCTCGGCACGCTGTGGCACGAAGCCCAGGCCGGCCTCCGCAAGGCCGTGGCCACCCTGCCCCGTGGCGCCACGCTCGCCTCGGTGGGTGTCGATTGCTGGGGCGTCGACTTCGTGCTGCTCAACGATGCCGGCCGCCTGGTGTTTCCCGTGCACGCCTATCGCGACGCGCGCTCGCAGCCCGGCCTGCGGCGCCTCGCCAACACCCGCGCTGCCCTCGACCGAATCTACGCGGCGACCGGGATTCCCAATGTGTTCTACAACTCCTCGCTGCATCTCGAGGAAACCGTCGCCAACTGCCCCGCGATCACGGATCTCGCCACCCGCTGCCTCTTCCTCCCCGACTATTTCAATTTTCTGCTGTCGGGCCGGATGGAAAACGAACTTACGATCGCGAGCACGTCGCAACTCCTCGACGTCCACTCCACCACCTGGTCGCAGGAGGCGTTGCGGTATTTTCGCATCCCCCCGCAGTGGTTCAGTCCGCCGATTCTCTCCGGTGCCAAGCTCGGCCGGTTGCGCCGCGAATTTTCCGCAACGTCACCCGCCCTCGCAAAGACCCAGGTCATCGCCGTCCCCGGACACGACACCGCCGCCGCGTATGACGCGATGCCCGCCTCTCCCGATGGCGGCGACCTCTTCCTCAGTTCCGGCACGTGGTCGCTGGTGGGCTTCGAGAGTGATCGCCCGATTCTTGGCACCAAGGCGATGGCCGCGCGGATTTCCAACGAACGCATCGGCGACGGCCGCTATCGCCCCCTGACGAATGTCATCGGCCTCTGGCTGCTTGAAGGCACCTTGAAGGATTTCGCCTCGCACCCGACCAACGATCGGGAATGGGCCGCGCTCATCACCGCCGCGGAAAAACTCCCGGCGCCGGCGGCCCTTCTCGATGTCAACGACCCGTCCTTCGCCAATCCTCCCTCGATGAAAGCCGCGATCGACGCCCACCTGAAGAAGCGCAAGGTCCGCGTGCCCGCGAACCTCGCCGGTTACACGCGTTTGATCTGCGACTCGCTCGGCCGGGGTCACGCCGACGCCATGCGGGCCTTCGAAACGATGGCGGAGAAAAAATTCCGCCGCATCCTCATCGTCGGCGGCGGCTCCAAAAACCGCATCCTCTGCCAGGCCACGGCCAACGCCGCCGGCATTCCGGTGGTGAGCTTCGCGCTCGAGGGCACTGCCGTCGGCAATATCGCAAGCCAGCTCATCGCGATTGGCGCCGTCAAGGATCTCGCCACCTTCCGCCGGCATCTCGGCGCCAACCTCGTCCAGACCGTCTACCAACCGAAGCCAAGTTGAGCGGGGCTCGGCGAAAAGCGGTTCACTGCGAGCCTTCGGTTATCGCACCCGACAGCCGGTAGACCTCCATGCGCGCGTTGGCGAAGACGCGCCGCTCCTCAGGCAGCGCCACCCGCGCGCCATCCGCCAGGCTCCGATCGAGCAGGATATAACATGGCCCCGGCGTGACGACGGTCGACTCAAGTGGGCGTCCCCGGTAGAAAAAACTTGAAGCCAGGTTGGCGCGCAACCGGGCCCGGGAGGTGTCCAGGATGTAATTGGGCCCCTCGAACCAAAGCCGCCGCTCCGAGATCGCCGAGTAGTAGAAATGCACCCCGGTCAGGGTGCGTTCGAGCGCTCCCCAGTGATCCTTCTTCATGTTCTCCGGCGTGCAGGCGTTGGAGACGAGCACAGCATTGCGCTCCGTGTGGCCGCGCACCCAGAGCAGCGCCTCCTGCAATTCGCGCATGTAGGCATCGGGCTTGAGATCCGTGGGGGTCTTCCACCATTCGCGCCATCCCGATTGGTTGCGCGTCCACCACATCGACGTCTGCACGCCGACAGCGAGAACCAGCACGGCCACGCCAACACCCACGGTCAGACGGGTCACACCTCCGCGGACATCGTTCGCCCGCGACTCCGCCGGCCCCATGAGATCGTGATGGGCGAACGGCGAGCGGGACGCCCGGGAAGGCACCAAGCGCTGTTCACGCCACCAGCGCGCGATGCGCCGGGCCGCGGACACCAGAAAGCCCGCCGTCAGCACCGCCATGGGCACCCGCATCATGAGAATGACGTAAAGCTCCCCGTAGCTGTTCAGCTCCATCAGCATTCCCATCCCGGCGCTGGCGACGAAGAACGATCCGATCCAGCCCACGAGCAACCGATCGCGTTGCTCCGTTTCACCCCAGAAAAGATAGGGTATCGCCAGCAGTCGTACACCGCATGTTCCGCCAAACACGATTGTCGCACACGCGAGGCTCGCGAGCGTCACCGCCACTCCCCGGGGCAGCCCCTGGGCCAGCCAAGCACTCCAGACCGGCAGGTGCTGCTTCCAAAATCCGGTGAGCTGAAAAACATGAAACGGCCGCAGCGCCGCATCGCCGGTCCGCCACTGGGACATCGTCGGATAGTACACGGCGAGAAATGCCGCCGCGAGACAGACGCCCACCACCATCAGCCGCACGGGCGGCCGCCGGTTCTGCCACCAAAGCCAGCTCCCCCAGACGCCAACCGCACCGATGATCACCGGGAGCAACGTTCCCTTGGCGCCGGTCCCGGCCGTCCCGAGCAGGAACAGCCAGAGCAGATCCCGCACATCGAAGTGGTCGCGACGCATGCAGCGCGCGACCCCCAGCAGGAGCGCGCCGCAGAAAATCATCCCGAAAAAAAACGTCGGACTCACAAAGAGCCAGCGCACGAAGAGGCCGAGAAACATCGGATCGCCGTAGCTCGGGGAGAAGGACAATTCGCTCGCCACCACCACCAACAGCGCCGCCACCACTCCACCCCAGGGACTCCGCGAGACCGCTCGCCCCAGCAGATAGGTCTGCGCCACCAGCACCGCACCGAGCGGCAAAAAGACGAGCCGCAGGAGCACCGCGGTGATCTCAACGTTCGTCGTCCACGAGACCGCCGCCGCGTGCACCATCATGAAATAATGGTACTGGAGCGGCGTCCCGGAAAGGCTCGGGTCGTCGAGCGGCCAGTTGTTTTTGATCACCGCCGCCCGGCTCACCAGATAGACCCAGTCATGAAAAATGGCCCGGGTCGGCAGCCCCTGCGCGAGCGGTGACTCCGAAAACATCTGGCTCGCCGCCATCATCGCGGTCAGCAGAAACGCCACCGCCAGGCCGACGGCCAGGCCGGCATGGTTGGCCGAGAACCGGGCCCGCACCGGCCAGTGACGAGTGCTCAACCGGATGGCCACGGCAAATGCCGCCCATCCGACGGGCATCCACATATAGATCGCCTTCGCTCCCACGTACGACAGCCCAAGGTAGGAAAAAATTTCAATCGCAAATCCCGTCGGTAGCGCCAGCGCCATGACCTTCGCCAAAGACAATGGTCCGCGATTCATCACATACATCACCACGATTCCGGGGAGCGCCACATACAGACCCAAATAGGCGAGGTAGCGCGCCACTGCGCCGAAATCGTAGCCACACGCCCGCGTAACGATGAGCACCGCGACCGCCAGCACACCCCATGCGACCCGCCAGAGCGTCGCAGTGACAGCGACCGGCAACACGGAGGAAATGACAGAACGCAGGAGCGACTTCACGGTTCAGCCAGAGGTGTAAGGGGGTAGGTTTGTTCGGGTCGACAAACGCGAGGTCAATCGCGTCAGGAATATCCGGCAATGGACGCAGACCAAAGCCAGCAGACACGCCTGATCAAATCCCGCCGCGCCGTGATGGCAACGCTTTCCTCTCTGACAATATTGTCAGACCGTCCGCCACGGGCGAGTGCGGCACCCGGTCAATTCCCTCCCACCAGACTGTTCAAATACACCTCGACGTGGGTGTACCCTTCGCGGTCGCGGCGCGCAGTGCCATCGGAAGGATCCCTCGGGTTAAGGCCATGACTCGCCTCCCACTCATCGGGAATGCCGTCGCCATCCGTGTCCCGCGGCGCCGGTCCCGATTTCAGGACCGGCCAGCCACCAACGTCCTTCTGCGAGTTAATCATGTGTCCCGTGCGGGTGCGCACGTGCTCCACCAACCGCGCGTCGACGGCATCGCGCACGGGCCGGTTGGCGCCAACTTTCGCCAGCAAGAACGCAGCCAGTTCGTTCGCGGCCACCGTCGTCACGGCCGGCGCCGCAAAGGGGCTCGCGACGGTGTTCACCTGCCGTCGGCCCTCAAATTCCACCGCGGTAAAGAACCGGGAATTGTCCTGCGTCAGCGCTTCGTTTCCCTCGAGCAGGTTGTCGCGGATGAAGAACTGCATGTCGGACTTTCCGCCCGTGACAATAGGCGCTTTGTTATGGCTGTCCGGTCCAGGGCGGATCACGTTTGCGACGTAGTTCACCTTTAGGTTGCCCTGGGTCAGGCCCGAGGCCGTTCCGCCAAAATCATAAATCACATTGTTGCGGACATCGAAGGTCGGAAACGGCGGCTCCCCGTAGTTGTCGCCGAGCCGCGGGTTGCGGGCGTCGTTGTGAATCCAGAGATTGTGATGCCAAGAAATCGGTCCGTTGGCGCGCGACAGGGAGCCGTAGCCGTGCGCGCCCTTCTTGTGTTGGCTCTGCCGCAGCGACTCACCGATGATGCACCATTGGATTGTACAGTTCTGCACGTCACCCGACAGCGAAAGGCATTCGTCGATCGACCACGTCGCGGAACAATGGTCGATGACGCAGTCCCGCGCCCCATGCAGAAGATCGATGCAATCCGCCTCCTGCGACGTTTCGTCACCCAGCCGGCAACGCAGGTAGCGTACGACCACATCGTGCGTCGCGATCCCAAACGGATAGCCCCGCAGGCAAATCCCGTCACCCGGCGCCGTCTGACCCGCGATGGTGAGAAACGGCTCCTTCACCGTGATCGCGCGGCGCAGCGAAATCGTGCCCGCGACCCGAAAGACAACAATGCGCGGACCCGCCACGTCGCACGCCGCCCGAAAACTCCCCGGCCCCGCATCGTCGAGCGTGGTGACCGCGATGACGCGCCCGCCGCGGCCACCCGGCGTGGTCGCACCAAAACCCTCCGCTCCAGGAAAAGCCGGCAGCGCGGTGGGTGCCGCCGCCAGCAATGAACGAGCGAGGCACGCACCAATCAGCGCAGAAACGCAGTGAAGCATCTTCATAAATTTTGTGCCTGCGTGCGCGGCATAATAGTCGGCCGATTGTCGCGTCCTACGGCAACTCGTAGATCTCCAGCAAAGCCACCCCGGTCGATCCATCTGACCCCGTGACCTGAGCCGTGTAGTTGCCTGGAGCAAGATTCAGCAACAGCGCGGCGTCCGAGTTGGCCGTGGCTGCCGCCGGGGCCAACGGAAACGCCCCTGATTCGGCACTGGCCACCGTGATCGCGGCGGCATCGGGCCCCGTGCTCCAATTGCTGTTCTGCGCCACGGCTCGGCTACCCTCAAACACCGTCAGCGAAGGGCGTAGCAACGCACCTCCCACGCCAAACTGCGCGAGTCCCGGCCCGACCGCCCGCACCAGCATTCGTTTCGGCACGGCTCCCGCGACAATCATCCCGCCGATCAGCGTGTCCTCGCCGCGCCCGGCAAACGCCCGCGTCGAGAGATTCGAAATCCGCTGCGCGAGATTCGTCGGAGCGAGATCGTAGATTTCCACCAGCGCATTTCCCGCTGCTCCACCCACCCCGGTGATCGTCGCGGTGTACGCCCCCGGGGCGAGCGTGACGGCCAGCGCGGCGTCAGCACTGCCCTGCGCAAGGGCGAAGAGGCCCACACTGGCAAACGCCGCCGTCAGCGACGCCGCGTTGCCCCCGCCGGACCAACCCGTGTTCGTCGCCAGCAGCGTCGAACCGCGAAACAGATCCAGCTTCGGCGCCGTGATCGCCGTGCTCACGCCCAGCGCCGCCAGCGCCGGCCCGATTCCGCGCACCAACACCGACCGCGGCGCATCACCCGTGATCACAAAGCCCACAATCGCCGCACCGTCACCCGCGCTCGCTCGCGCCCGTGTCGCGAGACCCGTGAGACGTTGCGCCGGAGCCACGGCGTCGTTGTTCGCACTCAGCGGGCTGATTCGGGTCACGGTCCCCTGCAGAGTGCGCAGCGTGCCACTCTGCCCGGTGAGCGATGCCGTCAACGTGCTGCCCCCGGCCGTCGTGACGTTGAGTTGGCCCGTCTCGTCCACCGTCCCGGAACCGGCATCGTTGGTCCCTTCCAACACCACGGCGAACGCCTGGCCCGCCGACCCGACAATCGCGTCCACCGCCAGCGAACCGCCGGCGACCCGCAGGGTGTAATACCCGGCAAAACCCTGCGTCCCACCAGCGGCGGCGGAGCGCGTTCCCGCCAGGATTGCGCCGGCCGGGCCCGTCCCCGTGACAAAGCCCGATCCGCCGTTGATTGAGGCATCGACCACCGCAGTTCCCGCCGTCACCCGAAAGCGTCCGCCGTCATCGACCGTCACGGTGTGCGACGCGATCGCACCGGCGATCCCGGCCCCACGGGCGAGCAGCACGCCGGAGTTATTGTCGCGCACATAAAGCGCAAAGGCCCCGCCACCGCCAATCGTGCCGAAATACACTCCGGCAAACGCTCCGCGGGTCACCGTCAGCGCCGCCGCCGCGCTCGTCACCGTCCCACCGGCGTTCGTCACCCGCACCGCATAGGCGCCGGCATCGGCGGGCTGCACGTTGGGCAACACAAGAGTGGCGTCGTTGGCCCCGCCAATCGCCACGTTGCCCTTCAGCCACTGATAAACTGGGGCGGGCGATCCGTTGGCGACCACCGTCAGGCGCACGTTGGCGCCCACCAATGCGCTCTGTGTGGCCGGCGCGATTTCGATCGTCGGAAGAATCTGCGGAGCGAAGCCGACGACAAACTGCGGGTCGCGGTACTGCGCCGCCGTCGCGTCGTCGATCTGCTTCGCGTCGCGGAGCCGCCCGCTCACATCGAGCGACGCGCCATCGGCGGCGGTCGACTTGTATTCCCAGAACTGGACGGTGGGCGCCGTCGTGGCGTTGTCCAGGCGCCAGCCTTCGCGGATGATGTGCGTGCCCATCGCGCAGTTGAGAAAAACCACCTGGCTGTAGGGCCAGGTGTTGGCGACTCCATCGCGCGGATCGATGCGCGCGAGATAGGATCCTGTCACGCCCTCGGCGGCCGTCAGGCGGCAGTCGACGTAGACGTTGCCCTTCTGCCCCTGGCCGTTGCGGACTTGGGCGTAGTAGCCGCCGGACGACAGCGCCTTCAGCTCGCACCGCTGAAAATAGCACGCACCGTTGCCCCACATGAAGTCGACGTCGCCCTCGATGAAACTGTCGGTAACGAAGAGCGGGCCGTTCCACAGCAGCGTGTCCTGGTAGCTGGAGAGGCTGACGCGGCTCAAAACCCCGCGCTGGCCGTTGCCGCGAATCGCCTCGGCCTGTGAGCCGCCCTTCGGCGTGGTGTTGCGCAGCGTGATCGTCTCCAGCGTGAAGTCGTTGCCGTCGACGGAGAACATGGCCCGGTTGTTGCCGCCGTTGAAATTGGCGTTGTTCGGATAGGCGATGACGGTCTGCTCCCGGTCCTCCCCTCGCACCGTGATGAACGGCTTGTTCGAGCCGATGTAGTTCAATTCGTTGTAGGTGCCGCGCCGCACCGTGATGACCACCCGCGTCGTATTGCCGGCCGGCACGAAATCGATCGCGCCCTGCACGGTGGAGAAATCGCCCGTGCCGTCCGCCGCCACACTGACCGCCGGCGATCCTGGAATCGGACCGGCGTTCTTCGTCGTAAACCGCCACACCGCTGGATCGGTGATGCCGGTGAAACTCGCGCCGTTGCTCTCCAGCACCACACCGCTCTCCATCGTCACATAATACGTCTGGTTGTAGGCCAGCGTCCCGGACCGGGGATAAATCGTCACGGAGTTCCCCGTCGCGATGACCGGCAGAAAACTGTACGGCGCGGGATTCGTCCCCACGAGCCGCGTGGGATTCGCCCCGAGATCGAGCGTGTCGATGACGGTGTTGTCCGAGGCCCGCAGAATCCGGACGCGCCCGGACACGCCCGCGCGCACCGGCCGGTCGAAGGTCAGCCGCAGGGGCGAATCCGGGTTCGCGGCCAGCGCGCCCGTGGCCGGAAACCGCGTCACCACCGTCATCGTGGAGGGCGAGGTGAGGACCGCCGGGGAGCTGACGACCGAACCGGTGGCGTTCGTCACCCGCACGGCATAGCTGCCGAGGTTGGCCGCCGCCACGTTGGTGAACGCCAGGGTGGCGAACGTTGCCCCGCTGACCGGTGCGCCGTCCTTGAGCCATTGATACGTGAGGGGAGCCGTTCCGGCCGCGGTGACGGCAAACTGGGCGGACTGGCCGGCGTTCACCGTGACGCTCACGGGCTGGGCCGTGATGGTCGGCGGCGCATTCACCAGGAGCGTGGCGGGGTTGCTCACCGCCGCGGTGACGGAGTTGCGCACCACGACGGTGTAAATGCCCGAGTCGGCCGACGTGACCCCGGAGAGGGCGAGCGTGGAGCCGTTGGCGCCGGGGATCCCGACGCTGTTCTTCTGCCACTCGAACGTGAGCGGAGCGGAGCCAAAGGCATTGACTGCAAACGTCACCGTCTGCCCGGCGTTGACCGTCTGCGAAGCGGGGTGCGTCTCGATCGTCACCGCGACCGGGGTCGTCGAAACAATCACCGGCACCGGGCTGCTGATGGCGCTGCCGTAGGCATTCGAGACGACCACGCTATAGGCACCGACCTCCGCCGCCGTGATCGCGCTGAAGGTGTAGGTCGCGCTGTTGGCTCCGCCGATCGGAACTCCCTCCCTCCGCCATTGGTACGCGAGCGGCGGCGTGCCCGTGGCGGTGACAGTCAGCGCTCCGCCCTGGTTGGGGTTGACGATGAGTTGTTGCGGCTGCGCCGTGATGACGGGAGCGGAGACCGCCGTGACCCCCGTGACGGAGTCGAGGGAAAGCGTGACGGGCCCGCCCGTCGTGTTGAGAAACATGAACGCCAGTTCGTTGAACTGCGTGGCCACGGGCGGAGTGTCCGGGTTGGTGTAGGCGGTCTGGCTGAGCCCGTCGCCGCGGAGCCACGCCCCGGCAACGTCGGTTCCCGTATTGGTTCCAAGGGAAATGCCCGTCGCTGAACGGTTGAGCCGGAACGTGAGCACGTAAGGCACGCCGTCGGTCAGGGCCCCGGCGGTCTGGGTCGCGCTGCCCGTGCCAAGATTCGCGAAGGACGCGCCGGTGGGATTGAGGAGACTCGGCGAGGGCCCGTTGCCGTTGCGGCGCCGCATCTCCAGCAGGCTGCCGGTGGAGCGGCCGTTGACCCACACAAAATAACCGGAGTCGTCGGTGAAATTGGGGCCGCTCGCGTTGTTGTTGAAGAGGCCAAATCCGATGGCCCGCGTGCCGCCGGCGAGCGGAGTAAGACCGCCGCTGACCGTGAAGGTGAGCGAAATCGCAACAGACGGAGCGGTCGCGGCCGTGAGGTCGATCGGCACGATGTTCGTCGCCACCAGGGTCACCCGCTGGCCCGCGGGCACGGTCACCGTCACGCGCTCGCCACTGCTCGCCACCGGGGTGATCGCGGACTCATCAAACACACTCCAGGCCAACTGGGCGCGGCCCGTGGTCGCCATGAAGGCGGCCCACCCAACGAGGAGAATTCCGGCCAAGCGTCGGCCGGCGGACGGAACAAGACGGGGAAGTGAGATCATGACGGCAGCGGAAGTTCGCTGGAGACGGAAGCGGGGAGTAGTCCGGAAAAACTGGGACGAGGAACTCCGGTTACCGATCCGGTGCAACAGGAAAACTGAGTGCCAACCGCTCAGCCAAACAGCGCCCCAATGGGCCGGCCGCCGTCCGTGATCGGCACCGGCCGATCGCCGTCGTACAGGTTCTTCGTGTAATCGATGCCCATCGCCGCGTGAATCGTGGCGAAGAAGTCCGGCACGCTCACCGGGTCGCGCGCGATTTTTTTCGAGAGTTCGTCGGTTTCGCCATAGGCGCCGCGGTGCCGCAGTCCGCCGCCCGCGAGCACGCAGGTGAAGGCCCGGCATTGGTGCCCGCGGCCGCCACCGCTGTCGAATTCCGGCGGCCGGCCAAACTCGCCAGTGACGACGATGAGCGTCTTGTCGAGCAGCCGTTTCGCCTCCAAATCCAAAATGAGCGCCGACAGCGCGCGGTCGAGATCGGCGATCAGGCCGTGCTGCTGCTTGATTCCGGCGTTGTGCACGTCCCAGCCCGTGCCGTTGATGAAATTCAGATTGTGCGAGACCTCGATGAACCGCACCCCGCGCTCGACCAACCGGCGCGCGAGCAGGCAGCGCTGCCCGAACTCGCCACCGTAGCCCTCCCGCAAATCGGCTTTCTCCTCGTTGATCCGGAAGCTGCGCGTGAAATCCGGACTGCTCAGCTTCAGGCTCTGATCGATCGCGGTGTCGTAGTCGCCCAGCCGGGTGTCAGTCGTCACCGGCGCCCGGTCCCGCAACCCCGCCAGCATCGCCTCGCGCCGCGCCTGCCGCTCCGCCCCAATGCCCTCGGGCCGCGACAGCCCGGCCGGACCCTGGCTCGTGTCGGTGAGATAGAGATAGCCGGCGCGCGAGCCGAGGAAGCCCGGGCCGCGCGTGACGTTGGGATATCCGATTAAGACATACGGCGGCACGCCATCGATGGCGGCGCGCCGTTCATGCGCCACGACCGAACCGAGCGACGGATAGGCCACCGTGCCGCTCACCGGCCGCCCGGTGTGCATCCGGTTCGTGGCCGCCGCGTGCTCGTCGATGACGTCGTGGAAAACGCTCCTCACCGCCGTGACGCGATCCATCAGCCGGGCGGTCCGCCCGAGGTGTTCGCAGACGCTCACCCCCGCGACCGCGGTCGGGATGCTGTCGTAGTACGAGCCGGCCAGCTTTTTCGTCGGATCGCCGCGGCGCTTCGGATCAAACGTGTCGATTTGCCCCATCCCGCCCCCAAGCCAAATCGAGATGACGTGCTCGGCCTTGCCCTTCAGCAACGGGGCAGGCGCGGCCGCCGCCTGGGCGAGACGGGGCAACAGCGCGGCGCCGACAGAGGCGGTGAGGAATTCGCGGCGGTTCATGGCGGAGAGTCGGAGGAGGTTCAGGGCAGCCAGACAAATTCGCGGGTGTTGATCAAACTCCAGGCAGCGTCTTCGTACACTTCCCTCCAGGCGGGCCGCAACCGCGGATCCGCCGGCGGTCCGGCCCGCGCGCGCTGCTCCATCTCGAGCTTGATCGAGTTCGCCTCGGCCACGAGATGGTTGGCCCAGGAGACCGCGGGCAACGCCGGCGGACGCGACACCGGCCTCACCTCGCCCGGTGGCAGTACGCGCGTGGCAAAACCCGGCGTGAGCGCGCGCACCATCGCGGTCTGCTCGTCCGGCGCCGGCGGCCGCCCGTAAAAACGCAAAAACAGGCTCTCGACGAGCCGCTCGGGCGACGTCGCCGTGACGGCCAGATCCGCCAGCTCGCTGCCCTCCGCCGCCCGCGTCACCCACACTGAGACGATGCTGTTGGCCAGCACGCCCGGCTGCAGCACGTTGGCCTCCGACTCGCGGTCAGTCCGCGGACTCTGCCGCGAGCCGTTCCAGCCAAACGCCTCAAGTACGTCGACCACGAGCTGGGCCCGCGGCAGATTGAGACTGGGACGATCCCGCTCGTTGGAAAGGCTCGCAAACATCCACGCCCGGCGCGGGGCCCCGAGTGAAATGAAAGAGTCCGCCGGCCGCCGGGCCTCACCATCGAGTGTGATCTCCTCGACGTCGATCGGCTGCCCCGAGACGGCGAAGAGCGAGTCCACCACCTGCTCGGCCGAAAGCCGGCGCGGCTCGGGCGCGGCAAAGAATCGCTGCCCGGCCGCGGCATTGAGATTCCGCCCCGTCGCGGCGCGCTGGTAAACCTGCGACGTCATGATGAGCCGCGCCAGCCGCCGCAGGTCGTATTTGTGCGCGACAAATTCCCGCGCCAGCCAGGCGAGCAACTCGGGGTGACTCGGGACCCGGCCTTCCCAGTCGTGAGCCGGCTCAACGAAGCCCGCCCCGATCAGGCGCTTCCACACCCGGTTCACAATCACCTGCGCAAAACGCGTGTTGGCCGGGGCCGTGACGAGCGCGGCCAGCCGTTCGCGCGTGTCCTTCGGATTCTGCATCAGTGCATCCAGCCCCGCATCGTCCGCCACACCCGTGACGGCGGAAAACGGCCAGAGCGGCGCGACGGGTTCACCCGGCGGCAGGGTTACCTTGATCAGTGACTCCCGCGTTTTCTTCTCGAAGAACGCCGCCGGCACCATGCTCGATTTCGGCACCGTGACAGGCTTTCGCTCGAAGTACGCCGCGAGGGAATAAAGATCGCGCTGCTTCGTGCTGTGATAAGGGGAGTCGTGGCAGCGGGCGCATTGCAGCTCGATGCCAAGAAAGGCCGTCGCGACGATGTGCCCCTTGGCGGCAAACGGTGCGTCGTTGTCCGCCGCGAGTCCGAAGCCCGCACTGCCGCCCTCCCGCTCGCTGCCGCGCAACAGAATCAGCTCTGTCACGATTCGGTCCATCGGCTTCCCGTCGCGCAACGCTTCATAAAGATACCAGCGGAAGGGGCCGGTGTTGTTGAGGCTCGGTTTGAGCATGCTGGGATTTTCCGCGAGCACGTCCTGCCAATAGCTCACCCAGTGGTCCGCCCAACGCTCGTCGGCGAGCAGCCGGTCCACCACGCGTTCGCGCTTGTCTGGCGCGCGGTCGGCCAGAAACGCCCGCACCTCCCGCTCGGTCGGCGGCACCCCGACCGTATCGAAAAACACCCGACGCAGGAACGCCGCGTCGCCCACGATCGGCGCCGGGTTGACGGATTCAGGCGCCACCGGCGGTGCGGGCCAGAGGGCGCCGGCGTTGATCCACGCCTCCAGGGTCGCGATCTGCGCCGGCGTCAGCGCGTCACCCTTCGGCGGCATCCGCTCCTCCTCGTCCGGATGTTTGACGCGGGCGATCAATTCGCTGGCCAACGCCCGCCCCGGCACGATCGCGGGCTGTTTCGATTCCCCGCCCAGCTGCGCCGCGGCCAGCGTGTCGAGCTTCAGGCCGCCCTTTTCCTTTTCGCCGTGGCAGCGGAAACAGCCCTCGCGCAGGATCGGCAGCACCTCGTCGTGAAATTTCTTCGCCTCCGCCGCGGGCGACTTCGCGGCCTCGGCCACGGCGCGATCCACCTTGGCGGCGAGAAACGCATCGATCGGATGCTTCGCCCCAGCGGGCACCACCAGCGCCGGCTGCTGCGCCGCCCAGCGGCGTGCCTGCTCGTGGCGCTCGCGCCAGAAGGACTCCTGCGTCACCGCCCCGGCCCGGCGCGTCTGCTCGTCGAGCGCGCCCAACGACGCCTCGATCCGGGCCAGGCTCGCCGTCACCGCGACATCCGTCAACGCCACCGGCTCCCCGGTCGCGCCCGCAGCCTGCAGGAGGGAAAACGAGCGCCCGTCCGCCGTCTGCACGGCGACGGTGAGCTCGCCCGGTTCGGGACGATAGCGTTTGCCGCCGGAGAGGCTCTCGACGACGACGCGCACCGGCGCACCGGGCTTCACGACCACTTCGCCCAAAACCTCCTCGATGCCGAATCCCACCGGACGCAGCCCGGGTAGTGGCGGTGCGGCGATGGGCGAGATCGGATCGTGTCCACCCGAGTCGCTCTTTTGCGCCTTGGTCGCGGCCACGAGTGTCCCGTTGGCCCAGAGTCGGGTGAGCCCCCGGGCGCGCAACACCACCCGGTGCGTGCCGGGCGGCAAGTTCACGTCGGCCGCCAGCCGCGCGAGCACCGGGGCCTTCCAGCTCGCGCGAATCCCCCAGTCGTCGTAGCGCAACGGCAGCCGCGGCAGCAGAAACTCGGTGCCGGACCAGCGGGTGACTTCCGCTGGGATTTTTTCGTCGGCATTGAGCCAGCGATCGTGCGCCGGCATGGCTTCATGAAACGTCGCCAGCACCCGGCCGGCCGGCAGCGGCCCCAGTGCAGGCATCACGGCCGGCGCGGATTTCGCGACCACCGGGCCGCCCACGCGCCGGAAGCGCGCCTTAAGTTCCGCATCGCTCAGAATTTCGCGGTGCAGCGCGATCGCATCCATCGCGCCGCGAAAACTCGCCGAGGCACTCCCCTTCATCGACGACCCGATCCACACGGCGTCGTCGTCAACCACCGGTGCCACGGTCGTGGCGCCACCCATGTCCCAAGTTCCCGGCTGCAGACGTCCGTCGACCCACCCGCGGATGCTCGCCGGTTCGCCAAAACGATAGGTGACTGCGACGTGATGCCAGCCGGTGTTCGCTCCGAAACCGCGCTTGCTCGTCCAGCGATGCCAGTGCGCATCGGACTTGGCCGCACCCGCCTCCCGGGGTGTCGCAAAGAGAAAATTCAGCGAGAACTGGCCCTCCATCGCCCGCAAGCGTAGCGCCCAGTTTTGGTTATCCGCCGTGAAGCCCGCCTCGCCAGTGCGGCCCTTGCCGATGACGTAGAGATTGTCGCCGCTGCGCAACCCATCGACCTTTACCCACGCCTCCAGTGTGATGGCGTCGCCGGTCGTGAAGTCCAGTGGACTGCCGGCACCGCTGTCCGTGAGAGAAAAATGAGCCCCCTTGCCATCGAAGTGGACGGCGGTGTTGTTGGCCTCGAATTCGGGAAATTCCGGCGGACGCGGGCCCGGCACCTCGCGTTGTACCCCGCCGACGGCCACCAACCGAGAAACATCCTCCTCGCCAAAGTCCCACCGTGCCACGGGAGCAGCCTGAACAACATCGAGCGCGGCAACGGCGAGCCACGGCAAAACGCAAAAAGGGTTCTTCATCGGGAGGGGCAAAAGGAGGCGAGGAAATCCCGGGATGCATCGCTGCAGTCCCGGGATACTGTTTTCAGCACGCGCAGGCCCGCGGCGCGAGCCCGAATCCGGGGCCCCGCACGAAAGTGTGGGGGGCGCCCGCCCCACCTCGATTCCTGGTGGCTGTACACCAAAACCAGCGAAGACGGCGGGGTTCGGCGACCCCGCCCTACGATACTGGTCTCAGCGCAGAAACGCCTCGTAGAGACCGCCGTCGACCGTGATCACCTGCCCGGTTGTCTTGCTCAGGCGCTGGCTCACGAGGAGAAAATACGCCTCCGCCTGGTCGGCGGGAGTGATCGGTGACTTTGTCAGCGTGCGGTCCGCGTAGAATTGGGCGAGCTTCGCCACCAACGTCTCGGTCTCCTCTTTGTCGGAGTACGGAATGTTGTACTTCGCGAGCGAGCCGATGACGCGGTCGCGCGGAAACATCGCGGAACCCTTCACGACGGTGGCGGGCGCGACGCCGTTCACCCGCACGAGCGGCGCAAGTTCGATCGCGAGTTCCCGCACGAGATGGTTGGCGGCGGCCTTCGACACGTCATAGGCGACGGAACCCTTCTTCGCGACGACGGCGTTGGCCGAGGTCGTGAGCACGAGATTACCCCGCAGGCCCTGCCGTTTCCACGTCTTTGCCGCCTCATCGCCCACGAGATAGGCGCCGGTGACGTTGATGGCGAACGTGACCGGCCACTTGTCGTCGGGGATGTGCCCGGTCGTGTTGCTCGGCACGAAGATTCCTGCCGTCACGCAAATCGAGTCGAACCCGCCGTAGGCGATGGCGACGTCGTCGAGCATCCGACGGATGCTGGTGCGGTCGGTGATGTTGCACGCGAGCCCGATGGCCGGGCCGCAATTGGAAAGCCCCGAACCGGCGACGCCGATCCCCGAGCCGTACCTGGCGGCGATTTCGTTCGCCGTCTCCTGGGCGGCAGCCTCGTTGAGGTCCACGCTCACGATGTGCGCACCCTCCTTCACCAGGCGATGGGCGGTCTCCTTGCCGATGCCGGAGCCGGCGCCGATGACAACAACGATCTGCCGCGCGAGTTCCTTCTCCGCCGGCATGCGCTTCAACTTCGCCTCTTCGAGGAGCCAGTACTCGATGTCGAACGCCTCCTGCTGCGGCAATGCGATGTACTTGTCGATCGCCTCGGCGCCGCGCATCACTTCGACCGCACAGTTGTAGAATTCCGCGGTGACGCGGCTCTCGGACTTGTCCTTGCCCCAGGCGATCATGCCGAGACCGGGAATGAGAACCACCGTTGGGTTCGGATCGCGCATCGCGGGCGAATTGGCGTGTTTGCACTTCGCGTAGTAGGCGGCGTAGTCCTTGCGGTAACGCTCGATGCCGACCGCGAGTTTTTCGCGCAGGGTGGCGAGATCCTCCTGCTGCGGATTCCAGTTCACGTAGAGCGGCTTGATCTTGGTCCGGAGGAAGTGGTCGGGGCACGACGTGCCGAGTTCGGCCAGGCGGGCGGCGTCCTTCGAGTTGACGAAGCGCAGGATCTTCTCGTCGTCCTGCACCGTGCCGATGAAACGCCGTTCGCTCGAGACGAGTCCGCGCAGCGCGGGCAGGATCGCGGCGAAGTTGTCGCGGCGCTTCTCCGGCGAGAGCGACTGGTATTTCGCGCCGCCGAACGCGGTGCGGTCGCCGCCCTTCGCGGCGTAATGTCCCTCGATGTACGCCGCCGCCTTCTCGATGCAATCGAGCGTCCACGTGTAGCAGGCCTTCTCGTCGTTGTCCCAGGAGATGAAGCCATGCTGGCCCATCATGATGGCGCGAATCTTCGGATTCTTCTTCGCGATATCCTGCATCGCCAACCCGAGCTCGAAACCTGGTCGCATCCACTTCACGTAAGCCATCTCACCGCCGAAAATTTCCCGGGTGAGTTTCTCGCAATTGGCCGACGCCGCGGTCGCGATGATCGCGTTCGGGTGCATGTGGTCCACATGTTTGCCGGGAAGAAACGAGTGCAGCGTCGTGTCGATCGAGGAAGCGCGCGGGTTGAGATTGAAGGTCGTATGCGTAAACATGCCGACCATGTCGTCCTCGGCCTGCGATTTCAGGCCCTTGTCCTTGCGCGCGGCGTAGAGCGACTGGAGGCCGATCAGCTTGTCCTGATAGAGCGAGGAGAAGTTCTCGCGGGTGCTCGTGCGCAGATCGCCGCCCGAACCCTTCACCCAAAGCACCTTGGTCTTCTTGCCCGTGAGGGGGTCGTTCTCGACGACCTTCGACGACGTGTTGCCGCCGCCGGTGTTGGTGATGCGCTGGTCACTGCCGAGCAGGTTGGAGCGATAAACGAGGCGCCCGACGGGATCGAGCGAAGCGGCCTTGGCGTCGTCCCAGAGATAGTTGACGAAATTGTAGGTGGGCATGGTGGAAATGGGATCGAAATTGAATCAAATCCCTCCGGCCGGGTCAAAGACCGTTGCTGTGATAGCGGCGGACGGTCCGAGAACAGGTGTACCGCTTCGCGGTCGCGTTCGCTCAGTACGCCACCACACGAAGTCCCGGCACCCGCGAAAACGCCGCGTCACCCCACAGGTGTAGCCGGGGCGCCGTTCGTCGCCAGAACTCGCCAAACACCCTCAAAAAAGCGCAATCGGATTGAGCGCCGACCCGGTCGCGCCCGGCACGGCGAGCGGCGAGGTCGTGATCAGAAAATCCCACCGTTTTCGCTGCTGGGCGGCTTTGCTCAGCTCCTCCAGATCGCTATTGTCCAGAATCGGCATCCCCATCGCGACGAGCACCAGCAGGTGGATGGGCTGTCGCACACCCTCCACTCCCGACGGCATCACGTCCTGTGCGGCATCGCTGCCGAGTACGGCGACGTCGCGGCTCTTGAGCCAGCGCGCGGACGTCATGTGCAGGCCCGCCAGCTCACCGGACCACGGTCCCTTTTCCGACCGACGTGCCCAACGCCCTGTCCGGATCAACACGACGTCGCCCGGCTGCACGCGCAACCCTGCCTGCTTTTCCCAAGCGTCCAAGTCCTCTGGATATATTGGGGTGCCCGGTTCCAGATACGGCACGCCCTTCAGCCGCGGAATGTCCATCAGGATGCCCCTCGTGAAAATCCCGTTGTGCACGTTGTAGACGGACAACTTGGCCGCGCCCTTCGCGGTGACTTCCTCCCGGGCAAAGCCGTTGTACATTTTTCCGTCGTAGAAAAAATGGCAGAGCGCATCGAGGTGTGTGTGGGCGAGTCCGTGGTGGGCGATCGTGAACGAGTCGCCATGGGACTGCGCGCCGGGTGTCGCGGACGTCGACAGCATCTCGTGGATGAACGGACGCGGGTTGTCGGCCGCCTTTTCCTTTTCGGCATCGTGCGACAGCGACACGGCCACGCCTTCGCGCACGAGCTTCGCCGCCTCGCGCCGCTTTTCCGGCGTGATGAGATTCAGCGCGCCGAGCTCATCGGTGGCGCCCCAGCGCCCCCAATTGGAGAGGTCCTTCATCGCGCGTTCGAAGTCGGTCTTTGTCAACGACGGCGGCTTCGCCGTTTGGGCGGGCAACGCGACGCTGAAAGCGAGGGCGAGCAGCAGGACGGCATCCCGGACGGTGGGTATGTTCATGAGCGGAGAGCTACGCGGACGAGGGTGGAGATGCGATCTGAATCACGCTTGGAAACCACGGGGCTCCCATAGATCCAGAAAGACCACAGATGCAGAGCCGGAAATTTCTCCATCTGCGGTCTTTTTGATTCCGTGGGAAGCCGATGGGACGGCTCCAGTGGCATTGGGTCCTTTCCTACGAGGTCTCGAAGTAATCAGTATCCAGCCTTTTTACCTCGTAGGTGACGACTGACGTGACGCCCACGCCGTAGTCGATCATGAGGCGTGCGAATTCTGCACCATCGATAAGGATTATCTTTTTCTCGATCCGCGACACGTAGTCTTGGGCCTCGCGCGAAAAGTCAGACGTGGTGATAAAAATACCTTTCCTCGCACGCTGACCGTCCAAAGCTCCCGCGAATTTTTGGATTTCGGGGCGGCCAACCGTCGCTTCCCAACGCTTCGCCTGGATGTAAATGATGTCCAAACCGAGCCGATCTTCTTTGATGATTCCGTCGATACCTTCATCTCCGCGACGTCCAATTGCCTGACCGGCATCCTTCCTTGAGCCACCGTAGCCCATCTTCACCAAGAGGTCCACGACGACCTCCTCAAACAGGACGGGCGATGACGACTTCATCTTCGCGAGGATTTCCGCTGCAAGTTCTGACCTTAATCGATCAATTGCAGCTTCAACCGCCTCGTGCGGGGTGTTATCTTCTTCGCGAGAAGGCACGAATGCTTCTGACGGCGATTCGTCGCCATTCTTTTTATGGCGCAGCTTCTTGAACGCAATGAACTCGGGAAATTTTCCAAGATAGGCGAGGTCGAGCCTGGCTGGTGGCTTTTCGAGAATCACCCGACCTCGTTCGGTAATCTTGATGATTCCACGTCGTGGAGCCGACAGTAATCCCGCCTTCTTCATGTAGGTACTGGCCCAGCCCACGCGATTATCGATCACCGGCTGCTGGCCGCTGGGCAGGTACTCACCGCGTTCCGCTTCCGTGAGCTCAAATTCGGTGGCCAGCGCTTCGACTGCATCTTTGAATGTATGCTCATCACCGTCCGCTACGAATCGCAAAAGTGGAAGCATGCAGGTTTGGTAGTCGGGTATCGGCATGGATTTCCTTGATTACAACAAACGACCGAGGGGAGCCACGCGCGCACGTGCGCACAAGCTGATTCGTCGAGTGCCCATCCGATGGGAAGGGGCGGAGGAACGACAGCCGTGCAAATAACGATCCAGATCGTGCATGTGTGCGACGACTTCGGAAATCATGAAATGGCAGGTTAGCCACGCCCGCTGCGCCGTAACCCACGCGGCTATAAAAATGAAATACCACAGCCGCATCGGTTACGGTGCGGATAGAAACCGGACGGGAGATGCACCCCGCCGGCCGGTACACGAAAGCGACACGGCAACCTCAAAACGTCCCCCGCACACCGGCGGAGAGCTGGATGCCGTATTCGGTTTCCTGGTATTGGCGGGCGTACGCGGGGGTTTGCGGGCCGTAGCGGAGGAGCGTCTGCGGCTCGTTGAGGGCGTTATTCACGCTCGCGGCAAGGGAGAGCCGGCGCGTCAGCTGCCAGGTGGCGTTCATGTCGAGCGTGATGCGGGCCTTGTAGTATTCGTAACCGTCGAGGCCGAACACCGCCTGCGGCGCCCGCCGGTCCTCGCCGCGGTAGTTCCACCGGGCGGTGACGGAAAGGCGCTTGTGGGCGAACGTGGCGCCCCAGTTGCCGCTTTTGGGGACGAAGCTCGTGAACGCCGCGCGCGGGCCGCCGTCGAGGTCGAGGAACGTGGCGTTGGCAAAGACGGTGAAGGGCGCACCGAGGCGGCCGAGCACACGCAGTGAGTGGCGGACGTTGAACTCGGCGCCGGTGATTCGGGCGTCGCCGGCGTTGAACTTGGTGAGAACGTTCCAGCCGAGATAGCGCGGGTCGAGGCCGAGCTCGCCGAGCAACGCGGCGTCGGCGATGCGGGCGGAGTCGCCGAAGAAGTTGGCGATGTCCTTGCGGAAGATGCCGGCGCTGACGAGGCCGCCCTGCGGCGTGTAGTACTCGAAGGAGAGATCGAAGTTGTCGGCGGTCCAGGGCTTGAGCGCAGGGTTGCGGATGGTGAGTGTGCCCCGGCCGGTGACGGGATCGGGATCGTCGTCGTCGAGGTCGGCCGCGGTGGCGACGGTGCGCGGGATGATGTCGGTGAAGTTGGGGCGGCCGTAGGTCCGGGCCCACGCGGCACGGGCGACGAAATTCTCGGTGACGTTGAAATTCAGATGCGCGCTCGGGTAGTAGCCGCTGTAGGTACGGTCGGAGGAGACGGCGCGCATCTTGCGCGTGAGGAGGAACTGCGCGTAAGAGTTGGCGAGTCCGGCCTCGGGTTTGCGCACGCGCGCGCCGGCGGCGTTGCGGACGTAGGAGCCGTCGGGGTTGCGCTGCCAGACGGCGTCGGCGTTGTTGAGACCGCCCTGGCCCTCGTCGTGGGTGTCCTCAAAACGCACACCGCCGAGGAAACGCAGGCGGTTGTGAAAAAATGCGACGTCGGTCTGGGCATAGGCGGAGCGGACGGTCTCGCGGACGAATTCCGAGCCGTCGATCCGGGCGTTGCCCTCGGCCACCGCCTGCGCCTCGGTCTTGGTGTAGAGCGCCGGATTGGCCTGATAGGCCTGAAAGGCGCGGACCGGCGCCATCCACTCGATGCCAAAATAGCCGTAGTGCGAGTCCATGTTGCGATAGACCTGCATGCGGTAGGGCTCGGCCGTGACGCCGGCGGGTCCGGCAAAGGTCCAGTTGATCGTCTGCGGATTCGTGTCGAGGCGCTGCATGCGCTGGGCGCCGCCGATCTGGAGCGCGGTGGGGAACGGGAGGAAATCGAGGCGGCGGCGGATGTTGAGGTAGCCGTTGCCCGCGAGGTTGATGGTGTTGGTGTCGGCGACGTTGGTCGTGGTCGGACGGTAGTTCGAGAGCGAGCGCCAGTCGAAGGGCTGGTTGGTGGCGTCGAAGACCTCGATGCGGCCCGGCTTGTCACCCGCGATGTCGAGGAAGTTGACGCGAATCGGGCGGCTGTTGGTGGCGAGGGCCTGATAGAAGAAGCCGCCGTCCCAGTAGCGGCGCTTGAAGCGCGACTCGGAGCGGCTGAGGCCGGACTCGAACCGCCAGCGGCCGTCGTCGTAGCGGAACGTGAGGTTGGTGTTGTCGCTCTTTTGGTTGGCGAGCTGCGCCGTGCCGTTGTTGGTGATGGTGGCGCGGCCGAGGGCGCCGCGGAAAGACGTGGGATCCCAGGTGGCGTTGGGCGAGGCATTGGCGGGCGTGGGTGTGCCGTTGTTGCCGGCGTTGAACGTGAGCTGGAGCGCGCCGATGCGCGTGGTCGAGCGGTTCATGACGTGGCCGAGGGAGATGACCCCGTGCCGCCACACGCGCCAGTCGGCCTTCGCACTGATGGAATTGCGGGAGATGTTGCGCGGGCCGTCGAGCAGCAGGAAGGACTGGAGATAGGGATTCGTCTGCGAGGCCGTGGCGAGCGCACCGCCCGCCCCCGTCGTCGCCCAGGTCGTGCGCGCGAAATGCTGCTCGTTGTAGATTTCGGTCGCGGTGCCGGCGATCACGAGACCGAAGTCGCGCGTCACCGGCCACGTGAAGTCGAAGTTGGCGCCGGGGATGATGGTGTGCTCCAGCCGGTCCTGCTGAGAGTGCGGCGTGCGGCTGAGGGAGAGTTCCTCGTGATTGCCGACGACGTTGACTCCCCACCGCAGCTGCCGGCCGCTGCGTTCGAACGCGCTCTTGCTGACGAGATTCACGGAGCCGCCGAGCGAGTCGGCGGGGTTGGCCGGCGTGGGGACCTTCGAGAGTTCGATGCGGGAGATGTCGTTGAGCGCCATCGAGCGCACATCGACGGTGCGCGTGGCGCCGGTCCAGATGTTGGTGGCGGGCGCGCCGTCGGCGGTGATCGAGGTCATCGCGCCGCCGAGGCCGCGCACGGAGACGCCCGCGATGTCGGCATTGTCGAAATCGGCCGTGAGGCCGGGCATGAATTTCAGGAACTCCCCCACGCTGCCGCCCAGCACGTCGCCGAGCGCATCGGTCGAGAGGACGTTCTTCAGGTTCGGGGCGAAGCGCTGCTCGTTCGTCGCGATGGCCTGCGCATCGGTCTCCTTGTCGGTGGCGACGACGAAGGCGTCCAGCTTCACCGCCGCCGCGTCGCGGCCATACCGCTGGGCGCTCGTGAGATCGACGTTGCGCTCGATCGTGCCGCCGTCCGGCACGGTGAAGCTGACGACGACCGGATCGAGGTCGGTGTAGAAATATTCGACGGTCACGGACCCGGCGGGAACGCCGACGAGCTGGTACGTGCCGAAATTGTCGGTGAACACGACCTGGTCGCCGCCGCGCAGCGTGACGCGGGCCTTGTTGAGGTATTGGCCGGTGACGACGTTCTGCACGCGACCGGTGATCGTGCCGGTGGCGGCGAACGCGACACCGAGGGAGAGGAACAACCAGGCCGCGGTCAGCCGTCGAAGCGATGCAATCATGGGGCGAAGGAGGGGGTGTGGCCCGTAGCAGGCCACGACCCGGAAAAATGCCAACGGTATTCTGTCCCGCAGCGCACCAGGTACGCACGCGGCGCGGCGTTTCGTCACGTCGCCACGCCTGCCCGGCGTCGCCACGGACGGCTTCCTCGAGTCCGATCGTTGCGCCGGCGCACATTCGTGCCGGGCGTTCGTCTCGGATTGCTTATCGGGCAATTCCTCCGGATTGTCGCGGCCCGGGCGCGTTTCGTCGTCGCCCCCGCACGAAACACGCCTTGAAGCAACCTCCCGATCTCCCCCCGGCTGACACCGTCGGCCCGCCGTCCGGCCCGGGCGCGAGGCATGGCACGAAGGGAGCGGTAGGGCTTGCGGGATTACGAGTGCCCGCCTGGATCGCCGGCGTGTTGGCGGTGGCGGTCCTGACCGTCGGCGTATTCTGGAACCACATCCCCCCGCTGCCGGCCGACCAATTCCTTTTGCTGACCTTCGACCGCCCGCACTCCGGCGCCAGCGAACCGATCATTGTCACCGGTCAGCCGGGAGACGGGGCGTTTCTCTACGTCCGCTATCTCGACGAGCACACGCTCGTCTTCGGCTATGATCAATGGGGCCGCGGCGGTCCGGTCTCCAGGCCGGTCCCGTTTTCCCCGGGCGTTCCGCAGACCCTTGAGCTGGCGCTGCCGAGTCTGCCACGGGTTCACGCCAATCCGAGCCCGCCGAAGGAGCGGCTGAGGGTCGTGTTCAACGGGCAGATCCTGATCGACCAGCCGATGGGGGCGAATCTCCGGCGGCCGACGCACGCCTGGTTTGGGCGCAACCCACTGGGCGGTTCGGCGTGCGGTCGGGAATTCAGCGGCCGAATCACCGACCGCCAGGGCTGGACCAGGGAGGGCAATGTCCGCGAGCTCCTCACGCGATCGGAGCGTTTCGCCGGCTGGCTGACCTATGCGCGCGGCCAGGTTGGGTGCGTGCTGGTCGCGGGATTTCTCGTCACCTGGTTCTGGCGGCGCGCGGCCGGAATCGGACTCCGGGAGGTGCGTCAAGGCCTGGCGATCGCGGGAGGCGCGCTGGTGGCACACCGCGCGTTCGTGTTGACGGCGCTGGTGTGCGGGACGGCGTTCACCGGGCTGGTCAGCGCTGGATCCTGGCAGCTGCGCTTTCGCGACAACTTCGGCGATTTCTACGACTATCAGGCGATGAGCCTGCTCGACGGCCGGCTCGACGTCCCGCTCGAAGCCATCGGCAACGAGGCGTTCAACTACAACGGGCGGCACTACGGATATTTCGGAATCACGCCGGCGCTGCTGCGACTGCCCGGCGTAATATTCGGCGTGGGCTTCGGCGAATCCACGCGGTTCGCGCTCGTGACCTACCATGCCGCGTGCCTCGTGGCGGCCTACCTGCTCCTGCTCGACGCACTCCGGCGCCGGCCGCCACCGCTCCCGCGCCGCCCGACGTGGCTGGTGGTGCTGTTCACACTCAACCTCGGGCTCGGCAGCACGCTGTTTTTCCTGGGTTCCCGCGCCTATGTCTATCACGAGGCGATCCTCTGCGGCGCCGCCTTCGCCCTCTGGGGGTGCTGGTGCGCGTGGCGCCACTTTTTCCAGCCGGAGTCACGCTGGTGGATCGGCGCGCTCGTCTGCGGAGTGCTGGCGGTGCATGCCCGGCCTCCGGGCGGCCTGTTCTGCCTGACGCTCCTCGGATGCATCGGGGCGTTCCTCGCCTGGGGGGCGCGCGCGGCACGCCGGGCGGCGGCCCGGCACCTGGCAATCGGTGCGCTCACAGTGGCCGGCGCCCTTTCGTTCAACGGCCTCAGCTATCTGAAATTTGGCACGTTCAACGGCTGGCCGGTGCGATTGAACGTGCAGTACGACGCCCGGCGTCTCGCGCACATCGACGGGAGGCAGTTTCACCTCTCGAACGTTCCCTTCACAATCCACACCTATCTCCTCTCGCCCAATTTCCGGATCGAGCCGCGGTTTCCGTGGCTCTTCCTCGCGACCTCAAAACCCGGGCGGGAATTTCCCTCGGCAAGGATGGACTACGCCGAGAGCACGCTGGCCCTGCCCTTCGGCATGACCGGACTGTTCCTGCTCGCGACCGTCGGCCCGGCCCTGGCCGCGCGCCGGCCGGAATCGCGCCGCCAGATCCTTCTCGTAGGGCTCGCCGTGATTCCAATGGCCGCGGTGATGTTCACCGCCGTCGTCATCGCCCAGCGTTACACCGCCGATTTTTGCGCCCCGCTGGTCTGCGGCGCGGCGTTGGGCGCCCCCGCCCTGCTGGGCCTGCCGCGGATCGCGCGCGTCGCGCTGGGCACCGTGCTGGCCGTCGCGACGGCCTGGGCCCTTGCCCTCACGCTGGCGGTTTCGCTGCACTACCAGGGCGCCCTCATCTGGGGCGTGCCCGACGGAGTCCAGCAACGCTACCAGCACCTGCAGCGGTCCGTCGACGCGGCGTTCGGCCGCCCGGAGGGTGCGGCGTCGGCGCCCTGACGGCGTTCCGCCCCCGCCCGCCGGGGCCGCCTGTATCTTTTTTCCGGTTACACTGATTCGGCCGCCGGCGATCCAGATCGGCTCCTCGGGAACCGACCGCGCGGAAAATCCAGCCTCCCGTCGGCAGTGTATCCAGTTCGTTACCCGAATGCGTTGGAGGGGCCCGCGAAAGTCGGGATTGAGTGCGGCCGCACCAGCACAGCGGAACCGATTCCGCCGGGCTTTCCGTCCAACTCTCATCATGAACAAAGCACACACGCTCCCTTCGAACTCCTCCTCCCTCCTGGCCAGACTCCTGGCGCTCGGCACTCTCGCCGCGACGGCCGCCGTTTCGCACCTCGGGGCCCAGACCGGCTACACCGTCGTCGACCTCAGCACCGCCGGCGGTTTCGACTCGGCCGCCGACACGAGCGCGGGTGTGACAGTGGGCAGCACCGCGACGCGTCCTTCACTCGTGACGCGCGCGGCGCTGTGGAATGGCACGACCTACTCGGACCTGCATCCGACGGCGCTGCTGGGTTCGTCCACGACGGCCCGCTCCACCGCCACCAGCGTGGCGAACGGCGTGCAGGTTGGTTCGGGCCTGGGACCGAACACCTCCAACCGCATGGTCGGCCTGGTCTGGCGCGGCACCGCGGAAAGCGCTGCGACCCTGCTCGCTCCCTTTGCCACCTACAGCACGACCGCCCTCGGCACGGACGGAACGCAGGTGGTGGGATCGGCGATCGGATTTGCCCGCGACGGCACCACGACGGACGCCGGCCACGCAATGCTGTGGGATCTTGCGACCGGCGCGGTCGTTGACCTGGGCCTCAGCGCCCAGGCGCTCGGCGTGGCCGGTGGCCAGCAGGTGGGCCAGATCGTGAAAGGAACAGTCAACGCCGCCCTCTGGCGCGGCACGAGCAAGTCGCTGGTCGTCCTTCATCCCAAGAACGCAACCTCGTCCTCCGCTGCGGCGACGGACGGCGTTCGCCAGGTCGGGACGTCGATCTACGACGTGCGAATTCGCAGCGAGGCCGCCAACGGCAACCACAACGCCCTCTTCACGTATGCGACCGTCTGGTCGGGCACGGCGACCAGCGCGATCATCATCCACGACGGCCGTTTCCGGCACACCTACGCGACGGGCGTTTCCGGCCCCAACATTTCCGGCTACGGCGCGGACAACAGCGCGCTGGGCACGCCCGCATATTACCACGCGCTCGTCTGGGACGCGAACGGCGTGGCAACCGATCTGAACGCCTTCCTCCCCGCCGGTTTCGTGGGTTCACAGGCCTTGTCGGTCGACTCCGCCGGTTATGTCTCCGGTTACATGATGACCGCCACTGGCGAGCGTCATGCGGTGGTCTGGATTCCCAACCTCTGACCCTCCCACTGCGCATCCGCTCCTGCGCCCCGCCTCCCGAGGCGGGGCTTTTTGTGTCCGGCCGCCGGGCCGCCGAACCGTTCCCGGCAATTGCCCGCCCGATCGCGAACCGGCCCGCCGCAGGGAATTTCGAGTTTGCCGTCGCCGGAAGCGGCCCGCTTGTTCGATACACTCTGCAACCATGAGGCGCGCCCGGCCGCGGCAGCGGCAATTTTCCTGAGCATCCAATTTCCTCCCAGTCCCGCCCCATGCGCACGCTGATCATCGAAGACGAACCGCAGCTGGCCCGCCATATCCGCGGGGCACTGGTCCGCCACGGGCACTCGGCGGAAGTCCGGCACGACGGTGCGGCCGGCCTGCAGGCGGCGCTCGATTCGCCACCCGATTTGATCGTGCTCGACGTCAATCTGCCGACGGTGGACGGATTCGAGGTGATGGCCCGGATCCGCGCCAGCAATTCCACCACGCGCATCATCATGCTCACCGCCCGCGCCGAGGTGGAGGATCGCATCCGCGGCCTCAAGGGCGGCGCGGACGATTACCTGGCAAAACCGTTCAACACGGCACGTGTAAGGGACAGGTTAATTCGAATCGACTCTCGGCTGTCCCCAAGGTTGCCCAGGTCGGTGAAAACGTGGATTACCTTGTCCCATGTCTACTCCACCGCCTCAAGAGCCGGCGTTGCGGCTGCCGAAAAAGAAAGCACGCATTGTACTAAACGCCGTTGAGGAACTAAGTCGCCAGCAGGTGATCGATGCCACGACTGCGGAAAAAATTCGCGCCAACATCCAGTGCATTGCTTTCGATTGGCGGCGACTGGCGCGCTATTCGTTTATCATCGCGATTGTCTGCGTGGTGATCGCCGTGGGCGCGGCGGTGGCAGATCGTTGGTTGATGGACCTGCTGGAGAAGGTCTTTTCCCTTCCGTGGGCGCTCAAGAGCGTGGTTTGCGCGGCACTTTCAGCGGGCATCATCTTTTTGGGCCTGAACCGGCGGCGGAAGTATCCGGCCAAGGTATTTAGCAACGAAGCGGTTTTCTTTCTCGGCGTGCTGGGCGTTGCCGGGTCAATCGCTTGTCTGGGCAAGGCGCTCGACAATGGCAGCGGGCACTTCTCGTTGCTCCTGCTGCTGGCGACGGTGATATATGGTGTGCTGGGCCTGCTGCTCGAATCGAAGCTGATTTGGGTCTTCACCCTCATGTCGCTCGGCGGTTGGTTCGGTGCCGAGACCGGTTATGCATCCGGCTGGGGCGCGTATTATCTCGGCATGGCTTATCCGCTCCGATTCGTGGTGTTTGGAGCAGGTTTGACGGGTGCGAGTTGGCTGATGGCGCGGCAGGGGCGTTTTGCAGAGATGTTCGGAGTAACCCGGGTGATGGGGCTGCTGTATTTGTTCATCGCGCTCTGGATTCTTTCGATCTGGGGAAATTACCAGGACTACGAATCGTGGCATCGTTCCGGCCACTGGCAAATGCTGCATTGGTCGGTGTATTTCGGTCTCGCGGCAGCCGGCGCCATATTCCTCGGGCTACGCAACGATGACGGGGTGTTGCGCGGCTTCGGACTGACGTTTCTTGGCATCAATCTCTACACGCGCTTTTTCGAACTGTTTTGGGAGGGTCTGCACAAGGCGATCCTCTTCGCCATCCTCGCGCTGAGCTTCTGGCTGATCGGCTCACGCGCCGAATCGATTTGGCAGATGCGCGGGCTGAAGAAGCAGATCCCTCTGCATAAACCGCGTTGAGGGGAGCAGCCGGATGGGTCAGCGACCCAGGCAACGAGGGGCGTTGGACCCGCGGGCGAACGCTTCCCACCGCGGGTTCACGCGCGATGGGTCGCCGGTTCCGGCTTCGCGGGCCGGATTATTCGAACCGTCTCCCGGGCATTCCTCGAATCGTCCGCGAGACCGTGGGCTGGTCGGGCGCCAGGGCAAGTACGTGCCGGAGTCGATCGCGGAAGTGCTTGATGTGATCGAAGCGTAGCCGCGAAAAGTCCGCGGGGCTGGTCCGCAGTCATCACTCGTACCTTGGCGCCAGATGACTTTAGCCCACGGCGCTACGCGCCACCGGGGCGATTCAGATCACGACGACATTCTTGGCCAGGGTTTTGAAACGCTCGCCATCTTTCTGGACCACCGTGATCGAAACGAAGCCGGTCTTCCCAGTCTTGAGGTCTCTCACCACACCGGATTTGCCGGCGTGAACGCCGCCCACGACTTTGCACTGCGCCCCGTCCTTAACCGTCTTCGCTGATTTTTCTTTCATGTGTTGGATTGATTTTCCTCCGATCGTCCGACGCCCGCACCACGCGGGGCGTGGGAAGCCGGAAAACCTCATGCGTCACCCGTTATCTTTGCGACCGTAAACCCAAATCTCACACTACGGTCAGTGCGTTTTCAAGACGGCCCGGATGGCGACGTGCGTGACGTGCTCGAACCGCGGCCGAGTAGGATCCACCGTGCCGGCACCCGTCATGGGACTCGAAACCGCTCCATCCCGTTCGGGCGCAGACCGTCTTTCCAGTGGCGGGCGGCAGCCGTGCTGTTGCGAGGCGACCAGCCCTATCCTCCCCGCCGCGCGCGAAGCATTGCCGCGCCGCCCCCACCCCACTATCATGCGCTCTCCGTTGCTCCTATGTACTCGAATTTCAGGTACAACCTGCCCGCCCTCTTGCTGACATTGACCGTCGCATCGAGCGGCCTGCGTTGCGACGCCACGGTATCCGATCCCCTGCGCGTGAGTGAGAACGGGCGCTACCTCGTCCAATCAGATGGCAAGCCGTTCTTTTACCTCGGGGACGCAGCGTACATGCTGTTTTACAATCTCACGGATCCCGAGATCGCCGATTATCTGAACGACCGGGCGGCGAAGGGGTTCACCGTGATCGAGGCCGGGCTGACGCGCGGCATCCAGCAGCTGCCCACCATCAACGGAGAACGCACGTTCCAAGCGCGCAAGGGGAAGCCCAAGGCCGACGATTTTTCCCGCCCCAACGAGGCGTTCTTCCTCCATGTTGACCGGGCGATGGCGGTTGCCGCGAAGCTCGGCCTGCACGTGACGCTGTTTCCCATCTGGGACAAACTCCTGGAAGACCTCACGGAAGATGAAGCTCGGACCTACGGCGAATTCCTGGGGCGGCGCTACAAGCAGCAACCGGTGATCTGGTCCCTGGTCGGCGACGTGGCTCCCCGGGGACACGAAGCAGTCATGCGAAGCTTGGCGGCGGGCCTGCTGGCGGGCCATGGCGGCACCCAATTGATGACGTTCAAACCGCGGGGCGGCGCATCGTCGTCCACCGGCTTCCACCACGATGCCTGGCTCAGCTTCAACAGTATCCAGGGAAGCCATTCACGGTATCGTCCGCCCGAAAATCCACGACCGACGCTCATTGCCCGCGATTATGCGCGCCAGCCGGCAAAGCCCACCATGGATTCGGAGTCTGGCTTCGAGAACATCCCCGAGGGCCTGTCCAGGCGCGGGACGCGCTCGATGTCGGCCAAGGTTCCCTTTGAAGAGCGATTCAAGACGCACGATGTGCGGCGGGTGGCGTACTGGACGGTGTTTGCGGGCGGTTGCGGGTTCACGTATGGAGCGAATGGAGTCTACCAGTTTACGAAGGCGTCACTCGACTACAGTCAGCGTTGGGACCCTGGCATGGAATGGCGCGAAGCGCTCAATCTGCCCGGCGCCGCGCAAATGATTTGGCTCCGCCGTCTGCTGGAATCGCGGCCGTTTCTCACGCGGGTTCCTGATCAGACGATCATCGCCTCCCCGAACTCGGAAAAAGAAGGCCCCGACCACGTCCAGGCAACGCGCGATGCATCGGGCAGCTATGCCTTCGTTTATCTGGCGTTTGGTCAGCCCGTCTCGATCGCGCTGGAAAAACTGTCGGGGGCAACCCTCGCCGCCACCTGGTTTAATCCGCGCACGGGAGCCAGCGCTCCGATCAGTACGTTCGCCAAAACCGGGGTGCGGGAATTCGTACCGCCTTCACACGGGATCGATCACGACTGGGTCTTGGTCCTCGACGACGCGGAAAAGCAGTTTCCGGCGCCGGGCCAACCGTGAGCGGACCGGTGGCCTGGCCAGAAACCGTCGCTGCGGCCCGTCCCGGTGCACCACCCCGCGATAATTGGCGCGGTCGAGCGTTTTGCTCGACCGCAAACGGCGACGTGCCCATTATCCGGCCTTCACCTTCGCAAACGTCTCGTTCAAAGCCCGGGCCGACGCCTGCAGCGCCTGGTGCTCCTTGGGCCAGAGCTCGACCTCGAGGTGCGCGAGCGCGCCGGCGCGGCCGACGACGGTCGGCACGCTGATTGCCACGCCCTTCAAGCCGTAGGCGCCCTGCTGCACCGTCGACACCGGCAACACCTGACGCTTGTCGTGCGCGATGGCGTGGACGACTTCGGCGATGGTGAGGCCGACGGCCCAGCCGGCGCCACCCTTGCGCCGGATCACCTCGGCTCCGCTGCCCTTCGTGCGTTCGAAAATCTGCGACTGAAATGTCGGCGTGCAGCCGGGGACCTTCGCCAGCGGCAGGCCCGCGTAGGTGGCCGATGACCACACGGGAAACATCGAGTCGCCGTGCTCGCCGAGGATGAGTGCCTTCACCTGGGTCGGCGCGAGCTTCAGCTCCTGCGCGATCAGCGAGCGGAAGCGCGCGGTGTCGAGCATCGTGCCGAGGCCGAGCACCTGCGACCACGGCAGCCCGAGCTTTGCGGCGGCGAGCTGCGTAAGGATGTCGACGGGATTCGAGACGACGAACACGAGCGCATCCTTGCGGAAGCCGGCGTTGCGGATGCTGTCGAGGATGCCGGAGAAGAGCGCGACATTGCGGTTGATGAGATCAAGCCGCGACTCATCGGGCTTGCGACGCAGGCCGGCGGTGATGACGAAGATGTCGCTGTCCTTCGCCTTGGAGTAATCGCCCGCGTAGATGCGCTGGTCGGCGATCGACGAAGAGCCGTGCAGAAGATCGAGGGCCTCGCCCTCGGCCATGTCGTTGTTGGCGTCGAGAATCTGGATTTCCGATACGACGCCCGCGCACTGGAGGGCAAACGCCGCGTTGGAACCGACGCGGCCACCGCCGCCGATGATGGAGACTTTCATGGGAGAAAAGAGTAGTGAGTAGCGGGTAGCGAGTAGCGGGTAGTGAGTAGTGAGTAGTGAGTAGAACAGGCGACGGACCGCCGCGGTTTGATATGCTCGCTACCCGCTACTCTATGCTCGCTACTTGTTTGCCGCCGCCAGCTGTTTCAAGATTTGTTCGGTGATGGCGCTGACAATTGCTTCGATTTGCGGGTCGGGCTTTTCGCCCTTGTCCGCGGTCTGACAGCTGCAGTCGCTCTTGGCGGGGGCGGCGGGCGCCTGGCACACTGCCCCGGGGCGAAACTCGGCGCTGTCGCAGAGCTCGCACTCCTTCAAGCCGGCGCGCGGATCGGGCATGCCGAGTTTCTGCCGCAGGTCGATGAGTTCCTTGGCCTGCCCGCCTGTGAAGCGATGCAGACCTCCGCCGAGGCCGGCGGCGATCCACACGGTTCGGCAGTAGGAGTCGATGTTCTCCATCTTCCAATACGCGTCCTCGACGTCCTTGCCCCAGCAAATCACGCCGTGGTTCTGCATGAGCACGGCCTGGTGAATCTTGCCAACCTCGCCAACCTCGTCGGCGTTGGCGGGCGTGCCGGGAGTCTGGTATTTCGCGACGCCGATTTTTCCGAGAAACACCTCGGCCTCGGGAATGAGGCACGACGGAATGTTGACGTTGGCGATCGCGAACGCCGTCGCGTGAGGCGGATGCGCGTGCACGCACGACTTGGCGGCCGGCTGGCGTTTCATGATGCCGAAATGTGTCTTCGCCTCGCTGGTGCGCACCCGCGAGCCGGCAAGCTGGTTGGCGTCGAGATCGACGAGGCACATGTCCTCGGGCTTCATGAAGCCCTTGCAGATGAGCGTGGGTGTGCAGAGGGCGAGATTGTCGCCGACGCGGATCGTGATGTTGCCGCCGTTGCCGTCAGTGTAGTCCTTGTGCCAGAGGCGCCGGCCCATCTCGCACATGCGCTCCTTCAGGATCTGAATCGCGGGCGAGTTGAAGAATTTCTCGATCTCCGCGGGCGTCTTCGGATCCGAGCCGGGCGTCCACTTGAACTCGTAATCCGGAATCGACGGCACAACGGGTTTCTTGGCGGCGCCAGCGGAGGCCGACGGCGTGCCGGTACCTTTGTACGATGGCTTCAGGCTGCCGCCGGCGAACACGTCGCGCGCGGAGGGCGTGAGAATCGAGCCGGCGGGCGGCTGCTCGCCTTTGCGGAAAAGCTCCTCGGCTTCACGGGCGGTAATGACTTTGGGCATGATTGAAGAGGGACTAAGGGACTAAAGGACCAAGGGACCAAGAGACGCGAAAACCAGCGACCGAGACGTTTTGGGTCCCTTTGTCGCTTGGTCCTTTGGTCTCTGGTCTCCTAGTCATTTTGGCGGATTGTAGAAAATCTGGTCGATGATCGCAGCGTTGAACGCGTCGACCGGGGTCGGGTTTTCGAAGGGCGCGGTCGCCTCGGCACCCTCGGTGAACCCGATGACGTGGCCGACGCCGGCTCCGAGATTGTCGTACACCACGAGGCTGCTGCCCTTGGCGAGCGGCGTCATGCCGGCGCCCTTGAACTGCTCGCGGGCGAACGGCTGCACGAGCAGGAAGCGGCCGCCCTTGTACGCGGGATCCTGCTGCGAAAGCGTGACGCGGCCGATGACGTGTCCGAGGCGCATGGGTGGAGGGTTTAAGGGACCAAGGGACCAACGGACCACGGGACCAAAGGAAGACTGGCCACGGGAATCTTGGACCGACGCATGCGTCCCGCGAAGGGACCCCATGGTCTTCCTGTCCCTTGGTCTCTGGTCATTTGGTCCTTTGGTCTCATTTTCAATTCCCCGCCCTCTCGTCCTCGTGGTCGATCACGCCAAGGATGATGTTGCGCAGGGGAGATTTCGGATCCTTCACGTGGAGGCGGGTGTGCGAGCCGTCGGTCGAAATCAGCACGCGCTGATGCTGGCCGGCGCTGTGCGGATCGAGCGCGAGGATCGGCGCGCCCTCTTCGCGGCCCTGGTCGTCGAGCGGCTGACAGATGATCATGCGATGACCGTTCATGCTGGGGTGGCAAACGGTCGTGACGATCACTCCATCAACGCGGGCGATGATCATGGCTCAGTAGATGCGCAGGTTGTCGACCATCACGCAGCGGCGCGTGCGGGTGAACGTTTCCGGGGTGGTGATGCCCTCGCCCGTCGTGGTGGCGATCGAGTAGCTGAGGTAACCCTCGCCGCCGAGGCCGAGGCCCGCGACGCTCGGGCCGTTCTTGACGAAGAGCGTCGTGTCGAGGGCGCGCGCCATCATCGTCATGTGGTCGACGTTGAGCGAGTGGATGATCGCGGAGTGCTTGTAGCCGTGCTCGGATTTCTTGGCGAACT
>CANJIU010000009.1 GCA_947474365.1 Opitutia bacterium | reverse complement strand
TCCAACGCAAATATACGACAAAAACCCGTCCCTCCCGCCGTGCTCCGCACGGCGCTCAGCAGCCCGTCAGAGTTGGGCCTCCCGTCGCCGGAAAAATTTTGGAAAATCACCCCCAAGCCTGATTTTCCAAGTCCGACGGGCTGCTAGACTAGCCCTTGGCGACTCGACCCCGTGGGCGTGGCCTATCCGCTCTCCCATGCCTAGCGGCGGCGACGCCCCGCGAAATTCACGCGTCAAGGCCCGGACCATTTCCTGTTGTTGTGGAAACCGCAGGGGCGGCGAAGGCAAAGGGCGGTGACGTCCGTTCCTCCTCTGGCAGCACAATCGGCGACGCCGATCCGCCGGGGTCGGGCATGGCGCTGATGGCCTCGGGTGCGTATTTGTAGACCGCCACGGGCTCGGTGATGTTCTTCAACGAGATTTCCTCCATGCTGCTCGGCGGCATGGGCAATTTCCCCTTCACGATGAAATAAACGATCTCGCTGAGGCAGATGCCCCCGTTCGGCGCCTTTGATTCCAGCCGCGAGGCAATGTTCACGCCATCGCCTGCGATCCCGCCGTCCGGCAGCAGGGCCACGTCCGCGATGTGGATGCCGAAGCGGTGCTGCAGGCTCTCGGCCGTCCGCCCCGTGTTGAAGGCCTTTTGCATGGCGAGAGAAAACCGCACCGCCTGTATCGCGCTCGGAAAAATCATGACCATGCCGTCACCCATCGTATTGATGAGCATGCCGCCATGGGCCTCGCCTTCGTGCTGCATCCGCTGCAGGTCGGTCCGGACCTTCTCGATGGTGAGGCTCTCGTCGGCCTGCATGAGGGCCGAGTAGCTGACGACATCGGTGAAGACGATGGCCTGCAGCCGGCGGTGATGGTTCGACGTCGCCTTCTCGTGTTCCGCGGAGACCCAGGCTTCGCGCTTGGCCAAATCCTTCTCCCGTTCGGAGAACTGGTCGCTCAACCGTTTCTGCGTCTCCGCCAGGAAGGCCTCCCTTTTGCGGAAATCCTGCTCCTGCTGGGCGAGTTCCTTCCGCAGCGCCATCAACTCGTTTTGCTCCATCAGCCGCGCAAATTGCTTTTGGTGGAGCAACCGTTGGTTTTTCAGCAGGAGTTCCGCCTCGATCAGCGCCCGGGACCTCGTCTCCAATTCGTGGCGCTTGGTTTCGAACTGCTCCTTTTCCTCGTTCAGATGGAATTCCAACTCGGCTAGTTCGTCGAAGCGCAGCTTCAGGGCGGCCTCGCGCTCTTCGATCTTGGCGAGCAGGCCCGATCTGCTGGGGAGCGACAATTGCGGTCTTTTGTCGGGCGACTTGGGGAAATCCTCCATATTTGGGCGATCGGACGGTGTCTGGCCGATAAACGCAATTCATCTGGCGGGCATAGGCAACGATTGAGTTTGGGTTGCCGGGGTTCGGTCGTGGCCGGCCGGTGACGGGCACCGGGGAATACTCCTCAGTGAAATGCCATTGTTCGGTTAGCGGATTCGGAATTACTCGATGGTTCCAATCCCAATGGAGCGAAGTACCCCCAATGCAAAACCCAGCGCGGACGATTTGAAATTGCCGAAGGGCAATGGATGTCGCCGGTCGGCCGGAAAGGAGTGGGAGCGGGACGCCGAATCTCGACGGACGATGCAGGCCGTCATCACCCTGCTGGTGGTGGCTGGCATTTTGCTGGTCGGTTTCGTTTTTCTGAGTAAGGGCTGCCAAAGCCCCGGCGCGGTCTAGGCGGACCGACGGTGCGGTTGTGCCAATTGCCTGCTCGGGCGGGCCAGTGAACGGGTTCCGTGCGACCGCAAGGCAAACCGTGATGTCGTTTTTAACCGGATGACCGGTGCGAAACCCGGTACGGGAACCGGACGCGCGGAGATGCTATCCTCCTTGCGGGTGGTCTTTTTCGATGCCCGCAGAGAGGCGTTTTCCGCTGCCCTCGACCTCGGACCGCTGGAGGAAATGCCGGCCCCGGCCTACCGATCGATGAACGGCAGCTTGAGTTGATCGAGATTGGCCCGGAACGAGAGGCTGTACTGCGCGCCGAAGGTCCGCCGCGAGGTGTTGCGGCCGCCCTGGTAGAAGTTGCGCCACGAATCGTTGGTGAGGTTCGCTCCGGTAAGTTCGAGCGCATACGTGCGGTTAAACTGCCAGCGTGCGGTGGCGTCCCAGCGCTGATGGCGCGATTCGAAGACCGGACGCAAATCCGTCGTCGTGGGGGCTGTCGTGATGGCCTGGGGGAAGATGGTCGTGCGGACGTTGAAATAGAGGGTGCGGCGCGGCGTCATGTAGCTGATGCCCCAGTTGGCATTCCAGTCGTAGAAATTCGGGGCGAGCGGCTTGGTGAGCACGCCGGTGCGGTTGGGCGCCTCGCCCTTGTAGTTCTTGTTGTAACCGGCAAAAACCTCCCAGCCTTGGAACATCTCCGGCAGCGCCTTGAGGTAGGGCTGCAGACCCTGGCGTAGTGAGACCTCCAGGCCTTCAAACTGCCCCTTGCCACCATTGTCCTGCGTCCGGAGTTCGTAGCCGACGTACTGGCCGTCAAAGCCGTTGTCGGCTCCGGCCGGGATTACCGTCGTTTCGTTGATGATGTAATTGGTGATCGTCTTCTTGAACCAGCCGACGGTCACCGTGCCCGCGGGGCGGGTGTAGAGCTCGAACTGGAGATCGATGTTGCGCGAGTAGGTGGGAAGCAGGCCGGTGTTGTTCACCGTCACGTTGGGAATCGCGGCGGTGTCGTTGACCGTGGTGTTGGGCAGAATCGACTGCACGCCGGGGCGCGACATCGAGCGGGTGAGCGCGCCGCGGAAAAGGAAATCAGGCGTGAAGCGGTAAGTGGCCTGCAGGTTGGGGAAGAGATCCGTGTAGTCGGTGGTGACGCGCTGCGTCCTCGAGAACAGCGCGAGCTGCTGGGCGATGGCGCTGGCGCCCGGGGCGACGGCGAGCGAGTTCACGCGCAGTGGGCCGCGGACGAAGTTCTCCGTCACTTCGGCACGGACGCCGCCGGTGAGGGAGAGCTGGGGCGTCAGCTTGACGTTGCCGGCGAAGTAGGCGGCGCTGATGTCCTGCGCCATCTGCTGGGTGTTGACGTAGCGGCGCGCGATGTTGGCGGCGGCGATGTCCTGGATCGCGAGCGGATACTTTGCCATGTAGCCGGCAACCTTATACGGGTCGAGCAGCGGGGGAGTGCGGATGCCGTAGAGAAATTTGTCGCCGTAGACCGCCGCGCCGTCGAAGAGTGAGGCGTTGAGTGTGTTGGGGCCGTCGTCCGCGGTGCCGGCGATGCCGTCCGGCCCGAGGAAGTTCAGCACAATCTGCCCGGCCTGCTTCCGGCGGTGCAATTGGTAGAGGCTGGCGCCGGCCCGCAGGTCGAAGGGGAAGCGGAAGTTCGCGAAATCCCGCCGGGCGTTGAACATCAGGTTCCAGGTGCGGTCGTTTTGGAAACGCGGCGACGTCTGCAGCGAGAGCCCGGTGGTGTTGGTGAAGCTGCGGAGGTCGTAGAGATCGGGACCCGCGGTCTGGACCAGGCTGAGCGGCGCGGGAACGGATGGGTCGGCCGTCATCCGCACGACCACTCCCTGGGCGGCGACGAGGTTGAATTGCACGGACTGAATCATCGACGGCAGGTCGGTGACCCGGGAGTCGGACTTGGCGTAGTTCGCCGAGTAGTCGATTTTCCACGGGCCGAACTTGTGCTCGACTCCGCCGACGAAGCCGAAGCTCTGGCCCACCTGATCACTGTAGTCGTTGAAGACGTCGACGAGGGCGTTGCGCACGATGGCGTCGCGATCGGTCGAGGCGGCGTCGACGGTGCCGGGGCGAACGCGGAAGGTATGGCTGCGGCTCTGATTGAGGTAGCCGTTGTACGAGGTCTTCAATTTCAACACGGTATGCGCGCCGACCTTGTAGTCGCCGTTGACGCCGACGGTGCGGCGGTTTTTGACCTGCGGGCCGTCGACCAGCGTGAACGTGTTGACGTTGAAGCGCGACGTGTCGGTCACGGGATTGGCCACCGTCCCGGCGGTGAACGGCGAATAGCCCATCGCGTAATTGTGCTGGGGATTGATAACGTTGCTTTCGAAATAGGTGAACGAAAGCCCGAGGGTGTTGTTCAGGAAGGCCTCGGAGTAGTTGATGCTGCCGCCGGGCTTGACGCGGTAGGTGTCGCGGGCGCCGGGGCCGGGGACGCGGCCGAGGTGGAGCATCTCGCTGTTCGCGTTGATCGTGAAGGTCGTGCTGAAACGACGGCCGCGCTGCGCGAAGGCATTCTTGGTCACGGCATTGATCACGCCGCCGGTCGAGGGGGCCATCCAGGGCGGCGGAGCCTTGAAGACCTCGATGGTCTCGATGTTGCTGATCGTGGCCATGCTGAATTCGAAGGCGCGGCTGGAGGCGTCGCTGCTGCCCGAGCTGGAACGCGGCGGGGTGCCGGCGGCGGCGGGGATCTGGCCGTCGAACGTGAAGAGCGTCGACTCGGGATCCTGGCCGCGCATCGAGACCGTGCTGGCGTCGGCGTTGCTGAAGTTCACCTGGATGCCCGGCACGTAGCGGAGAAACTCGCCGATGTTGCCATCGGGGACGATGCCGAGGGTGTCGGCGGAGATCGCCTGGACGAAGAAATCGGACTTCTTCTGCTGGTTGATTGCGGCGGCGTTGCCCTCGATTTCGGCCGCGACGGTGAAGGCTTCGAGTTTGTAGATGCCCGAGGTGAGATTGAATTCCTCGCGGACGGTCTGGCCGGCCGCCACGACGACGGTCCGCTTTTCGGGGTCGAGGCCGGTGTAGTTGACTTCGAGTTGGTAGCTGCCCGGTGCGAGCTGACGCAGGGCGAACAGGCCTTCGCGATCGGTGAGCGCGGAGACGTTGGTGCCGGCGATCCGCACCTCGGCGGAAGCGAGGAATTGCCGCGTGCTGGAATTGGCGACCGTGCCGGTGATCGTGCCGGTGCCGCCTTGCGCGCGCAGGAGCGGCGAGGCGAGGGTGCAAGCGACCACGAGCAGCCGGGCAAAGCAGGCAGGGAGGCGTCTGCAAGCGAAGCGGAGGAACGGGGCGTGAGGTGTGTTCATGGGCAGGGTCGAAATCAGGGGAGGGGGCGAGGTCCATTTGAGGAATCGCCGCGAATGCTGGCGTTGCCAACTTCGGCCCGAGGCGGACAGTCAAAACACAGGGACGAGCACCGCCGTCGGCCCGGGGGTTACGACCTACGGCAGCGGTCCGTCGAGGGCGCGGACGAGATCCGCTTCGGTCAGCCGGTAAACGAGCACGGAAAAATTGACCGTGTCGTCGGGCTCGCGGGTCCGCAGGTAGGTGGCGAGGCGCGCGAGGCGGAAATCGTAGTACTCTTCAAACAAATCCTCCCATGCGGCGACCGAGCGCGTCGGGATCGCTTTAACCTTTGCCTCCCGATCGTCGGACAGGAAGGGCGCCAGCGTTTCCCGGAGCTGCCGGTAGCGCTGCTCGTGCAGGGGGGGCCAGAATGAATTCACCTTTCCGCAATAGAGCGGTTGGAGCATCGAGGCGCTGATGAGGTAGAGGCCGGCGGTGAGCCGGTGGCGCGAGGCCCGATGGAGGAACAGCGCTCCCGGTTCCGCTCCGCCCTCGACTCGAAAAACCGGATCCGCCGCGTAGACGGGGTGGTTCCGGAGGAATGCTGCCGGATCCTGACCAAGGACCGCCTTCACCGGGGCGAGCAGCTTCCAGTCGACGTTGGGATATCCGCCAATCGTCTTCGCCGTGATGCCGTGGGCATCCGGACTGCCGATGCCGAAATAGGCCAGATAGGCCGGCTCGGCCGGCCGGGTGTGGAGATAGCGGGCGACGGCCGGAAGGTCCTGACCCCAGTCGAGCGAGCTGTCGACGAGGTGGCGGTATGCGCGGGAAGGGCTCACCAGACCGTTGAAATACGCGATGTAGTTGGGGAAACGGTACGCAGCCTCGGCCGGCAGCAATACGACGAGCACCACGATCGCGGGTCCCAGCCAGCGCCGCATGGCGGTCCGGAAAGAGCCGTTGGCGGCTGGCGCCGGCGAAAGCCACCGCGCGCATCCACCGCAGAGCACCAGCAGTGGCGGATAGATCGGCAGCAGGTGGCGGTGACCGATGTTCAAGTGCGACGCGACCGCCACGGCCCAGTAGACGGAGAGCAGAACCAGCAACGGCAGATACGGCGGGATTACGTCGGCGGCGGCGCGGAGTGGAGCGGGCACTCCTCCGGCGGCCCGGGAGCGGGCGAGCAGAATGGATGTGCCGAGCGCGATTCCCAGCAGCGCCAGCAGCGCGAGCGGCGTCTTGACCGCGAATGTGTACGGGAAAAACGTCCGCCAACCGGTTTCGCGGATTTCGCCGTTGAGGAAGGCGGCCAATTTTCCGGAGGTGCGCCACACGTTGGCGTAGCCATAAAGAAACGACTCCGGAAGCAATCGGTGTTCCCGCGCAGCGTGGATCAATCGCGGAATCCAGTGGGAGGGCTCGGCGTTGATCACGCGATCGAGGGCCGCGGCCTGATCCGGACGGCTCAGCCGATCGCGGAGGTTTTGCAGGTCGGCCAAAACCTCATAGGTCCAGTCGGTCGCCGTGAAGCCCTCCCGAACCAGTGCCGGCCCCAGCGCGCGACGTGTCGCCGGATCCAACTCCGTCCGGTCGAGTAGCTGCCGCGGTTCTGGGAGGCCGAGGGCCCATTGCCACGGCCGGGTGAAATGGTGCGGCTCCGGACCCTGGCGGGAAAATGCGCTGTAACGAAAACCGTACGCCGCCCAGACGAGGAGGACGACGCCGAGGGTTTGTCCCAAAGCGACCAAGGCGAGGAGGGCGGCCCGGTGAATCCGGCGCGAAACCAGTCGGGTCCGGCCGACGGGCAGTGGACGTCCGTCCACCACGCGGACGAGGGCGAGGATCAGCGCCATCGGGAGCAGGAGGACGGCGGACATCTTGGCGAGAAAAAGCCCGGCGATGGCGAACGTTCCCGCCACCACGCGCGCCAGCGTGACATGGCGCGTGATGGCATCGACGTAGAGGAGCGAGAGCAGGAACCCGAGCGCAGCGGGCGTATCCGACGTCATGAGACCCCCGTTGGCGAGGATGGTTGGATTGCAGACGTAGATCAGGAGCGAGAGCATCCCTCCCTGCGGGCCGAAGAGCTGGCGGGCCCAGAACCAGACCACCGCGCCGAGCGCCACGGCGATCAGTCCGCTCATGGCCCGGCCGCGCGCGAGCAGGTCGGCCGGGTCGCGGCCGGAACGGTTGAACCACGACTCGGCCAACACCCAGAACAGGTTCTTCTTCGGACCGAGCCACTCCTTTTCGGGAAACCGCTCGTCGCCGAAAAGGTAGGGCAGCGCGATCCAGCGTTTGGAGAGGTTGCCGTTTTCCGGATCAACCCGGTAGTCGCCGTACTTCCAATAGATGTACCCGGCCGTGGCGTGACCGGGTTCGTCCATGGTGGCTGATTTCTCCCGCAGGCTGCCGAGGAGAACCACGTAGAAGACGAGCAGCAGGCCCGCTGCCGCCCACGGACTCGTCAGCCGGTCACGCCAGGGGCCGATCCTGATTTTTATGCCCCATAGCATTCAAGATACTTCAGTCCGGTGCTGGTGTTGAAGAGCACGACCGATTCCTCCGGACGGACCTGGCCGGCGGCCAGAAGCTGTTTCAGTGCGGCATAGCACGCGGCGCCCTCGGGGGCGGGGAAGACGCCTTCGGCGGCCCCGACTTCCTTGGTGCACGTGATCATGTCCTGGTCCGGAATGGCGACGGCTCCGCCGCCGGATTTCCGAAGGGCATCCAGCATGATGAAGTCACCGATCGCCTTGGGGACGCGCAGGCCGGAGGCCTTGGTTTGGGCGCCAAGATGTTCGGCGGCGAATTTCTCACCGCTTTGGAACGCGCGGACGATCGGCTGGCAGCCGGTGGCCTGCACGGTGTACATCCGGGGGCGCTTGCTGCCGATCCACCCAAGCTGTTCCATTTCGTCGAAGGCCTTCCACATCCCAATGAGACCGGTGCCGCCGCCGGTCGGGTAGAGGATGGCATCGGGGAGTTGCCAGTTGAGTTGCTCGGCAAGTTCGTAGCCCAAGGTCTTCTTGCCCTCCGCGCGGTAGGGTTCCTTGAGGGTGGAAACATCGAACCAGCCCTCGGCGGTTTTCCGGCGCGCGACTTCCGCGCCGCAATCGGTGATCAGGCCGGCGATGAGCGTCACGTTCGCGCCCATCTGCTCACACTCGATAATGTTGGCGCGGGGCGTGTCGCGGGGCATGAAGATGTGCGCCTCCATCCCCGCGCGGGCGGCATAGGCGGCGAGGGCACCCGCGGCGTTGCCCGCGGACGGGACGGCGAGCTTTTTCAGGCCGAACTGCTTGGCCATCGACACGGCGGTTGTCATGCCGCGGGCTTTGAAGCTGCCCGTCGGGTTCTGGGCCTCGTCCTTGATGTAAAGCTGCGACATGCCATGCCGGGCACCGAGGCGCGGGGCCGACAGGAGTGGCGTGAAGCCCTCACCGAGCGAGACGATGTCGGTGGCGAGGCGGACCGGCAGAACTTCCCGGTAACGCCAGAGCGATTTCTCCCGGGTGCGGAGGGAATCCTTCGTCAGGGTACGGGCCGCCGCTTGAAGGTCGTAGTGGGCGAAGAGCGGCTTGCTGCAGCAGGTGCTGACATTTTGCGCGACGTTGGCGTCGTGTTTTTGACCGCAGAGGGTGCAGGCGAGGTGGGTGAGATGCATGGACGGGTAAGTTAAGATCGCCGCATTCCGGGGGGGCGTGCCCGCCGGTGCAAAACATAAACGGTGGCGGTCGGAGGAATTGGGCGTGAGTCCGCCGCACATTTCCGATGCGCAGGCTTGCTCCGGACGCCGTGCTTGGGAGATGCCCCTCCCACTTTCTGCTCCCCACCACCGATGCCCGGTTTGAAACGGCGGTTCGGCCGCACCTTTCTTATCGTTATCGCGCTCTTCGTGCTGGGGCCGCGGCTGCATGCGGCGCGCAACGCAGTGACGTGGAATTTTGTCAATTTGCCCGCGACCGGCCGTATCGGGCAGACGATTCAATTTGCGGCGAGCGTGACAAACGCGGGCGACGTTCGTTGGGGCGGCAGCTATTTTTTGGAGGTGCGCGATCAAGACGGGGCGCACCTGAGCTATCTGCCACTCGAGGGGGTGGCTCCGAGGGAGATCTGACTGGTGACGCTTCCGGCGCAGCCGGGCGCGTATGCATTCCACCCGCGGGTACCGTCGCAAACGTGGGAGAAAGAGTCGTCCTCACCGTCGTCTCGACCGGCAGTCCGCCGCAGTGTCAGTGGCGCAAGGACGGCGTCGACGTGGCGGGCGCGACCGGCGCCACGTTGGTGCTCTCTCCGGCATTGGTGGCGGCACGAGCACTGAATCCGAAGTTCATCCTCACCACTTGGGCCGAGTTTGGATCCGAGAACGACGAGCCAAGGCGGAGTTGTCGGTGACGATCATGGACAACACCAAATTCGGCACGCACTTTGGTGATGCGCTCCGGCAGGCCGTGCGGCAGTTCAAGTATCAGGCTCCCACGGCGTGGATTGATGCGCTGATTGTGGGTGACTGCACGGTGTTGCTCGGAGCGATTCCGCCGTCGGCGCGGCCCTCCGTGCGCGTCGATCAAATCGTGCGGCTGCAGGGTTGGGTGACGCCAAATGTCGCGACGAGGTTTGCCGGTGGGAGTGTGAAGGTCTAGGTGGATGAGGTTCTCCCGGGGCACCGCCACAGTCGGCGGGGCATGGAACGGAGCGACAAAGTGGCAGTATGACCTGCCGGTGGCACTCGTCGGGTTCGGGGCGCATCTCGTGCGCGCGGTGGTCGAGGACGGCAACGGCAGCAGCTCAAACGCAGGCGTGCAGTTTCAGGGCGATGCGCCGTCCACGCATTTCATTTTATCCGTGGTTCCCGGGCGGGGTTGACGCGGCGCCCTTGCCTGAGAAAGAGGGGCACTGGTATCGTAATGTGGCCAGAAAAATTCGCTTCTGATTTCAGCGTGGGCGGCGAAGCTTTCTCCACCCGATTCACCCTTTCTTCCGGACCCTCGACCCGGGCGAAGTCCGGATGCAGTCCAAACCGAATTCATCATGAACGTCTCCTGCTTGCCGATCCGTTCCCTCTGGCGTCCAGTGCTGGCCTGCCTGTCCGCCCTAGCCGCCGCCGTTTCCTTGTCCGGCCAGGGGGCGAGTACGGGTGTGATCCAAGGCACCGTGCTGAACGCGACCAGCGGCAACTATCTCCATAATGCGCGGGTGACGGTCAAAGGCCTGAACACCGAGGCGGCGACGGATGAAAACGGTGCGTTCCGTCTGGCGTCGGTCCCGGCGGGCAGTGCGGAGCTCACGATCTCGTTCACCGGTCTCGGCTCGCAGTCGAGAGTGGTCACCGTTGGCGCCGGACAGACCGTGCGGGTGGACATGGAGTTGTCGCTCGACGGCCAGTCGAAGGATGGCTCCGGCATCGTACGTCTCGCCGCCTTCACAGTGGAGGAGCGCGAACTGACGGCCCAGGGCAGTGCACTGCACGAGCAACGCAGTGCGGCCAACATCAAGAACGTCGTGTCGATGGAGGAATTTGGCGATTTGGGCATCACGAATCCCGGTCATTTTCTCACTTACGTCCCGGGAGTGAGCAACGTCTACAACACCACCGGGGAGGTGGAGGGCATCGGGCTGCGCGGCATGTCGTCGAGTGGCACGCTCGTGATGTTCGACGGCGCGCAGGCCGCCAGCAACGACCCGGCGTCGCGCGCCTACAATTTCAGCGGCACGAGCACCGCAAATCTCGATCGCATCGAGGTGACGAAGGTCCCCACGCCGGATCTGCCGGCGAACGCCGTCGGCGGGTCGATCAACATGGTGTCGAAGAGCGGATTCAATCGGAGCACACCGTTGTTCCGCTACAACTTCTTCGCGACGCTCCAGGCCAAGGGCGGGCAGGAAAACCTGCCCCACGGAATCCACCCGTATGCCGGCACGGACGCCAAGACGACGATGCGGCCGGTGCAGCCGGGATTCGACTTGAGCTACAGCCGGCCGGTCAACCCGGCGCTGGCATTCACCTTCAACCTCGCCCACAACGCGCGGTATCAGGATCGCGAATATATCTCGCCGACCTGGGACCGCGTGCGCCTGGTCCAGACATCGGGGACGCTGAATTCCGTCATCAATATCTTCACCAAGGACATCGCGGCGGTCGGCGCCGACTGGAAGACGGGCCGGAGCATTTTCCGGGCGCGTTTCGACCTGTCGCTCCAGGACGCGTATACGCGCCAGAATGTCTTCAGCTACAATTTTGGCGCGGGTGCGACCGGCGGCGAGAAGTTCACGGACGGCCCCGCCGCCGGCGTCGGCAGCCTCGGGGTGACGGCGGGCCAGAATATCAACCAGTACCGGCGCCTGCTCAACGGCCGGATCAGCCACACCTATGCGGGCGACCAGTGGAAGTTTGACTGGGTGACGTCCTACTCGGAGGCGCGCCGCCTGTTCAGCGACGTGGACGAGGGGACCTTTGGCACGATGGCCGCGACGCTCTCCAACGTGGTGGTGTCGGCGCAGGGCCTCGACGGCATCGGATCGATGACGATGCCGCGCCTCACGGTGAAGTCGCGCACGGGGGCGGCCGTCGACCCGTACGATGTTCGGCAATACACGCTCAACACCGCTGCGAGCGGCCGGATGTTTTTCAAAAACGTGGTCGGGGCGGCGGCGGCCAACGCCACCCGGACCTTTGCCACCGCGCTGCCGCTCACGCTCAAGGCCGGCGTTTCCGTCGAGAAGACGGAACGCGACAACTGGACGGAGAGCCTGTCGTGGAACTTTCGGCCGCCGGCGGCCGCGGGCGGGCAGCTCGTCGGCGCCTACGACCTGGGTGCCGATTCCTATTCGGCGCGGCGATCGTACAATGGCGGCCTCAAGGTGAACTGGCTGAGCACGACCAAGCTCTATGACCTGTACCGCCAGCATGCCGACTGGTTTCAGCTGAACGACTCGGCGGCCTACACGAACCGGGTCAACAACTCCAAGAAACTGGATGAGACCATCTCGGCCGGCTACGTGCGCACCGACGTCAAAGCGCTGGAGAACCGGCTGTGGATTGTCGCCGGGGTCCGTTTTGAGCACACCGCGGACGAGGGGCTCGGGCCGCTCAACGACATCCGCAACACCTACGTGAAGGACGCGGCGGGCCGGGTTGCGCTCGGGAGCAACGGGCGTCCGACCCTGATCACGACCGATGCACTGGCGCTCGCGAAACTGCAGTTCAAGGAGCGCGCGGCGTTCACCGAAAAAACGTACCAGGATTTCTATCCGAGCGTAAATGCCAGCTACAACCTCGGGACGAACTTCGTCCTGCGCGCCGCCTATGCCGGGACGATTGGCCGGCCGGATCTCAGTTTCATCACGCCCGGCACGTCGATTTCGGATCCCTCGGTGGCGCCCCGCACGATTACGGTGGTCAACACGGGATTGAAACCGTGGACGGCGGACAACTACGACCTGACGCTCGAGTCTTACGAGTACAAGGGCGCGACCTTTTCGGTTAGCGCTTTTCGCAAGGAGATCACGGGTTTTTTCACTTCGGTCCGCATTCCCGCGTCGCAGGCGCTGCTGGAGCAATACGGGCTGCCGGCGGATCTGCTGACCGGCGACTACGAGATCATCACCCGGGAGAACTCGGCGAACAGCGCGGTGATCGACGGATTGGAGTGGAGCTGGCGGCAGTCGTTTCGCCCGTTCGCGGCGTTGCCGACGTGGGCCCGGTCGTTCGGCGTGTTTGTCAACGGCACCCATTTGCGCCTGGGCGGCGCCGGGGCGGATAACTTTGCGGGTTATTCGACGCGCATCGTCAACTGGGGCGCCTCGTTTGCCCGGTCGAACTTCGCGGTGAAGGTGAATGTCACGAATTCGAACGGCCCGCGCAATGCCGTGGTGGCGGCCAACGCCACGACCCCGGCCGGCACCTACACGAGCCTGGCGCCGCGGACCCTGGTCGGGGGTTCGCTCGAATACCGCGTGACCCGGCGCCTGACATTGCATCTGTCCGGCCAGAACCTTTCCAATGCGCTGTATCGGAACATGACCTACTCGCCGGGAGCGCCGGACTATGTCCGTCCGACCCAGTATCGGGACAACGGCATCGAGTATGTGCTTGGCCTGCGGGGGGAGTTTTAACATGAAGCGCGTTTTCCTGCGGGCGATACGCCGCGGATTGATCGTCATGTGCCTTGGCCGCGCGTTGGGCGCGGGGCTGCCGGCCGGATTGCCGGACCAGGTGCCGGCGAGCCTGCAGGCCGGGGGAATACCACGGCGTCTGGTCGCGATCGACAACGTGTGCGCCTGGCCGAACGTGGTGGCCCTGCGGGACGGCTCGCTGGTTGCGATCGTGTTCAATCAGCCGAATCACGGTTTCACCGAGGGGGACGTCGAGTGCTGGGGCAGCGCGGACAGGCGATTTTGGAAATACCTGAGCACGGTCACGCGTCACGCGCCGGAAACGGTGCGCATGAACCATGGAGCCGGACTGAATGCGGACGGCGATCTCGTCGTGCTGTGCAACGGCTGGGACAAGATTGCGCCGCGCCGCAACGCCGAGAGCAGGACGATTCAGACGGTCGGGGCGATTTCCCGCGACGGCGGGAAAACCTGGGAGCAATTGGGTCCGGTACTGCCGGCGGTGGAGGGCCTGAGCTGGCAGGTGCCGTTCGGCGACATTCAATTGGCGGCGAACGGTGACTTGGTCGCCGGCACCTACGCGTTCACGAAGCCGAAGACGGGAAACATCTATGCTGCGCGCAGCCGGGATGGCGGCCGCACGTGGAAGCATTTCGCCCCGATCGTCAAGGACCGGCATGTGGAGGCGGCGATGCTGCACCTCGGCGGCGGGCGCTGGCTGGCCGCGAGCCGGCGTTTCGAACATCTCGACCTCGAAATTTTCGCGTCCGACGACGACGCGTTCACCTGGCGGCCTGTGACGACGCTCGGGGTGAAGCCGGTTTCGTCGGCGCATCTCCTCAAATTGAGCGACGGACGCGTCCTGCTGACCTACGGCAACCGCACGCCGGGTGATCGCGGGATCGATGCCCGCACCAGCGGGGACGGAGGCCGGACGTGGACCAAACCGCAGCGCCTGGTGGCGCTCGAAACCGGCGATTGCGGTTACCCCGACGCGGTCGAGATGCCCGGCGGCCGGATCCTCGTGTCGTACTACGCCGATGGAATTCCCGCGCACCAGCGATACCACCTGGGGGTGATCAATCTGACTTTGGATGAGCTTCGGCGGGAGGGCGGGGCGGCGCTGACGTACACGCTGGACGTCAGAGAAATGCTGCCGGCCGCGACCGAGGGCGGCAGCTGGTTTCAACCCCGCGCGGTTGCGATTCCGAGTGCGGGCGGCGCGCCGCGGGTGGTGATGACGATTCAGCGGGCGATCGGCAGCGATTTTTTCTCCGGCCTGAGCACGCTGCGCAGTGACGACGTTGGGCGGACGTGGACGGCGCCGCGACTGGATCCGGGGCTCGACTGGCGCCCGCTTGATCCCGAGTCGAACATGGGCGTCTGCGACATCACGCTTGGCTGGCACGCACCGTCCCGCCGGGTGATTGGCATCGGGCACACGGTACGGTATACAAAAAAAGGTTTCGGCGGCATGGGCGACCGCCGCGATACCGCGTGGATCAGCTACGATCCCGTTACGGACAAATGGACCCCGTGGAAAATCCTCCCGTTGCCGGCGCATCCGGACGACCGGTACTTCATCAACGGGGTGCACGGGCAATGGCTGGTGGAGCGGGACGGCTCGCTGCTGGTTCCCTTTTATGCGGTCGGGCCCGGGGTGGCGGATGCGAAGTGGAAATTCTCCTTCCGCGGCGCGGTGGCGCGGATGAAATTTGAGGGCGGCGAACTGCGGTTCGTCGGAGCCGGACGGGAGCTGACGCACGAGGTGCCGCGCGGCCTCTACGAGAAATCGATCACCCGGTTTCAAGGACGCTACTACCTGACGATTCGCAACGACCAGAAAGGGTACGTCGCGGTGAGCGAGGACGGATTGAACTTCGGGCCGGTCAAGGCGTGGACCTTTGATGACGGCTCCGACCTTGGCAGCTATAACACCCATCAAAAGTGGGTGACGCACAGCGAGGGACTTTTTTTGGTTTATACGCGGCGGGGAGCAAACAACGACCACATCCCGCGCCATCGCGCGCCGCTGTTCATCGCGCGGGTCGATCCCGAGAAACTCCACGTGATGCGCGGTACCGAGCAGGTGGCGGTGCCGGAGCGCGGCGTGGATATTGGCAACTTTGATGCGGCGGCGATCAGCGAGGACGAGACCTGGATCACCGTGGCGAGCACAGTCAAGAGTGGGCCGGCCTATCTGGCGCGCCTTCGCTGGTCGGTGCCGAACACGCTGGCCGGGAGTGGACGCTGACCGACCGTGCCGCAAATTCCATTCTGATCATGCTTGTTCCCAGTTTGCGTCTCGTTCGGACCGTTTTGCTCGCGGGCGCTGGGCTGTTGACTCCTGCCTCGACAGCGCGCGCCGCCGTTCCAGCGGAAACTGCGACCGCTTCCCGCATCACGACCCTGGCGGAACTCCGCGCCGCCCGGTCGAAGCAGGCGCATGCGCCGCGCCGCCTGATCGCCAACAACGACGGTTGCGACGCGCTCTACTATCCGAGTGACCTCCCCGTCACGCCCGAGGGGTTTCTCAACCGGCGCACGACCGGGCTGCGGGGCTCGCAGGTCGACGCAGTTGCCTATTGCACGATCAGTTCCGGATTCGGTTTCTTTACGCACCGGACCTCCGCGGGTGAAATCCTCACCCGGCAGGGAGCTGACTACGGCATCCAGCCGCAGCGGCGGAACATCACGGGCGACTTGATCGCGCAGGGCACTGACACCCTCCGGCTCGTGAGCACGTACGCGCGCGCGAACGGCATGGAAGCGTTTTGGTCGATGCGCATGAACGACACCCACGACGTGGCGCACACGCCGCAGAAGCCGTATTTCCTCTTTCCACCGCTCAAAGAGGCGCACGCTGACTGGCTTGTGGGCAATCCCACGCAACGTTCCAAGTTCGGCCGTTGGAGCTCCGTAAACTATGGCCGCGCGGAAGTGCGTGAGCTTGCCTTCAGCTACCTTGAGGAGGTCTGCCGTGGCTATGACGTCGACGGGGTGGATCTCGATTTTTTCCGGCACCTTTGCTACTTCCCCAGCACGGCGCACGGCGGCCGGGCGAGTGATCGGGAACGAACCGAGATGACGGACCTCATGCGTCGCGTGCGAGTCATGACGGAGGAGGTCGGTTTGCAGCGCGGCCGCCCGATCCTCACGCTAATTCGGGTGCCGGACTCGGTCGGTTTCTGTCGCGACCTGGGGCTCGACCTTGAGGCTTGGCTCTCCGCGGGGCTGATCGACCTCGTCGCGTTGACCGACTATTTCCGCCTCAACCCGTGGGAATATGGCGTGCAGCTCGGCCACCGGTACAACGTTCCCGTGTATCCAAGCCTTACGGACCCGCGGGTGCTGAAGGAGACGCGCTTCAAGCGGGCCTCGGTCGAGGCCTACCGTGGGCGGGCGGCAAAGGCTTGGGCGGCCGGCGCGGACGGTCTCTACGTGTTCAATCTCTACGACATTAATCGCGAATCGCCCCTGTGGCGCGAGCTGGGGGATCCGGTGGCGCTCGCCCCGACGCGAAAACTTTACTTTGTCACGGATTTGGATGGCAGCCCGAACTCCTGGCTTGTTGGAGGCACCGCCCACCAGACCATTCCGATTCTGGTGCCGGCGCGCCCCGCGACCCTGCGCCGCTCCGAGACGTACGCCACCACGTTGGAATTTGGCGACGACCTCACCTCCCCCGCAATAACGGGACGCAAGGTGGAGGCCCGTCTGCATTTGGATCTTCCCCGGTTGGCAGAGGTGAAGGCGCTGGTCGTGACTCTCAATGGGGCGACATTGCCCCCGGCCGAATCCGTTGAGGGCTGGGCCGACTTCCGGATTGAGGCAACCCAGCTTAAGCGGGGCGCCAACCGGATCGAAGTCTCCCGAAACGACTCGGGGCCGGACCTGAAGCTTCAGGACGTTGTTCTGAGCATCGGTTACGACCGCGACTGAGACTCCCGCCCGTCTGCCGTTACGCCGGTTCAGGATTGCGGCCCGAGCAATTCCCGCCACCGGATGCGATAGGCCGCGTCAGTGCGGTGCTTCTTGCGATCTTCGCCGCCGAGACAGTAGAGCCAGTCACCGCTTTGCACCAAAGCGACCATCGCGGCGTAGGGCAGGGGCGACGTCGCAGTGTAGATTCCGGTTTGGATGTCGTAAACGCAGGCGTCGCGTACGAATTCGACCTCGTCGTTGCGATAGCCACCAGCGATCAGAATGTGCCGCGCGTCGAGTTTGACCGCGGTTATCCCACGGCCCGGATGGGGAAGTGGCGGCAGGGCGGTCCAGGTCTTCGTGGCGGTTGAGTAGACATGCGCGGCGGAATGGTTCACCACGGTCGACTTCGCCTGGTCCCATCGCGCACCGCCGAAAACGTAGAGCCGGTCCCCGATGGTGGCCGCGGTGCCGGTGGCGAGTCCGGCCTCGGGATAGTTCGCGAGCCGGGTGATGACACCAGTCGTGAGGTTGATGGCGTGAAAGGCGTTGGTGACGCGCTGAAGTTTGGCCTGATCGTCGCTTCCGCCGACTGAGTATAGATTTGTTCCGATGACCGCCCCAGACGCATAGACGAATCCGATATCGAGTGCTGCGACGCGCCGGACCGCGCCGCCCGCTTCCATTTTCCACAAGACCGAATGGGTGGCCGTTCCGCTGCTGCCTCCGGCGAACCACAAAGCTCCCCCTTCTGTTCCCGTTACGGCGTAGGCCAGGGCGGCCGGCAGATGGCCGGTTTCCTGCCAGCTGTCGCGCGCCGGGTCGTAGGCCCAGATTTGGTCGAGCCACGATTTTGTGTCGTCGTTCCAGTTCGTGCCGCCGGCGATGAAGATTTTTCCACCAAGCGCTGCGCTGACAAACCCGCCGTTGCCGACCGGCAAAGGGGCCAAGCGTTGCCAGGCGGAGGTGGGTGCAGCGAAGGCGGATATCGGTAGCAAGGCGGCGGCGAACAATCCGCCGAGGCCAAGATACGCGATGTGACTGAGTGAAAATTTCATGTCCGAAAAAAGTGACGGCCTGGCGGCGGAGGTTCGCTCCAGATCAGACCTTGGAGTTGAGCGGGATTGGGCGCCTGGTCAAACTGGCTAACAAGCTGCGGCAGGATCCGATCAGCCTTCGCAAGCACTCCCGCGGCCGGAGGCGCGCCGTGAGCCTGGTCGAAAGCGCGGAGCACACGACGCCCTTGGAAAACGATTGGGACGGCAATGGCGGCCACCGGCGGCACTGGGCCCGGGTGAGCTTGGGGTTGGGCGGAACCTGACGCAAAAACGAGCGACGCGGGAATCGGCGTTGCCGGCGGCAAGTGAGCAATCCAGAGCCGCGGAAGTTTCCTTCAGGAGCCTGTTGCCACCATCTGGCCGAAGGCGGCGACGCGCTGGTGAAAATATCCCCCGAGTCCGATCACATCGGCGCCGATGTTGAACACCCGGTGTCCTTCGGCGAGCAGGTCGGCAAACGGCGCAATGAGCCCGGCCGTCATCGCATGCTTGCCGTGCTGGCGCGCCGCGGACGCAACGCGTTTCCGCGCCGCGACAACTTCCGGGGCATCAAGCTCGCCGGGTTTGCCGATTCGGCAGCTGAAGTCACCTGGGCCGAAGAGCAGCATGTCGAACCCGGGGACGGCGGCGATCGCCTCCACCCGGTCCAGTGCCTCGGGTGACTCGATCTGCAGGACGATCAGCCGCTCGCTGTTGGCATGGCGGATATAGTCCGTCAGCGGTACCTGGCAGAACTGACCGTCCACGTTGCCTCCGTCCATCGGACGCTTTCCGAGCGGATGACACCGCACCCATTCCACAATCTGCCGGGCCTCCTCCGGTGTGCCGACATGGGGGACGATGATGCCGGTGGCACCCGCCTCAAGTGGACGCAGGTAATCGCTGTAGCTGCCGCGGGCAACCCGGACCAACGTATCCACGTCGTAGATGCGAGCGGCCCGGATCAGTCCCTCCAGCGCCAGCCAGTCGACTGGCACGTGTTCCATGCAAAACCAGAGTGCATCGGTTCCCGCGAGGCAGGCCAATTCGACCACCCGTGGGTCGGCGAGGTTGAGCTTGAGCACGGCCGGATGGTGCCCCTGGCGGAGGCGATGGTGGATGCGGCTGGGGCGGAGCTTCATGAAACGGAGTTTCTGGTGGATTTGAGGAGGCATGCGGATTTTACGGCTCTCATTCCTCCCGGGAGTCACGCAGTTTCGTTTCCCCGTTTTTCCAGCGGAAGCGAATTCTCCTGGAACCGTTTTGATACCTCTGCCGGGCGCCCTGGGTGGAACGCCTGCCGCGGAGGAATTCAGGCGAGCGTGTAAATGGAACCACGACGTGAATGCCCTGCGCGGTCCTGGCGATCAAGGGCACAACCCTCATCCCGTGACTCCTGGCGACATCGGCCCGGGCGGGCGCGGGGCGGCGATGGACTTTCCTTCGAGGAATTTCGGCAAAGTCAGGATTGGCTTTGCCGACTCTTCCGTGTGGCCGCGGCGCAGGGCGCGGCTCAGGATCGAAAAGATCTGCCGCGCGTTGTCCGCCGCGCTGCCGGCGTAGCGGTTTGGCCGGACGGGCAGGTAGTTCAGGCACACGTCGTCGTCGCGGCAGAGCAGCGACATGTCCTGCGGTACTTTCAAGCCGCGTTCGGCCAGGATCGAAGCGACGGCGAGGTAGTGGTAGGGATTGACAATAAACAGCGCGGTGGGAGCGGCCGGTCCCTGCAGGGCGCGGGCGATCACTTGTTCCAATCCGGTGACGTCGCCGCCATGGCGGAGCAGCTGGCCCGTGGCGTTTTCGCCAAAATGCCGGATGCCGGCGAAAAAGCCCTCCTCGGTTTTGCGATGCCCCGCCCAGTCTGATTGCTCCAATACCAGCGCGATCCGGCGATGCCCTTTTCGCAGGAGGACCGTGGCCGCGTGGCGGGAGGTGGCGAACATGTCGACGTCCACCGCTGGCAGGGGAATCCCGTCGTGGGCGGTGCCAGCCACCACTGTGATGATGCCCTCCGCGTGGAACCAGGATTGGCAGGCGCGGCTGGCCGACGTGAGGATCCATGCGTCGCAGGGGAATCGCGTGATGAGCCGCCGGAGGGCGGCGGCGGGCTGGCGCGAGAGAAAGCTTTGGCCAAAGTGGAGGTCCAGCCGGTATCCGTTTTGGTAGAAACTACTGCGCAGATGATCGATGACCGTGGTGTACGGCTTCAGTTCTTCCAGAGGTTTTGGCAGGAGCATGCCGATGACGCGCATCGGGCCTGGTTCGTCCCTGTCTGGGGGCACGCCGACGACTCGCGTTGGTCTTCCATGCGCCGTCTGCACGAGTTTCCGTTCCCGCAGGATCTCGGTCGCCGCGCGGATGGTCCTCCGGCTCACCTGCATCGTTTCGGCCAACTGGCGTTCGCCCGGCAGGCTCTCTCGGAGCAACCCGTGGCGGATCGCCTGTTCCAATTCCTTCGCCACCTGCTGGCTGAGCGTCGAATACTTGGGGGAACTGGAGAACATCGGCGCCAACCCTGGCCCTGCCAGTGGGCGACGTCACGGCGGAATGGCGCTCGCGCGCTGCGAGTTCGCCGAAACATCTTTGCGTCGCGCCCGTCTATCTGCGCGTTAGTCCCACGTGAGATCTCCACTGACCATTCTTTCCCTGATTGCCCTGGCGGCTGCACGCCTCGCTGCCGGTCCGGCCGATCTTGCCGTGGTTGCCGCGATGAAGCTGCCCGAAGCGGCCAATTATTCGTGGCAGACGACAATTGTCGACGACGCGCGCACCTACGATGTCACCGGGCAGACGGAGCGCGCGACGGACTATTCGCTGGTTACGATGCCGATGGTGAACACAGTGCGGCGAAGCACCGGGCGTGGTGGCGGGGCAAGCGACAACATTACGACCACCGTTTTCAAGGGCGCGGAAAAATTCGTGGTGCAGACGGACGATGGCTGGCGCAGTCCGTCCGAGCTTCCGTCAGCCGATGGGACGGGGCGGGGGCGCGGACCGGGCGGCTATGGTGGTCCCGGTGGGTATGGAGGGCCGGGAGGCTACGGTGGACCCGGCGGCCCGGGCGGGCGTCGTCGCTCCCGTACGTCGGGTCGGGATGATGACCCCGCGAATCGGCCAGCCTACAGCAACCTGCAAAAAACCCTCAGCCGTCCGCATGAGGAAATCGGCATCATCATCGCCGGGTACACGGAGATGAAGGTGGAGGGCGAAGTGGTCTCCGGCCCGCTCACGGAAACTGCCGCCATGCTGCTGCTCGTCCATGCCGGGCAAAATGAAATCAACCCGTTGAGCGCGAGCGGCTCGTTTCGGTTTTGGGTGCGCGGGGGCGTGCTTGTGAAATACGAGACGAAACTCGAGGGTAAGCTTTCGATCGAAACCTCTTCCGGACAACGCGAGGTGATCGTGCATCAGACGGCCACTACCACGGTCACGAACCTTGGAACGACGAAGTTCGACGTTCCCGAAGACGCGAAAAAACGGCTGTCGCCGTAGGAGAGGGCGTCGAGTCGGAGCGAGCCGGATCATCGCACGCTTGCCTGCCGGGGAGATCGTCCCGACCTTTTGGCGCTCTCCGCCTCCCTCCCATGAGAATACTTCCTGTCGTCCTTTCCCTTTTTTGCGCGGGTTCGGTCGCGTTTGCCGCCAACGCGACGTCACTCAAGTTGCCCCGCAGCACGCCGGAAGCACAGGGCGTCTCGTCCGGAGCCCTGCTCGGCTTTGTGGCCGCCGCCGAGGAGAAAATCGACGCGCTGCACAGTGTTATGGTGGTCCGCCACGGCCAGGTCATCGCCGAAGGTTGGTGGGCGCCCTATTCGGCTGGAGACCGGCATGAATTGTATTCCCTCAGCAAGAGTTTCACGTCGACGGCGGTCGGGCTGGCGGTTGAGTCCGGAAAATTGAGCATCGAGGATCCGGTGCTGAAGTTCTTCCCGGACGAAGCGCCGGAAAAGCTGAGTACCAATCTGCGGGCGATGCGCGTGCGCGATCTCCTCACGATGGCGACGGGACAGCACCAGGAGGATATCCAGAAGATTGACTGGGCGTCGAAGGAGAGCCTCGTGAAGAAATTTCTCGCGCTACCGGTCACCCACAAGCCGGGCACGTTCTTCGTCTACAACACGCCGGCGACCTACATGCTCTCGGCCATCGTCCAAAAAGTCACCGGACAGACCATTTTGGATTACCTGCGGCCGCGCTTATTTGAGCCCTTGGGGATCGAAAATCCGACCTGGGACGCGAGCAAGCAGGGCGTCTCGTTTGGCGGATTCGGACTCAGCATTCGCACCGAGGACATTGCTCGCTTCGGCCAGCTCTATCTGCAGCGCGGTCAGTGGCGGGGGAAACAATTGGTGCCGGCCGGCTGGGTCGACAGTGCGACTTCACGTTGGATGTCCAACGGCAGCACGCCGACGAGTGACTGGGAGCAGGGCTACGGCTTTCAATTCTGGCGTTGCCGCCACGGCGTGATCCGCGGCGATGGCGCGCACGGTCAGTTTTGCATCATCTTTCCGCAGCACGATACGGTCGTCGCGATCACGGCGGGCACGCGCGATCTCCAGGGTGTGCTCAACGTCGTGTGGGACAAGCTGCTGCCGGTGTTGCAATCGGCGGCGTTGCCGGCGGATGCCGCGGCCCACGCCAAACTGAAGGGAAAGTTGGAGGAGCTTTCGCTTCGGACGCCGGTTGCCGTGGAAACGGCCGCGGCGGCCGCCGCGGTTTCAGGCAAGCGCTATGTGCTGGCGGCGAACACGCACGCCATCGAGTCGTTTTCACTGCGGACTTCGACGGTCGGTTCGATGGCAACGGAACTGACCGTGTCCATCGGTGGCTCGGAGCAGCGCATCTCTCTGATCCCTGGTACGTGGCATCGCGATGACCTGGAGGGAGGTCCGTCGGCTGGACCGATCGCGGCGAGTGGCGCCTGGACGGCGTCCGATACGTTTTCGATCGACATGGTGCGATACCTCACGCCGTTTTCGATGCGTTATCAGCTCAAGTTCGAGGGCGAAAAGGTGACGCTTTCAGCGACGCCGAACGTCGGTCCCGCCGTCACCGGCTTGAAGGCGGTCGTCGGTCGTCACGAGTGATATCAACAGGGCGACGGGTGCGCCACAGCTTCGTTGGTGCGAGCACGGCCGCGGAGGGTGGTTGCGCGGTGGCCGCGAATCAGCCTGATTTTGGGCCATGAAACCCACCCGAGTCATCGCGGCGTTGAGCGTCATTGCGTGGTGCACGGTCGCCCAGGCCGCGGCAGTGAAGGATCGCGAAGGCGCGGTTCGCGGCGACAAGGCGGCGATGGAGAACGACGCGCGATGGCTCTACAACGATGTGGAGCGCGGCTTCGCCGAGGCGAAGAAAACCGGCAAACCGCTGCTCGTGGTATTGCGTTGCGTGCCGTGTCTGGCGTGCGTCGGACTTGACGCCGAGGTGTTGAAGGAACCGGCGCTCGCGCCGCTGCTCGATCGGTTCGTGTGCGTGCGTCTGATCAACGCGAACACGATCGACCTGGCCCGCTTTCAGTTCGATTACGATTTGTCGTTTTCGACGCTGATCTTCAACGCCGACGGCACGCTCTACGGTCGTTATGGTTCGTGGGTTCACCAGGCGGACCCGGATGCGAAGGAGACGATTGGCTACCGGCGGGCGCTTGAGGCCGCGCTGGCCTTGCACCGCGACTATCCGGCCAATCGCGCGGCCCTCGCTGGAAAACAAGGCGGACAGACGCCCTTCAAGACTCCGGTTGAGATTCCCGAGTTGGCAAAGAAGTACGGTCGCGACCTCAATTGGAGCGGCAACGTGGTGCAGAGCTGCGTGCATTGCCATCAGGTAGGCGAGGCGTTTCGCGCCTACTTTCGCGATCGCGGCGACCCTGTGCCGCTCGAACGGATCTATCCGCTGCCGGCGGCGGAGACGATCGGGCTCTCGCTCGCTCCCGATCAGGTGGCGCGGGTCAGCGAGGTGGCATCCCGGTCAATTGCCGCGGCGGCCGGGTTTCAAGCCGGAGACGATTTCGTCTCGTTCAACGGTCAGCCGCTGATCTCGATTGCGGATTTTTCCTGGGTGCTACACCGCGCGCCTGAAGCCGGGTCACTTCCCGCGGTGGTCCGGCGCGGAGGAAAGAACGTCACTCTCTCGCTCACACTCTCGAGCGATTGGCGTTACCATTCCGACATCTCGAGGCGGGTGGGGACGTGGTCGATGCGGGCGATGGCCTTTGGCGGGCTCTCATTGACCGATCTGGACGACGCCGCGCGCCAGGAGCGCGGACTGCCGGCAGGTGTGATGGCGCTGCAGGTCAAGGGTGTCGGCCAGTTCAACAAGCATGGCACCGCGAAAAAGGTCGGGTTTCTCAAGGACGACGTTATTGTGGCGTTCGGCGAATTCAAGGGACGCGCCTCCGAAGGCGAATTGATCGGCCGACTGCTGCAAACGCGGAAAGCCGGCGAGACCGTCGATGTCACCGTCGTTCGCGGGAGCGAACGCCTGACACTGAAGTTGCCGATGCAGTGAGCCGACGGCCTCAAAGCTCCCGCAAGGCCGCAGCAATTGGCTGACGCGCCGCGCGAATCGCCGGAAAGAGTCCGCCAATCAGCCCGATCGACGCGGCCCACACGACGCCCTGGATGAGCAAGTGCGGGGTGACGGCAAAGGCGAACGTCACCTGGCTGAAACTCTGCCAATTCATCGTCGCGGCGTGGAAATTATTGAAGGCGGCAAACGATATTCCCGCGCCGACTGCACCGCCGAGCAGCGCCAGCACCAGGGACTCGATCATCAATGCCACGACGACGGCGCCGCTGCCGAACCCGAGCGCGCGCAGCGTCGCGATTTCGCGGGTCCGGGCCGCGACCGCGCTGTACATCGTGTTGAGCGCACCGAACACTGCTCCAACCGCCATCAGAAACGCGATCAGGTAGCCGAGGGTCGTGATGAGTCGCGTGAGAGTCTGCGATTGGTCGGCGTAATAATCCGACTGCCGGATGACCTTCACGTTGAGCTGGGGATTGGTCGTGAGCGAATCCTTGAATTGTTGAAACGCGCCGGCCGAGGCGAGCCGCGTGTAAACCGATTGATAGGACTCGCCGCGGTTGTAAGCGCCTTGCAGCACCTTGGCGTCGGTCCAGATTTCCGATTCAGCGATGCCGCCGTTGGCGGAAAAGATTCCCACGACAGGCCACGTATCCCAGCCGACTTTGATCTGCGAACCGATTTCCAAGCCGGCAAATTCTCGCGCGGCGCCGGCGCCGACGATGACCTCGTTGCGGCCCCAGGAGAACATGCGGCCGGACGATATTTTCAGTTGATCGCGGACTTCCATCGCGGCGCCCTCGACCCCGCGCAGCGGCACATTGGCATCGGTGCCGGTCGAACGCTTCGGCAGGTTGATGATCACGAACAACTCCGCCGAGGAGAGGGGACCCTGAGCATTGCGCGCCACGCCGGGCGCATCCGCGATTACGCGGGTCTCCGTACGGCCGAAGCCGCTGACCATCTCGCTGTCCGAGCCGCTGCGCAGGACGATGGCGGCGTCGGGCGAGCCGGAGGCGGTCATGGCGCGCTTGAATCCGGCGGCGATCGAAAGGACGCCGACAAATACGGCCACGACGCCGGCGATGCCGATGACGGTGGCCGCCACCGCGCCGCGGCGCTGCGGGATGCTCATGAGCCCGAATTTGGTGATCGAGCCGACTTGGGAAAACCAATTGAGGGGGCCGGCCATGTTACATCCTTCGGAGGGCGTCAGCCACGCGGAGACGCATGGCCTGGAGTGCGGGGAAAATACCCGTGATTAAGCCGAGTGCGATGCAGAGGGCCACGCCGAGCATCACATCGGACGGTCGAAAATAGAACAACGGGAGCATTCCGCCGGTGGGATCGCCGCGGGCGGTGAACGCCCAGACGGCCGTCAGTCCGATGCCGCCACCCAGCAACGCGAGCAGGCACGACTCGGCGAGCACCAGCGCGAGCACCTGCCCATTGGTGAAGCCGATCGCCTTCAAGACGCCGAGTTCACCGAAGCGTTCACGCACGGTCTGGGCCATCGTGCTGCCCGTCACGAGCAGGAGGGTGAAAAACACCGCGCCGAGAATCCCGGCCACGATCAGTGTGATGTTTCCGATCTGCTGCGCGAAGCCCTGGGCAAACGCGCCCTCGGGTTCCGTCTTGGTTTCGGCGGGAGAATTTTCAAATTCCCGGTCGACGAGCTTCGCGATCTCCGCCGCTCGCGCGGGGTCCTTGATGCGAATCGTGTACCAGCCGACGAGGCCCTTGCCCCGGCCCTCCTCCCGCGACTCGTCGAAGTAGTCGTAGCGGAAAAACATCGGCGTCGTGTCGCTGCCTTTGTCACGACCGTCGTAAATGCCCACGAGGTCGAACTCCCAGGTGCGGCGGCCCCAAATAGGGGAGAGGATCGGAACCTTGTCGCCAATCTTCCATTTGAACCGGTCCGCGGTCTTGCGGCCGATGATCGCCCCTGTCCGGGTTTCCAACCACGCCTTCTTTTGCGCGGGGGCGAGGATCAGCTCGGGATGCATCGAGAGAAACTCTTCGATGACCACCGGGTTCTGCATGAAGAAGTTTTTGGGATCCTGATAGACGCCGCCGAACCAGGTCTGGTGCACCGCCAGGTCGACCCCGGGAATCCGTTCCATGCGCGCCTTGTAGCTCTCGGGCAGCAGTTGGATGATCGAAACCTTGTGCCGGACGATCAGCCGATCGGCTCCGGCCATCTCCACGCCGCCGGCGAGCGCCTGCTTGACCGCGCACAGCAAGCCAAAGAGCACAAACGCTACGATGATCGAGAGGAGGGTCAGCGACGTCCGCAGTTTCTTGCGGGTCAGGTTTCCCCAGATGAGATGGGCGAATTTCATCGGAAGCGGCGGGAGCCCGTTTACTTCACCGCCTCGCTGGTGATCTGGCCCTTGTAGAGATGCACCGTCCGGGACGCGCGGGCCGAAGCGTGGGCATCGTGCGTGACCATGATGATCGTCTTACCTTGCTCGCGATTCAGCGCCTGCAGCAGGTCCAGAATTTCGTCGCCCGATTTGCGGTCGAGGTCGCCGGTCGGCTCATCGCACAGGAGGAGAGTCGGGTCCGTCACAATGCCGCGGGCGATGCCCACGCGCTGTTGTTCGCCACCTGACATCGTGCGTGGAAAATGTCGGGCGCGGTGGGAAAGCCCGACCATCGCCAGTGCGGTCGCCACGTGTTTGGTCCGCTCGGCCTTGGAGAGGTGGGTGAGAAGCAACGGGAGCTCGACGTTGCGTTCCGCCGTCAGCACGGGAATCAGGTTGTAGAGCTGGAAGACAAAACCGATATGCCGGGCGCGCCACCCGGCGAGTTGGCGGTCGGATAGTTCGTCGACCCGGTCACCGGCGATGCTGACGCTTCCCTTGGTCGGACGGTCGAGGCCGCCGATCAGGTTCAGGAGCGTACTCTTGCCGGAGCCCGACGGTCCCATGAGGGCAACGAACTCGCCGCGGCCCACGGTGAGATCCAATTGGGCGAGGACATGGATTTTTTCCGAGCCGCGTTGAAACACCTTTTCCACGCCTTCGACATGGACCAACGGATCGCCGTTCGCGGCATTTGTATTCGTGCTCATAGCTTCTTTTCCGCCACGCGGGTGCCGTCGGCCAAGTCATCCGGGCCGTCGACTGCGACTTTTTCGCCGGGTGACACTCCAGCTCCGATGGTAGAGTCACCGTTTTGCGTCCCAATGACCGTGACCGCGCGACGTTCGGCGCGGTCGTCACGAATCACAAAGACCACGTCACGCCCGTCGCGGCTGCGCACGGCGCCCTTGGGGACGATCACTCCGCGATTGGCGCTGGCTGCGGCTGCGGGGGGCGGACCGGATTCGCGAAAGGCCACCTTCACCGCCATTTGCGGCAGGATGCGGGAATCGAGTTGATTGAAGCCGACCCGTACCTTCACCGTGGATTTTTGGCGGTCGGCCGTCGGGATGATGGCGATGACCTTGCACGGGATTTTCCAGGCGGGATAGGCGTCGAGCGTCGCGTCGACCGGTTGGCCCGGCACGACGCGATTGATGTAGCTCTCGTTGACATCGATTTCGACTTCGAGGGATTGCATGTCGACGATGGTGCAGATGCCGGTGCGGGTGAATCCGCCGGAGGACATCGGGGAAATCATCTCGCCGGGTTGGGCGTTTTTCGAAGTGACGATGCCGGCGAACGGCGCGCGGATGATGGTGTCGTCGAGTTGTTGCTGCCAGATGGCAACGGTGCGTTCGGCGACGGTCTGCTCGCTCTGCTGTTGGGCGAGACGGGCCTTCCACGCATGGGCCGAGGCTTCGGCGTGATCGAACTCGGCCTGGGCGGACACGCCATTTTTCCTCAAGGCGGTCTGGCGCTGCAATTCCTGTTCTGCCTCCCGCAGCCGCACGCGCGATTCCTCAAGGGCAGTTCCGGCGGCGGCGAGTTGGGCGCGGGCGAGGAGGAGGCTGGCCTGGACGTTGGTGTCGTCAAGTTGGGCCAGCACCTGACCGTCCTTCACGCTCAGTCCCTCTTCAACGTGGACGACGACGACCTTGCCCGTGACTTTGGACGAAACGGTGGCCTCGCGGCGCGCGACGATGTAACCCGAGGCATTGAGCACGGTGCGGTCCGTGCCAGCGGTGGTGACTTCTCGGGCGACGGCGGTTTGGACGACTGGGGGCTTGGGGCGGGTGAACCACCAAATGGCTGCCGCGACGACGGCCACGGCGAGGAGCGTGAGTCCCCACGGCAATACACGCGACGGAGTTTCCGTGTTCTCCGGGCGTTCGATGCGGAGATCATCGAGGCGCGGTTGCGGTGTGCTCATGGTTGCGCGGATGGAATGGGAGCGGGAGAGGCGGCGTCAATGGCGATATGGCGGGCAACGGACGTCAGGAAATCGCCCGCTCAATGCGGTGCCGCCATGAGATGGTTCGCGAGGGCCTGAAACGCCGGCAGCGAGGTGGCGTCGAAATTGGAATTGGCGGCGATGGGGTGGGAGGCGAAACGAATGATGACCATCTCGGCTTTCGGATCGATGTAGATGCATTGGCCATGGATTCCCCGGGCCGCGAACGCCCCATGTTCGTTATGTGAGATCCACCACATGTCGCGATAACTCCAACCGGGCAGGGTCTTGTAACCCGCCAGGGTAAAGTGGTCGCGGTTGCCACCGTGGCGGATGTCGTCGACCGCGGCTTTGGGGACGATCTGCTGGCCGTTGAACCGCCCGTCGAGCCGGATCATCTCTCCGAATCGTGCCATGTCGCGCAGGGTGAGATTGAGTCCTCCGCCGCCATTTTCGGTGCCGCTGTGATCGACGGTAAAATAGGCATCGTGCTCGACGCCAAGTTTAGACCAGAGGCGTTCCTGCACCAAGTCGCCAAGTGATTTTCCGGTGGCGCGGTGCAGGATCCAGCCCAGCACGCTCGCATTGGGGGTTTTATAGGCGAAGCGGTCTCCGTGCTCGCGTTCCTTTGGGATGGTGACGACGTACTCGTAATAGGAGTCCGGCCCCTGATAGCCGGCAGGCCGTGGCAGCATGTTGCCGGCCCGGGTAAAATCCCAGTGATCGGCTTTCGGATCGGCGTAAACTTCCGAGTATTTGAGGCCGACGGTCATGTCCATCACCTGACGGACCGTCGCGTCGCCAAAACCCGAGCGCTTCAATTCCGGCACGTAGCGCGTGACGGGCGCGTGATCGTCGAGCGCGCCCTCCGCCACCAGCGCAGCCGCGAGCGTGCCGACAAACGATTTCGTGACCGAGAAGGCGATGTGCGGGCGCTCGGGTGTGAGCACGCCAAAGTAACGTTCGTAGACGATGCGCCCGCGATGGAGGACGAGAACCCCGTCTGTATAGTTGGCGAGGAGGGACTGCGCCCACGTCATGGTCTCTTTGCGGTCGAGCGGGAGAAACGTGACCGCATCCAGATCGGTGCGTTCGTGGCGCGGGAGCGGCGAGACTGGGCCGGTGCCGCGTGGGATCACGCGAGTGGGAACAAATTCACGGAGGTGGGAAAAAGCCCAGCGGGTTTGCGGAAACGTGCGAAAGGAGCCGTCGGAAAACTTGATCAGTTTGTCGTGCGGAGGTGGAGACCCGATCATCCAGCCGAGTTTTGCCGGATCGCTGGCAATCGCATCGAGTGGAGGCTGCGAAGCTGATTGGGCAAGAGCCGCGGCAGCGAGCAGCGCCGCGGTGAACGAGGTGGCGACGGAGCGACAAAGAGGGAAAGTGTGGAGGGGAGCCATGGCGGGAAGAGCGGATCCGTTGGACGCTTACCAACTCGTCTGCGACCCATCGGGGCGGAAAAACACCGGGCGCTTCGTGCCGGGATCTGTAATTGCGGTGACAAGCGTGAGCCGCTCCATATTGAGCGTGACGCCGAGTCCGGGGCGACTCGTTGGCCAGATCTTGCCGCGCCGGAAATCCAGGCCTTCGCTGATGTGCTCGGGCAGTTTCACGTTTTGGCCAATCTCAACGAGAACGGGGCCGGAGAACGGCCCGAGGGCATGCACCAGCGCGGCGGTCGAGATCGAGCCGGTGAAGTGCGGCACGATGCCGACGGCGTGCGTCTCGCAGAGCGCGGCGATTTTCAGCATCTCGGTGATGCCGCCGACATTGGGCAGCGTGCACCGCACGTAATCGACATCCTTGTTTTCAACGAGCTTGTGGAAATCCCAACGCTGGCCCCATTCCTCGCCCGCGGCGAGCGGCACGCTGGTCATCTTGCGGAGCTTCGGAATGTCGTCGCGGAATTGTTCGTCGCGCGTCGGGTCCTCGACGAGATAGGGCGCGTATTCCTCGATCAGCTTGCAGCAACGAAGCGCGTCGGCGTAGTCGAAACGCTGATGCAGGTCGATCAGCCAGTCACCGGCCTCGCCGACACCGATGCGGACGTCCTTCGCGTTTTTGGCCACCTGGCCGACGCGCTCGTGTGTGTTGTAGATCGGACCGGGCAACGGCCCCGCCTCGGTGACGGGTCCGTTTGGGTTTGGACTGGCGGCGTCCATCCGGAACGCGCGGTGGCCAGCCTCGATTGTGGCGCGGGCGCGTTCCTGCAGTTGCGTGCCGGTGCCGCCGCCGGAGAGATAGGTTTCGAGGTAGGTGCGGTTCATCCCGCCGATGAGATCGTAGACGGGAACGCCGAGGGCTTTGCCCTTCAGGTCCCAAAGAGCGAGATCGAGGGCGCCGAGCGCGTGGATTTTTTCACGTCCGGGCGAGTAGAACCACGAGCGGTACATGTCCTGCCAGCAGCGTTCGATGTCGAATGGGTTTCGGCCGATTAGCCGCATCGCACATTGCTCGATCGTGTCGCGCGCTCCACCTTCACCGACACCGATCAGTCCGGCCTGATCGGTTTCGATCGTGACGACCATGTTGCTCTGGTTGAAATGCAGATTGAGGACCGGCGGGCGATAGATGTTGATCTTTGTGATCTTTGCCTTGGGGAGCGCTGCGAAGGTGCGGGGCAGCACGGTGGCAGCGGTCGCGGCGACCGCGAGTTGACGAAGGAAGTGGCGACGGGTGGGATTTGGCGATCCGGGTTTCGAAGATGGAAGTGAACTCATGAGGGCGGAGGGGATTGGGTTAACGGGCGTCCGGCATTGCGGACGCAACGATGCGCGGTGACGGCGGCGCTTGTCAGTCCTGTTTTGCAGGGAGGTTCCGCCGTGAATCGTGAGGTTCGATCGTCCGGTGTTGTGGATTGCCAGCGAGAGGTGGCGATGGGTAATTTTTTCCCCGAATGGAACGACACCACCTCCAACCTCGGAAGCCCGGCGTGTTGTCACGCGGGAGCAGGACGGCGTGCCTGGCGGTCGGATTCATGTTTCTGGTGCTGCGGCTGGTGGGACAACCCGCAGACGACGCTTCGACCGAGGACAATCCGCGGCTGCCGAGGTGGTTTAGGGAGATGGCGAAGGTTGTGTTGACCGATTCGAAACGGGCGAAGGAGACGGCGGAGGCGAAGCGCGTGGCGGCGCGCGACGCCGGAGATCCGGTGAACGAAGCCTATGCTGAGCTCATGCTGGGGCATGCCGCGCGAAGGCAGAACGACATTCCCAGTGCGCTCGGCCATTCCCGCGATGCCCTGGCGTCGGCCGAAAAGCAGAAGGACAGTCTACTGCTCTTCAACGCCTGCTATGGTCACGCGTTGAACCTCCGAGCGGCGGGTGACCATGCTTCGGCGATCGATTACCTGCTGCGAAGCCTTCGGATGGCCGACGACAAACTTTCTCCCAACACCCAAAGCACGGCGGCGGCAGCAATCGGAGCGAGCTACCACTCGCTGGGCGATCTCAAGCGCGCCTTCGAGTACACTCAACGGGCGCTCGCTTATTGTGAGCAGCGGGAAAACCGGCCGGCGATTGCCATGTACGCGCACAACCTGGCGTCGATTTCCGAATCGATGGGCGATCTCGCGGCCGCGCGGAAGGGCTACCTGCGCAGTCTCGCCATCAAACGCGAGCAGGGAAACCGCACCGACATCGCCGATCTCGAGCAACAGCTCGCCATGTTGGACTTGGCGGAGGGACGCGTGGAGGAGGCGTTCGCCGCGCTCCAGCCCATCCTCGCACAACGCCGGACGCTGCGGGGCAAAGTCAAATTGACGGGAACCCTGCGCTGCCTGTCGGAAGTTTGTCTCAAGCTCGGGCGCCGGGAGGAGGCGTTCGGCCACATCGAGGAAGCCCGTGGCTATGCCGAGGCAATTGATTCACCCGAACTCCGTGCGGGAGTCTTCCGACAATTGGCCGCAGTGCAGGAGGCGCGGGGTGATTTCCCCGCGGCGCTGGCGGCGGCCCGGCTGGAATTCAAGCAACGCGAACTGATTGCGGGCCGCGCCGCGCTGCAACGCACCGCCGAGCTCCAAGCCCAATATGATTTCGTCCGGAAAGATCAGGAACTCGTGCGCCTCAGCCGGGAAAACGAGATCCAAGCCGCCGCGGCACAGGCACGCGCGGCTCAACTTGCGCAGACGGCCGCCGATCTTCGGGCCAAGGAGGCCGACTTGCGTGCCGCCAACGCCGAATTGTCCCGGATTCGGGTCGCGCGTCTGGCCTATGCCGCCACCGCGGGCATGGTGCTGGTCGTGCTCGGAGCAGTCGTGGTCGTGCAGCGGACACGCCTCCGCGCCGAGCGAAAAACCTCCGCCGACACGCGGGCTGCCCGCGATGCCGCCGAAAACGCGGCCGCCCTGCAGAGCCGCCTGCTCGTTTTTGCGTCACATGATCTCAAGGCGCCACTCGCCACGCTGAACAGCGCTGCGCAATTGATGGAGGAATCGTCGGGCCGGCCCGAGACGGTGACGGCGCTCGCCGGTTCGATGCGTGCGGAAACCGTGCGGATGATTCAACTGGTTCATGATTTCATCGATCACGCTGCCCTGGACGTCGGTCGGCTTGAGCTGCGGTTGGCAAAGGTCGAGCTCGGGCGGGTCGTCTCCCAGGTCGCATCGGATTATTGGACGCGCGCCGGCCAAAAACGCCAGATTTTCTCCGTCGAAGAACCCGTGTCACCGCTTCCACCAGTGCGTGGCGAGGAAGTGCGGATCGGTCAGGTGCTGGGGAATCTCGTCAGCAACGCGATCAAGTACACTCCGACTCACGGCCGCGTTACGATCGCTTCGGGCCACGACCCCACGGGTGTCTGGATTGAAGTCCGCGATTCCGGCCCAGGGCTCTCCACCGAGGAGCAGGCCCGGTTGTTTCAGCCCTTCATGCGCCTTTCAGCGCGACCCACCTTGGGGGAATCGTCGAGCGGACTGGGACTGTACCTGGCGCACGAGCTGGTGCGGCTGCACGGCGGCACACTCACAGTTCGATCCGCGCCAGGGGAAGGGGCGTCGTTTCGCATGACACTGCCGCCGGCTTGAGAGCCCGGTGTTGGGCACTGCAGGATTATCTCGCGGGTGTTTCTTGAGGCAGCGTGAGGTCGAAGTTGGGCTGCGCCCACTGGAGCTGTTCCCATCCGAGGTTTTGGCCGTGCCGGTCGTTGACCTCGATGATTCCTCCGTAACCTTCGCCAAGTCGGCGCAGGAAGGCGGCGGAAAACAGCAACCGGCCCGCAGTCGGCGGCGGATACTTCACGGTGAAGACAAGGTCGTTTTCCGGAGTGAGTTCAAGGTCGGCCTTCAGCGGCTTGAGCGGCTTGCGTTCAGAAGTGACGATGAACAGCAGCTCTGCTTCACGCGTCAGTCGCGGACGATGTTCGGCAATGTTCTCCGGACGGAGCGGAGGAAACTTTCCGTCGGGATCGATGAGTTTGAGCGCTGTGGACGCCGCCATCGTGATCTCCAGTTCAAGACGGTCGGGGAGGAGCGTGACCGTCGCAAACGCTTCATGGGGATCGTGCGCATGGGCGGATGACGTGAGAGCGGAGACCAATAAAAAAACGACAAAGAGACGAAGGGACCAAGGGACTAAACGACCAAGGTCCCGCGGGACGAAGAGACGTTGGGACGGCGGCAACCGAGATGCGCCGAGGGGGCTTGTCGGTCTCTTGGTCATTGGTCTCTTGGTCCCTCCACTCGTTGTGACGTGATCCTGCGTTTCATTTTTTCACGGCGGTCAACGAGATATTCGGCCGTGGCGCGGGCTTCATGCCGGCGCCGAGGAAGAATCCGGGATGCGGCGGCTGGTTGTAGGCGACGTTTTGCCAGGCAATCGCGAGCCGGTACTGCGGGTCGTGCATCAGGGTGTAGAGTCGGTGCTCCGTTGGAATCGTCGTGTTGTAGATGCGCAATTCCTGGTTGTCGGCGGTGCGCCAGATGACCTCCTCGCGCCAGTCGCCGAGGATGTCGGCACAGAGGGCTGGCGTTGATTTGGTGCTGTTGTTCGAGACGCAGTCCTCAGCGGTGAGCAGACGCGTTTCGGTTTCGGTCTCCCAATTCCATTTGTCGATGCGGTTCGAGTTGAGCAATTCGCGGAGGAGATCGCCGTCCCACCAGACGCCAAAGTTGCAGGAGCTTGGATTGCGCTCGGAAATCTTTTCGCCCTTTACGTTGTAGAGTCCGCGCACCCGCGGGCCGCCCGAGGCCCACATCTCCGCACCTGGGTAACGCGGATCGAGATCCATCGCGCAGCCGCGACCGATGTCGGGTGAATCCTCCGTGCCGCCGGGCTGGCCCCAAATCAACGCGCCCGTGCTCGCGTCGCGAAATTCAAGCCCGAAGGGGTGCTTGGGGTTTTCGTGGATGTCGAAGACCTCAAGGCCGGGCCGGTTCGGGTCCAGGTCGGATACGTGCAAGGCATCACCGTGGCCGAGCTTGGTCGTGTAGCGCGGCGTGCCATCGCTGTTGATGCACATCGCACCGTAAATGATCTCGTCCTTCCCGTCGCCATCGACGTCGGCGACGCTGAGGTTGTGATTGCCCTGGCCGCGATAGGGATTGGAGGCGTCGGCGGGGCCATACTTGTCGCTGTCGAAAAACCACCGCTGCGTCAGTTTGCCGTCGCGCCAGTCCCACGCCACGAGCGTCGTGCGGGTGTAATAGCCGCGGCACATCACGACGCTCGGACGGACGCCGTCGAGATACGCGACACACGCGAGGAAGCGGTCGACGCGGTTGCCATACGAGTCTCCCCAGTCTTCGACTTTGCCGCGCGCGGGAAGATAGTTGGTCGTAGCGAGAGCCTTGCCGGTGAGCCCATCGAACACGGTGAGAAACTCGGGGCCGTCGAGGACGTACCCGGCGCGCGACGCGACTCGCTTGCCGTCGGACGTGGTGCGGCTGCCGGTGCGGTCGCGCGAAGGGACGGGGGCGTCGCCCTTGGTGCGCCAGTCGGCGTTGGGGTCGCCGATGATTTTCCCGGTTCCGTCGACTGTGCCGTCGGCCGTTTTGCAGACGAGCTCGGCGCGGCCGTCTCCGTCCAGGTCGTACACCATGAACTGCGTGTAGTGCGCGCCGTCGCGGATGTTTTTCCCGAGATTGATTTGCCAGAGGAAGGTGCCGTCGAGCTTATAGGCCTGGAGCAGTGGCTCGTCGGTGACGCCGGCCTGCGAGTTGTCGCGCGCCCGACCCGTTAGGTGGACGATGATTTCATATTCTCCATCACCGTCGAGATCGCCAACGGAGCAGTCGTTGAGCGTATAACCGGGCGGCGTACGCGTGGGAATCGAGAGATACGGCCGGGGGGGAGCATGCGCGGTGACGGTGAAGCGCGCGCTCGGCGGTTGCTCGACACCGGCGAGAATCGGGCGGACGAAGTAGGCGTTCGCCGACTCGGCGTCGGCGGTGGTGTCGGTGAAGTTGCTCACGAGCAGCGGAGCGGGGTTCAGCTTCTTCGGCGCGTCGCTGCCAGTGGCGCGGTAGAGGTTGAAGGCGAGCGCATCGGAATCGGTGCCGAGCACACGCCACGAGACGAAGGTCGTGTGGACGTCGAGTTTTAGCGCGACGACGCCGCGACCGAGGGCTTCCATTTGGCGCGGGGCAGGAGTGGCGCCGCGAACACATGGGAGGAGGACGCTGAGGAAGATGAGGAAACGAAAGAGACTATTCATGGGGCGATATCCGGACAAACGGAGCGGAGAGAGTTTCGTTGCGGCGGCTTAGTGTCGGACAGTTCGGGGAATTGAATCGCGAAACGCACGAAAGGCACGAAAATGAAAGCGGCCAGGTGTCGCGCGGTTGCATCGGGCGGATCGAACCGTTTGTTTTCGGTCATGCCAAATCTCTTCATCTTGGCGGGGCCGAATGGGGCGGGGAAGACGACGTATGCGCGCGACTTTCTGCCGTCTGAAATGCGGCGCTGTGAGTTCGTCAATGCGGACTTGATCGCGGCCGGGCTATCGCCTTTCGATCCGGCGTTGGCCGAATTCGAGGCCGGGCGAATCATGGTGCGCCGTTTGAAGCAGCTGACGACGGAGCGGAAAGATTTTTCCTTCGAGACGACGTTGTCGAGCTACGGCTATATGGCGATGTTGGAGGAGATGCGAGCGGTAGGTTATCGCATCCGGCTCGATTTCCTGTGGATTCGCGATTTGGAGACCTCACGCCTGCGCGTGCGGAGCCGGGTCGTTAAAGGCGGTCACAATATTCCCGACGACGTGCAGCAGCGACGATTCGGCAAGGGCATCCGGCTGTTGATGGAACATTATCGACCGCTCCTTCATTTTTGGCGACTTTACGACAACACCGGCGACCGGCCTCAGCTTGTCGCCGAGGAGGAAGACGGGGAATTGCGGATCGCCGATGTCCCGAGACTTGCGCAGATCGAGCTGTCTTCCCATGTTCGGATCATGCCAGACAGCCCTCCGCAAACGGTCGAAGAACCCGTGGCCTTTGTGCCCGGCGAGGAAACCCGTCGCTCCATGCGCGCGATGCGGCGGGCGTATGCGCGGGTCGTGCTCGAAAACAAGGCCTGGGGACTGCCGGTCATCCAATGGCGCGAGGGGCGCGGGACGGTCGAGGTACCGGCGGAGCAGTTGGAGCCGTTCGCGCGAAGAATTCTCGAAGTCGATGGCGACCCGTTGCCGGAAGAGGAAACGCGGGAGCTATTGAAGCATTTGAAGATTTAGGTCGTTTACGGAGCAAAACCAGTCGTGCCGACGCGAATCGGCAGGACGACAAACGGGAAGTTCTCGGCGAAGAAGCGGTATTGAAGCGCCGAGGCGGTGTGGTTGTGGAGGAGTCGGGTGAGGCGAGTCTCGCGGACGAACTGAAGTTGTCCCGCGAAGAAGACGCTGTTGGGGAATCGATCGCGGGCGGACGCGGCGAGCGCCATGATTTCGCCCGTGACGTCGTGACCGATGGTCGTGAGCGTCGCGGCGCCATAGCCGTGCGCGCGGGCCCAGGCGGCGTAGCGCTCGGCTTCCGCGGCGGTGTGGGCGCGGAGCGCGGCGAGTTCGTCGGCGCCCTTGAAATTGCCGGCGTCGACCGTGCCGACAGAAATGAAGACGAAGTTTTTGAACGTGTCGCCGAAGAGTCGCGGGACGTGGAGCGCGGTGTGGAGACCGAGCCCGTTGTAGCCGTTGACCAAGAGGATCGCGGTGCGCTGCTGCGGGTCCGGAGCCTGGGGTGCGGCACGTTTGGCAGCTGCCGCACTTTGGCCGTCGTCATGCGACACTCCGGCAAGGAGGTTATCGAGGCGCTGCAGTTGGGTGCCGACGTTTTGGTAGTGGCGTTTGACCGCGAACGCGGTGGCGACAAGGACACCAGTAACGAGAAGCGTGGCCCAGCCGCCCTCGTGGAATTTGACGACGGTGAGCGAAATCAGGATGAACGTCGTCAGTGCCAGGCCGAAGCCGTTGATCGCAAGTTTGCGTCGCCACGTGGATTCGGTGCTGCGGACATGCCACCAATGTTTCACCATGCCGAGTTGGGAGAGCGTGAACGTGATGAAGACATTGATCGAATAGAGCACGACGAGCACGGCAACTGCGCCACGCGTGACGACGAGCATCGTGAGCGCGGCGCCGCCCATGAGCAGGATGCCGTTCTGGGTGACGAAGCGATCCGAGAGGTTGGCGAAGCGCGTCGGGAACCAGCGGTCGAGGGCCATGTTGGCGAGGACGCGCGGGCCGTCGAGAAACCCGGCCTGCGCCGCGATCAGGAGCAGGGCGGCCTCGGACGCGAGGGTGACCCAGACAAAGGAAGCGCCGACCCGCGGGGACCATGCCGCGGTGAGTTTCTCGAGGAGAACGGCGTTGAGCGTTTTGCCGTCCACCGGCTCAACGCGGTAGAGCAGGTAAGCGAGGAGCAGTCCGGCAACGGTGACGGCGAGCGACACTCCCATGTAAACCATGGTGCGGCGGCCGGTTTGGACGCGCGGTTCGCGCAGAATCGGGAGGCCGTTGCTCACGGCTTCGATACCGGTGTAGGTGCCGGCGCCCATGCTGTAGGCTTTCAGCAACACTGCGAGTAATCCGAACCAACCGAGTTGCGACGACACGGTATGGACCTCGTCCACGGTCGCAGTCGCGAGCGCCGGCAGCCCGGAGGAATGACTGCCGAGCGCGTAAAGAATCGCGAACGCGTGGGTGCCGACAAAGATGAAGAAGATTGGCACCCAGAGCGTCACCGATTCACGGACGCCGCGGAGATTGATGGCGGTCAGTCCGGCGATGCTGGCAAACGCGAACGGCAATTTCCACTCGAGCACGGTTGGCGGCAGCAGGCTGAAGAGCGCATCGGCGCCGCTGGCGACCGAGATCGTGATGGTGAGAACATAGTCGATGAGCAGGGCACTGCCGGACACCACGCCGGCGGTGGGCGAGAGGAGTTTGCTCGCGACGAGGTAGCCGCCACCGCCCGTCGGGAAGAGGGCGATGATCTGCGAATAGCTCGCGCAAATCGCGCCGATCGTGACGACCGAGGCGAGGGCCACGAAGATCGCAAGGTGTGGGTTGGCGCCGAGGGCCCGGAACGTCTCCTCGGGTCCATAGCACGACGAAGAGAGTCCGTCGGCTCCGAGTCCCACCCAGGCAAAAAGCGCGATGAGGGAGACCTGATGGAAGAGGTTCGGCTCGGCGAGCGAACGGGCGCGACCGAAGAAGAGGTGGCGGATGGAAGTCATCGAGGGAGATGCGGGGACGGCACGAAAGCCGTCCCCTCGTGGTGGGTGTTCAGGCCGACTTCGTGCCTTCGTTCTTCTCCCGCGCAAGAAGCGCGAGCATGGAGTCGAGCAGGCCGCTGCCGCCCTGTGCTCCGGTAACCGAAACATCGGGCACGATGCGCACGCCCTTGTCGGCGAGGGTTTGCGTGAGCTGCATCAGGGTGTAGTTGGCGCCGCCGAGCGATTCGACACCGGCGCGGTAGGCCTCGGCCTTGGCGTTGCCGGTGGCGCGGATGGCGTCGGCTTCACCGAAGGCGCGGAGCTTCGTCGACTCGGCCTCGCCGTTCGCCGAGCGGATCGCGGACTGGGCATGGAGTTCGGCAATGCGCACGCCCTGATCGGCGTCGACCATCTGCTGTTGGATGTTCGCGAGCGCCGTGGCCTTCACGAGTTCCTGGCGCTGACGTTGCGCGGCTTCCTGGATTTCGTAGGTCTTCTTTTCCTCCTCGGCGATTTTGCGATCGGTCTGGGTTTTCATCAGCTCCGCGGGCGGCGTGATGTCGCCAATCAACGTGTCGATGGCCTGGACGTCATAAGCGGCGAGCGCCGAACGGATGTGGCCCGACGCCTCGGCCTGTCGGTCGCTGCGGGCGTTGAGGAAGTCCAGCACGGTGTGGTGTTGGGCGGAGTTGCGGAAATAATTTCCCACAATCGGCTGCAACGCGTGGTCGACGAGGTTCTGCATCGAGCCGATGCGCGAGATCACCTTGGGGGCGTCGAGGGCGCCGACGTGGATGATTTGGGCGACGTCGAGGTTGAACGCGAAGCCGTCCTTGGAGCGCACGGTGATCGACGAGAGTTTTTCGTCGAAGTGGTGAGCCTCGGTGCGGTTGGCCCAGTTGAGCACGATGTTGGTCGTCGGGACGAGCTCGACGCGCATCACGCGGGTGTTGACCGGGTGCTTGCCAGGGTAGAGCGGCGACACCCACACGCCTTTGTGGCCGACGTTGACGAGATCGCCGTGCTTGAACTCGGCGCCGCTCACATCGAGGTGCGCGAGCCCGACGAAGGAAATCACGACACCGACCGAGCCGATTGGGATGCTGAGCATCGGCACCTGTTCCACCTCGGCAAACCACGGGTTGAGGTTCCACGAGCCGGAAAGGAGCACCTGCTCCTGCAGTCCGCGCCGGCCGCCGTGATCGAGAAACGACTGGGCGTTCTGGAAGTTGTCATGCCCCGGGATGGTCGCGCCCGCGATTTCGCCGCCTTCGATCGGCAGGCCATCGAGGGTGGTGACGATCCCGACCATGTCAGGCTCGATGTGCGTGAGCTCGAGGTAGCTGGGCGGGATGTTGTGTTCGTGGGCGTTGTCGGCCGTGATGACCTCGAACAGGGCGCGATTGATCCGATACGTGCCGGCGGTCAGGAGCCCGAGCTGGCGGCCCTTTTCGCCGTCGCCGAGCAGGAATCGGCGCGCATCCTGGAAGTTGTTACAGTCGACGACGCGACCGAGGATGCGTCCGGGAGGAATCGGCGCGCCGGCGGCGGCGACGACGAGCGCGATCTGTCCCGGCGCAACCTCGACCATGGGCGTCTTGACGATGCGAAACTGCCAGAACACGTACCCGGCATGGAGCCCGGGCGGCAACGTGTCGGACTGATAGCCGGCCTCGCCGTCGAGTGCGATCAGCTGTCCGGCTGGCAGTGAGCGCGACGCGAACTTCTTGATCACGATGCCGACCTGATTTTCGCGAATGACGACCAGGCCCACGAGGCCGGGCGCCAGAAGCAGGCTCGCGAGCAGCAGCAGGCCTCGCTCGGCCCAGCCGGAGGCGAGAATCAGCGGCGTGAGCCAGAGCGCGGCGGCCGCTAGACCCAGCGCGAGTCGCCAAGGTTGCGCTTGCTGACGAAGCGCGAGGCCCAGAGCACAGAGGGAAACGGCGACGATGAACAGGTGCGCGAACAGGGCCGCGGCACCGGACGGGGAGAGAACGACTGAGGTCATGGCGATGTCTGGAAAGCGCCGCCCGCACGACAGGTGTTCCCCGACGTGCACGACGGTGCGGTTGCGTTGGAGCGACCTTGGAGACATCCGCAAATGCGGCGCTCTAGTGGATCACCCTTCCCATTGCCGACGAGGTTAGCTGACGGGCTCGGTGCTAGGAAGTCACCTTGGCCGCGGTTGCCCGCGTCCGTTCGCCCCGCCCGCCGCCTGCGCGATTGCTCGTGCTGGCGACGGAAAATTGGGTCCCCCGTGCTGGTCGCCGAGGAAGCGGCGGCAGCTTAGGCGTGTAAATCCTAAGAACGCGTCGGAGAATGCGTGTCGCGGCACCGCGTACAAGCATCGCTGTTACGTAGGTCGCGTAAGTGCCGTTGGCGGGGCGGTTTGATGGATGATTTCGTCCCCGAGCGCGCCGAATGTCCCGGGCTGCGAGCTAACGAGGTATCGCGTCCCCGTCATTCATGTAGTTCCAGGCGCGGTTCAAGGCCGGCGCCGGACCGGACAAAACGAGGAAATCGCCCGCGGTGACGACCAGCTCCGAGGTGGGATCGAGTCGTTCGGCGCCCCGTTCGACGCGCGCGACGGAGACGTCCCATTGTTTGAAGTTCAACGTTCCGAGTTGCTTCCCGGCGACAAACGCCTGCGGAAACACGACGAAACGATGATGGGAGATGTGCCGGATTCCGAAGAGCCAGCGCCGGTCCCCGAGAGTCACTTCCAGGTCATCGGGGTCAAACGCACGGATCTTCAGGCCCGCCACCCCCACGCGCTGCATCGCTTCAAAATGCATGCTGCCGCCGAAATACGAGTATCCCGTTTCAAAGCCGCCGTTGCGCAGGCGGATTTCGGTCGTTTCCCCGCAACCGCGGCAGGTGTCAACGAACATCCCCGAACTCCCCATCACCTGGCTCGAAAGGGCATCGAGCGACGCGACGAGGTTGATTTCCTGTCCGCATTTGCAGATGGCAGGCATGGGTTGACCCTCCCGAGATTTCATTTCCACGGCTGGCTGTCGAACCCATCTTGTCGGTGGTGCCAATGGAGGGGATCGCTTTTGTCTCTCCTTTTCCGGTCGTGGGGCCCACTTTGCGGAATGGAAAAACGCCCGTTCGATCAACTCGGCCTCTCGCCGGACCTCCTGAAAGCCGTCGCGAAGATGGGATTTGAGGAGGCTTCTCCCATTCAAACGGCCGTCATCCCCACGATCTTGACCGGCCGCGACGTCGTCGGACAGTCGTCAACCGGGTCGGGAAAGACCGCGGCCTTTGCCATTCCGGCGATCGAGAAGGTCGACCCGAAGATTCGGGCCGTGCAGGTGCTGATCCTTTGTCCGACGCGTGAGTTGGCGGTACAGGTGGCGGAGGAGTTCGGCAAACTCGCGCTCTTCAAGCGCGGCGTCTCGGGCGTGCCGATTTACGGTGGGCAGAGCTACGAGCGGCAGTTCCGCGCCCTGGCGGCCGGAGTGCAGATCGTCATCGGCACTCCGGGACGCGTGATGGACCACATGGAGCGCGGCACGCTGAAACTCGACCAGCTCAAGCTCGCGATCCTCGACGAGACCGACCGCATGCTCGACATGGGGTTTCGCGATGACATCGAGCACATCCTGAAATCCGTGCCGCCCACGCGGCAGCTGCTGTTTTTCTCGGCCACCATCCCGCGGGCGATTCAGGACCTGATTTCCCGCTACTCGAAGGATCCGGCCTGGATCAAAATCGAGTCCGTCGCGCAAAACGCCCCGCAGGTGGAGCAGACGTACTTTGAGGTGGACCGGCGGTCGAAAATTGAGGCGCTCACCCGGCTCATCGACGTGAACGACTTTCGCTATGGCATCATTTTCTGCAGCACGAAGATCATGGTCGACGACCTCGACGAGCACCTGCACTCGCGCGGCTATCTGACCGACCGTCTGCATGGTGACATTTCCCAGGCGCAGCGTGACCGCGTGATGCAGAAGTTCCGTGAGCGGAAATTCGAGTTCCTTGTTGCGACCGATGTTGCCGCCCGCGGGCTCGACGTCGACGACCTCGAGGTGGTGTTCAATTTCGACCTGCCAAACGATGCAGAGGACTACACCCATCGCATCGGGCGCACCGGACGCGCCGGTCGGAAGGGCCAGGCCTTCACCTTCGTGTCGGGCCAGGAGATCTACAAACTGCAGAGCATGGTGCGCTGGGCTCGCCTCGACATCCGGCGCGGAAAGATTCCATCGCTCGACGAGGTCGACGCGGCCCGGTCCAACGTCTTCGTGGAAAAAATCCGCGCGACGCTCGATGCGAAGGAGTTCAAGCCCCACGACCAGCTGATCGATCGGTTGCTCGACCAGGGGTACGCCAGCACGGACATCTGTTCGGCATTGATCCATCTCCTGCAGGGTAGCCAGGCTGCCGCCTCGGCGACCGGGAAGAAACCGGGTGCACCCGTCCCGGCCACGCCGTTCGCCGCGACGCCGACGTCGGTACCGGCCGCGCCGCGTTCCGCCAAGCCCGCGCCCGCCTGGGCCAAGGCCGTCACGTCGCCCAAGGAGGTGGTGGCCGATGTCGCGCGTACACACGGCGCCGCCGCTGCCGAACTCCCGTCCGAGACGACCACGCCATCCGAGGACGACCTTGAAGCCGGGTCGTCCCGGAAGCCAAAGTATGAACGCCCAGCGCGAACCGGACGGGACCCCGAGATGGCGACGATCTTTCTCAATGTTGGCCGCAAGCAACTCGTCACGCCGGCGGACATTGTGGGGAAGATCGCGGGAGTGACCCGCCTTCCGGCCACCGTGGTCGGGGCGATCGACATTCACCAGCGGCACACGCTGGCCGATGTGGCCAAGCCTGAGGCGGAGTTCATCGTGAAGAAACTCGCCGGAATCAAACTCAAGGGCATCGCGCTTGAGCCCGCGCTCGCGGGCGACGAGACGAAGACGGAGTAGGTGCTTTTCGAGGCTGGCGCGGGCGGACATCGCCGCGCCAGTCTGATCCATTCGGAATCCGGTTTCTGGGGACGCAACGTCACTGTCGCGTGGGTTTGTTATGCTATTGCGCAACTTGCTGGGGCGTCATCGGGCGCGTCGCCGCTCCAGTTCGATCCGTTCGGAATCCGATTCCCTGGGTACGAGACGCCCCGTCGCGTGGGTTTGCGGCGACTTTTAGAAACGTTCCAGCGCGCAACCCGTGGCGGGATGCGCTCGACGGAGTCGTGACGTTGCGGCAACCCGGCCTGCCATCCATGCGGCCTGCCAAAAGGGTCTATCCGTGAATTGTTAGTCCATGGCCACAAAGAGCTCCGGTCGCGGCAGCGGGCTAGCAATTCACGGACTGACCCGGTCGGGCCGGTCGCCGGTCGGGCCGGTCGCCAGCCCCGTGCTTCGTGTTTGGAGCGCGGGGCAAAAAAAGTACTACGGTTCGATCGCGGCAACGACTTGCACGCTCGGGCCGAACTTTCCCTTCCTCGGCGCGGCGAGGCAGGTTATAGTGGTGGGTAGGTTAAAGCGACATGGCGTCACGGCGTCGGCGCTGCCGCCGCGGAGCGGTTGCCGGATGCGGGGGGAAGCAGTGCTGCGCGGCCCGGTTGGGCGCGAGGCGGCTCCACCCGGCGGGAAACGACCGCTGTGGGTGATGTGCGGGTGATGTGTGGGTAATCTGTGGGTGATGAGTATCCCGGCAGTATACCGGTAGTGAAGGACGAGAGGAGGTCCGAAAGGGCGCCAGAGGACGCCCGACCCCGGATTTCACGGCCGGCCCAACGAGGCCAATCCGCTGATTGCAGGTCGTTGCCTGAGCCGGAACGATGCCAGACGATAGCTCAGAGCGAAGAGCTGAGAGCCCAATCATCATAGCCCCGCGGCTCTCGGTCGCCCGGCTGGCGGCACTCGCCGTGTGGCGGTTCGGCCAGAACGGGGGCGCCGGAAACCGGACCGGCAGCCGGAAAACGCCCAGAAGGGACACGGCAAGGACACGGCATGGACACGGCAAGGAGCCGGCAGGGCGGTCGCGTCCGTTCGATTCCGGCCGTTCCGGGGGCAAAAGGATGCCTGCCAAACGGGTTATTTCGTGAATTGTTAGTCTCGGCTCACAAATAGTCCCGATCGCGGCTGCAGCGGGCAGCAATTCACGGGCTGTCCCGGTCGTGGCCGGCCCGTCTATCTGATCCGGTTCGACCCAGTATCCCGCATGAAGGGCAACCCCATCTAAGCTCCCTTCATGAAAACATGCCGTGCGTCTTCCTTCATTTACAGTTGCCTGGGTTTTATCGGCGCCGCGACTGTCCTCCTCACGCTCACTGGCTGTGTCACCCGGGGCTACAAACTCGCGGACAAATCCACGCCCGCTGTCGTGCCGCTGGAACTTTCCAGCGCACCGATCGTTTCGGCCAATCCAGGTCCATCTACCAGCGCCGAGACAGCTCCCACGGCGCCGCCATTGGCCGCGGCCACTTTGCACACCGTGATTATTTACCAAGGCCCCGGCTCCTGGAAGCGCGAGGCCTATTGGGACGAATATATTGTCTCGCTGACGAATCGCGGCGAAGCACCGCTCGTCATCTCGACCGCCACGTTGGCGAGCGCCCACAGCGAGCCTGTGACTCCCGGTGAAGATCCCTGGAAGCTCGATCGCGCCGGCAAAACCTGGTGGCAGAGCAACGCGGCCGACCAGACCAAGACGATGCTGCTGCTGGGAACGGGCACGGTCGCGGGCGCGGGAGTCGCCGTCGCGGGGGCGTTGAGCGGCGGATTCTTCAGCGGGATGACCACTGCGGGGGCCGCAGCCGTCGGCGTCGGGACCGCGGCTGTGGTTGCCCTGCCGGTGGTGGCCGTCGGGAGCGTGGCGATGAACATCCGAAGCAAGCACCGCATCGAGGAGGAATTCACCCGTCGCCGACTGGTCCTGCCGCTTTCGCTCGCGCCCGGTCAGACCGTCACGGGCAGCCTCTTTTTCCGCATCACGCCGGCGCCGCTCCGGTTGACACTCAACGGTCGCGCCGAGAATGAAGCGCGCGAAGTCAGCATCGACCTGAACCGGATTTCCGGCCTGCACCTCGCGCTGCCCGTCTCCCCGGTGGTCAGCAAACTCTAGCCGGCAACCATTGCAGGCGTAGACTTCAAGTTCAGACAAGTGCCGGTCCAGATGATCGACTTCGGCACCGAAGCCCTTCATATATCCGCCACTCCGGCAACGAAACCGATCACCAAGCCCTTCCGCTACTGGCTGGTCGGATACGTTGCACCTCCGGGAGCTCAGGAACTCGCCGCGTGTTACAGACTACATACCCCAAAAAACGTAGACATGGCATTGCAGGTTTTGGGGTGCGATTTTTTCGTGCAATCCATGAGGCGGTCAAACGCGCGTGTCAGGATTTCGGTTAACGACAACCCAGGTTTGGCGTAGATCAAAGTCGAGTGGATTGAAGGTCCCGGGCTGAGGGACGCGAAACGTTTCGAGTTGCCGGTCAGAGGCTGCGATCCGCCGTGCATCAGGACCGCTCGTTGCCACAGCACGCTCGACCTACGGGCACCGGGTTCAACCCACCTTTCGGATAAACTACCACGACGAGACGCGTACCCATCGGTGAACAGCAGAGGGTCGCGGGAGAATGTTTTGCCTGCCATTCTCCCGCGACCTTGGTTTGGGAACAAGGCGCGATGGTGTCATCGCCCTTGGCAAGACTGAGAATGTCCATGCGGGTCATGGGGCCCATCAAACATCAGGCTCATGGGTCAGATACGCGCAGCCGAGCGACCGCCACCGCGCTATCGTCTAACGGTGCCTCGAAAGCTTTCACGCATTGGCATGACGTTGGTTGATCGACCAGCCATGGCGCGTTCCATCTCGGTTCGATAAACTTTCGCCCGGGTCGGGTCGGTGAGGGCAACCATCCCAATCTGTTCGTCGATTCGTGCGACTTCGCGCTTTTGAACATTTTCTTGGTGCAGAACGAGGGCGGCTTCAATTCCCACCAACCCAAGCACCCACGCATTCGATCCATTAAAAGCCCAGGGCATCACGAGTGCGACTTTCCCCTTACTGGTCAGAAAAACATCGGAGTCGAAATGGCGCTCTTTGTTTGTGGCAAAGGAGGGGAGGGCCGCTCGGGCAGAAGCGAAGGCAAAGGGCTGGAGCGAAGCCCCCGGGGGCAAGGTCTGTGCGACGGCGGTAACTCGACTGGCAGCCAGGGACAGGAGCGCGACGACTACGGTGAGAACGGTGCGGACGTGGGGGCAGCGAGGGAGTGAGTTCATCGAGGGATCGACTTCCTTATGCGCGGATTTCAAGGGTAACGGATCGCGTGAGGTGACGGAGTCTCGGGCGGTATCAGCTCAGCCGCACCCCTGCTACGACTTGGCGTGAATCCATGCCTCCACGGCCTCGCGGGTTTTCTCCGGCGACGACGACGATTTGAAGAAATCGTAGCGAACCACCCGGTCCGATGAATCAAAGACGATCCCCAGGGCCCAGTCTGTTTGCTGCACCGACAAGATTTTGCCATACCACCGCGCTGTCGCCCCGTTGCTCGTGGTCCACGTATAGGCAATCGCTCGCTCGGCATCCCATGTCCACTGCGGTGTCCCCAAAAAGCATTGGCGGAATTGACGGATGAGCTCCGCGCGGGTTGTCACCCCGGGTAGAATGTCGCTTACGGCTTCCGGGTTGATCCGAATTCCACTGGTCACCCTCGGGCTGACGGTGGCACATCCGCCGCAGAAGGTGACGAGGGCGAAGAGCGCGAGCAGGCAGGTCGTTTTCATTCGGTGAAAAGGTTAACCGGGTTTGCGTCGGGACGGAGATGAGATGAATCGTCGTTCATTCATGCGAAATGGGGCGGACGAAGGGATCACGGACGTTACCGTGCCTGCTCGTCCCCTGGAATGCCGCCGCCCCAGATTGACGCATTCTACCACTGTGCCCGGCTTGTCGCCCTTGAGTGCGACCTGCCCAAAAGGCGCTGATGCCATTGCCCACGCCGATGCTCGCGTCATTTGCGCCGGCGCAAGGATGGGAGGGAGCCTGTTAAACGGGGCAGTCTGACGCCGTCGGTCCGATCCCGTGCAACTGCTGGAGCCGTGACTCCCAGTGTCCAGGAATTGAAATGCACCCGCCGCGCGCGAAGGATTGCCCGCATCCTTGACAGTCCGTCGGGCGCCCCGTTATTGGCGTGTCCCAGTATGGAAGCAGCGCTCGACCAACCGGTGCTCGTGCTGAACCGCCTTTGGCAGGCGGTTAACGTCATTGGTGCGCGACGGGCCTTCGGGTTGCTCGCGCGGGGGCATGCGCAGGTGGTGCATCATCACGACGATGATTTTCGCACGTTCTCGATGCTCGATTGGATCGATTTCTCGGTGAACAACCCGCCGCGGGCCGCGCGCGAAGCGGTGCGCACGCCGACCCGATTGATCCGCCTGCCGCGGGTGATTCTGCTCACGTTTTTCGAAAAGCTGCCCTGCAAGGAACTGAAGCTCACCCGCAACAACGTCTTCGAGCGGGACAAGAACACCTGCCAGTACTGCTCCCGCATCCTGCCGCGCGAGCAACTCAATCTCGACCATGTGATCCCGCGCGACTACGGCGGGAAGACCACCTGGGAGAACATCGTCTGCTCCTGCATCAAGTGTAATTCGCGCAAGGCGAACCGGCTGCCCCACGAGGCGAGCATGCGCTTGATTCGCAAGCCGGTGCGACCGAAATGGCGCCCGGTGATCTCCCTCGTGCTCGGCACGCAGCAGCACGAGCAGTGGAAGGACTTTCTCGACGTCGCGTATTGGAACGTGGAACTCGAGGAGTGAGCCGCGGCGCGCGCCGCTCGCGTCCTGGCTAATGGAGGATTGCCCGCGGGCCTTTGGTAGGTTGTGTTTTCGGTATGCTCGCAACTCTCGTGATGACGGTGATCGGGGCGGATCGTCCCGGTCTGGTGCAAATGGTGGCGACCCGCGTTGCGGACCACGGTGGCAATTGGCTGGAAAGCCGGATGTGCCGGTTGGGAGGTCAGTTTGCCGGCATCCTGCGCGTCGAGGTGACCCGCGAACGGCGGGACGAACTCGTCACGGCGCTGCAAACCCTCGAAGTCGACGGCCTGCGTGTGATCATCCATGCGGAGGGCGGCGTGACCGCGGCTCCCGGAGCTTCCACGGGCGGCGGCAACCGCCGTGCTGCCGGGGAGGGTGGGGCGCTGGTCACGGTTGAACTCGTGGGCACCGATCGACCGGGAATCCTGCGCAGCGTTTCTGGCGTGTTTGCGGCCCACGGTGTCAACGTGGAGGAACTCGCCTCCGAGCGCGTCAACGCGCCCATGGACGGCAGCATGCTCTTCCAGGCGCGCGCGACGGTGTTTGTGCCGCCGACCGCCAAACTCGCCGACTTGCGGACCGACTTGGAGAAGATCGCCGCCGATCTGATGGTGGACCTGAAGGTGCAGCCCGCGGGCACACCGTAGCCTGCGCGCCGCTCGGCGGCGACGGTGGTGGGGCTATTTCCCCGAGAATTTCTGGCGTACGACCAAGAGCAATACAGCGCCGCCGACGAGATCCGTCAGGCCGACGAGGATGCGCAACGGCAGCGGCATCCGGCTCAACGCCAGCAGAACGATCAGTCCCCCGAGGATCAGGCCGACGGCGAGAATCGTCACGGTGCGTTTCTGCCGGGCGAGTTGCTCGGAGGAGTTCGGGGTTGGCGTCATGTCTTGTGTTGCGAGAGGGCGCTCAAGCAAGCGGGAGCGTGACCCGCATCGTCGTGCCGGTGGTGCTCGTCTCCCGCAGCACGAGGTCGCCGTGGTGACTGACGAGAATGCGTTTCGCGATCGCGAGGCCCAGCCCCGTGCCGTCGGGGCGGCCGGAGAGGAACGAATCGAATATCCGTTCGCGAATCGCCTCGGCGACGCCCGATCCCGTGTCGCTGACGTCGACGAAAACGTGGTGCGCGCCGGGGCGGTTCTCGGTTGAGAGGGTAAAGGTGATTGTGCCGCCCTCGGGCATCGCCTGCGTGGCGTTGAGCAGGAGGTTGAGCAGGACTTGCTGGATCTGGGCCTTGTGCGCGTCGACGAAGATCGGGCGAGGCGGCGGGTCGAAGTGCACGTTGACCTTGCTCTGCGCCAGCTTGAGGCGGACGAGCACCAGGGTGTCCTGGATGATGTCCGTGAGGGACCAGCGCGAATGCAGGCTGGACGGGGCCTTGGCAAAGCTGAGCACGCGGGTGACGATCGCCTCCAGTTGGTCGAGCTTTTCGCCGATGACGCGCATGTCGGTGCGGCGGGGATCTCCCTCGCCAAAGTCGATGCCGAGCCCGCCGTGCAGGAGTTTCAGGACGGTGAGGGGATTGCGGATCTCGTGGGCGATTTCGGCGGCCAGCAGCCCGAGCGTGGTGAGGCGCTCGTTCTTCCGGAGGACGTCCTCGCTCTGGAAAACGCGGGCATAGAGCCGGGCGTTCTGCAGCGCCACGGCGCCGAGGCTGGCGAGTGCGGAACACAGGCGCTTCTCGTCGTTGTCAAAACGGTGAATCTGGTCGGTGAAGATCGCGACGACCCCGAGCACCTCGCCTTCAAAGGACATCGGGGTGGCCAGCACGGAGCGGAGGGTCGGGTCGTCCGGGAGATCGAGTAACTCGCGGAAATCGGGCGACTGGATGTCGGGGAACCACACGGAATGGCGGGTGTGGATGGGCGAGGCGACGAGGCACGAACCGAGCGCGAGCGGCCCCGCGGGCGGCGGCGTCAGCGTCGTATTGGTCAGGGAGGCGCACCGCACGGTGTCGGTCTCGGCGTCGTACAAGTACAGGGCGCACGCGCGGGCCTGCATCATGTTGCGCGCCTCGCGCGTGAGGGTGTCGAACAGTTCCTGCTGGTCGAGTTTGGTCACGAGCGACTGCCCGGCGGTAATCAACGATTCGAGCTGCCTGGCCTTGCTTTTGAGATGACCCACCTGCCAAAGGCGGCGCAGGACGCTTGCCGTTTCCCCCGTCAGGTGTTCCAGGAGCGCGAGGTCGGCCGGTTTGAACCAGCCGGTGGCGTCGCTCTCGAGGTCGATGACCCCAATCACGTTTTCGCCGTCGAGGATCGGCACCGCCATCTCGCAGCGGGCCGACGACCGGACGGCGATGTACCGCGGTTCGACGGTGACGTCGGGCACGAGCAGCGAGCGGCGGTTGAGGACACTCCATCCGGTGATGCCGTGGCCGAGCTTCAGTCCAAATGCGGCGGAGTTGTCGGACTCGGTGCCGATTTGGACTTCGGTTTCGATCCGGTCGGTGTCGGGACTGAGGAGTCCGATTGAGCCGGCATCCGCGCCAAACGTCGCGACAAACAGCTCCAGCATCTGCCCGAGCGCGATTTTGGCGTCGTCCGTCCGCGTGGCGAGCGAGGCGAGCCGGTAGAGCGCGGGCAGGGCGCGGGAATCCGGGTAATGCGGACTGCGAACGGTGTAATTGGAATTTCCGGACACGGGAGCGGAACGGTGAGGCACGGGTGTAACCTTTGGCGACGTCGCCGCCCTTGGCCAGAATTTCCCCGGCGGGCGCACCGCGGGCGGATCCGGCCTGGGCACAAGTCGCCGGCAGGCGGCTCGCGCGAACTATTTGGCCGCGACTGGCGCTGGCGCCGGTGCGATGACCTCGTTCAGTGCGTCGCGCAAGGCATGCAGCCGCTCGGGCGTCTCGACCGGCTCGTGATTCGCGCCTTCGATGTAAAAGGTGTCGATCGCCACGCCGCGCTCGGTCCCGATGCGCGCAAACGTGATGTCAAAGCTGTGGTCGCTCATGGTCTTGGCCAGACGATAGAGCAGGCCGATTTGGTCCCGAGCCTGCACCTCCACGATCGTCCGCTCCATCGAGAGCTCGTGATAAACGTCAACCGTCGGAGGAAAGGAGCTGTGCAGCGTCTCGCCGGTCGACGTCGAAAGGTACCGGGTCGCGGCGATCTTCTTGGCCTGGGCCATGATGTCGGGCAGGAGATCGCGGTTGGCGATGAGCGCCTCCTCAATCGTCTTGGCGAACTTCTCCTGGGCGCTGGCACTTTGCACGGGGCCGCGGCCGGGTTCCACGACATAGAACGTGTCGATGGCGATGTGGTCGGTCCGCGAGATGACCTTCGAGCCAAGGATGCTGAGGCCCGCCACGCTGAAGGCGCCGGCGAGCTTGTAGAAGAGGCCGGCGCGGTCCCACGTCACGACGTTCACCACCGTGAGGGAACGGTTGAGGTCATCCTTCCACTCGATGACAGGCCGGAGGGACCCCACCGAATCCGCCGTCGTAATCGACCGGAGCAGCCGGTTCACCATCTGGATGTGCAGGGCAATCTCATCGGCGTCGGTGTGGATGAAATAGCGGTCCGGCAGCAGGCCGAAGTGCGCGTTGATTTCGTCGGCACTGATTCCGGGGATGGTCTTGGCGATAAGCTCCTGTTGGGTCATTTTTTTCTTTTGCTGGAGACCGGCGTCGACTTCGGCGCCATGTTTCAGCCGCTCGAATGTGGAGCGGAAAAGCGTGGTATGCAACGTGTCCTTGTAGCTGTTCCAAAGATCGGCGGCGGTGCCGCGGGCGTCGCAAAAGGTGTGGACGTAAAGGTAGCGGAGGCGCTCGGCGTCTCCCACCAGCTCGGCAAATGCAGTGGCGGTGTTGGGATCATCGACGTCGCGCTTCTGCCAGAATCGTGCCATCGCCAAATGATTTTTAATGACGAAGATCACCAGGTCCCGATCCACCGGTGACACGCCGAAGCGCGTGAGCAGGGGCTCCGCCAGCCGCACGCCGCTCTCGGCATGGCCCCGGATCCCCTCGGCCTTCCCGATGTCGTGCAGGAGCAGCGTCAGGTAGAGCAGGGAGGTGTCGGTGGTCTCGTGGAGCGCCGCCCGGTACTTCAACGTGATGGGCTCCGCCTCGGTGTAAATCCGGTCGAGCTCGCGGATGGCGTTCAGCGTATGCACGTCCGCCGTGTACCGGTGATAGTACTCATGCTGGACCAGGCAGGTGAGCGCGTCGAACTCCGGGATGAACCGGCCGAGCACACCCAGTTCGTGCATCTTGGCGAGAATGGGATGCACCGCGCCGGCCTCGGAGAGAATCGAACGAAAACTCACGCTCGCATCGGCGGAGTCGGCCACCGCCGGTGTGAGCAACGGGAGCGAGGTGCGGACGAGATCCGCCAGGTGGAAGTCGAGCGTTGCCTCCAGCGTTTGCAGATGCCGGAAGACACGGATTATGCGCACCGGGTCGTCGCGAAACACCGTGGGCGTCTCCGCCGCCAGCTCGCGACCGCGCAGGACGAAGCCGTCGATGCGCTTCGCGCGCTGGAAACGGGCTGCCAGCAGGCTCTCGCGAAACGGGCGCTTGTCGCCGTTGCCGTTGCGGCCGATGCTCAGAGCCAGCCGCTCCTCCACCAGTTTCGAGACGCGGAAAATGGTCTGCGCCGACCGGTAGTAGTCCTGCATGAAATGCTCCACGCGGGGGAGCATCTCCTTTTCCGTGTAGCCCAGGTTCTCGGCAATCCGCGGTTGCAGATCGAGGCTCATGACGTCTGTCGCCCGGGCGCTCATGAAATGCAGCTCATTGCGCACCCGCAGCAGGAAATCGTAGGAGCGCTGAAACGCCGCGAGGTCGTCCGCCCGCAGATAACTCTGGGTGGCGAGCTCGTCGATGGTGGTGATGTCGAGTTTGACGCGCGCCATCCAGACCGCGTTCTGGTAGTCGCGGAGCCCGCCGACGCCGTTCTTGATGTCGGGCTCCTGGTTGAAGACCGTGTTGCCGTACTTCCCGCGGCGGTTGGCCTGGTCGTCGAGCCGCGCTGCGATGTAGTCCTTCGGATTTTCGCTCGCGTAGTAGCTCCGGTAGGCCTGCGAAAACGTGCCGTAGAGTTTCTCCGATCCGGAGATGCGGCGGGCCTCTAGGAGCGCGGTCTTGGAGAGGATTTCCTTTCGGGCCTCGGTGAAGGTATCATCGATCGTGCGGGTCGAGTGGCCGACCTTGAGACCGCAGTCCCACAGGAGATAGAGGATCTCGTTCGTGAGGTGCTCCTGGAGCGGTTTCGCCTCCGCCGGCTTGGTCTTGGTGGGGAAAAGGAACATCACGTCGACGTCGCTCCAGGGCGAGAGCTCTCGCCGGCCGTATCCGCCCAACGCGACCAACGCCACCGGAGCGGGCTGGATGCCGCGCGTCTGGGCGTAGGTCGTCAGCGCGTAGTCGAAGAGATTCGTGAGCAGGGCATCGATGATTTGCGACCGTTCCTGGCAAATCTTCAGCCCGGACGCGCCCGCCCGGTGGCGCTGCTGCAGCCCGGCCATCTCCACCTTGAGGAATTCCTTGCACGCCGCCAGCCGGGCCGGGATGGGCACGTCTCCGGTGAACCTGAGGAGTTCGTTGGCGCGTTGTGCGATGTGGGCGGGCATGGGTGGGACGACGAACGTGCAACTTCGAACGGCGGACGTCGAACATTCAACGCCCAAGTTGGGAATCCCGCAACCGCGGGGCGGTAGGTCGCCGGCAAACGGGGGCGTGGCGCCCCTCTTAATGCATCGAAAACGAGTTCTGGATGGTAGGGACGCACCTCCGGGGCGTCCGAAATCGTCCGTCCGCACGACAAGCAGCCCGGACCGCTCAAAGAGCGAGTCGTCCCTTACCTTTTCGACTCCCACGGGGTGATCGCGTTGCCCGCTCGCCGTTGGCGGCACTTGGAATCGCTTCCTTTGGAGGAACGGATGCCGCCCGCTAACCTGCTTTCAGTCAGAAAAATAGGGGAGCACAGGTGGGCCCTCGCGGCGCCGCCGGCGACCTAAGCCATGCCCATGGAGTGTTTTACGGCATCTGGTCTCGGCAACGGCTCCGGGATCGCCGGGCTGGTCGCCGGAAATCGCCATAAAGGGACGCAGCATGGACATAGCATAGACATAGCATGGAGCCGGCAGGGCGGTCTCGCCCGTCCGATTTCGGTCGGTCTGCGGTCGTAAGAAGGGGTGCCCTCGTTTACGCCAAAGCGGTCCTTCATTTTCATCCCGGGCGACTTCTTGAACCTCATGGGGTGAGGGGGGCGACCTCGTGAGTGACATCGGCAGCGTCGGCGTCCCTCTCGGACTTACTCCCTATTTCTGCTGCGCCCTGCTGGAGCGGCGACGCCCACGTCGTCGAAACCAGGCGCGGGGCAGCGGACCGGTCATGCCGATTGATGTTCGCCGGGATCCAAGACTCCGGCTCCCGGCGTCCGCGGACCCGCTTCCCGATATTCCAATCGGCATGCCTCATCCGCTTGCGGACGTTCCGCGTCTATTTGTTGCAAACTAGCAGCTAACGATGTGACCCCCGTGGGCCTGGCTCCACGCGGCCAGTCGTGCCGTCGACGGTGATCGTTTGGCCGGTCACCAGTTTCGCCGTGGCGCATCCGGAGCCGACGACGGCGGGAATGCCGTATTCGCGCGCGACGATCGAGGGGTGGGAGAGTGCGCCGCCGTGATCCGTCACGAGGGCGGCCGCCTGCGCGAAGACGACCGACCAACTCGAATGCGTGCTCGGGCACACCAGAATTTCGCCGCGCTGGAAATCGACGAGTTCCGACTCATAACGAATGACCCGCACGCGTCCGGTGACGCGACCGGGTGAGGCGCCGACACCGAGCAGCGTGCCGTCCGCTTCTGGAGGCTGCGCCACCGTCTCCTCATGCCGCATGTCCCAAAGAAACGCCTTGATGACTCTTTGGAGAGGAGCCGGCAGGCCGCGCGCGGACGGTGGTGCGACGGGAGCCGGTCCGTGGTAGGCGGGACCCGGATGGGCGCGCGCCCAGGCGCGCTCGGCGCGACGACGACTCACCCGCGCGGCGGCAGTTTCGCCGGCGAGCTTTCGTTTCATGGCGTCGCGAATTTCGGAAACTTCGAGAAACACCACGTCCTCCGCGGCGCGGAGCTGTCCAGTGGCGGCGAGCCGGCGTCCGATTTCCAGCAAGACGCGGCGCACCAACCCGAGCGGCAGGCTCTGCGTGTAGAGGACGTTTTCCTCGCGCGTGGGATGGACGAGCTCGGCCACACGCAGCACGGTGTCGAATTGCGCGCGACTGCTTTCATCGAGTCCAGCCCGGGCGCGGGCCACGGTCGCCTGGCGCGTTTTTTCTTGTGCGGCCGACGACATTCGCGGCTGACGAAGCAGGCCGAGCACCAGCGCCGGAAATTCCGCGATCGTTGGTGAACCCGGATCGCAATCGATCACGCGGAGGCCCCAGCGGGCGAGCCAGGCGTCGAGTTGCGGACCGGCCTTGGTCTTGCGAATCGCGTCCAGTCCGTGGGCGACCGCCGGTGCGCCCGCCCGCTCGGCGATTTCGGCCAGCTCGTTGGCGGGCTGAGTGACGGTTGTCGAAAGTCCGGCGAGCAACTCAAGGGTTTGCGCCGTTTTCCAGCCGAGCTTTTGTTCGCAGAACTCGGCGAGTTCGTGCACCGCGACCATGTCCGGCACCATCAGTTTGAAGTGAACCAATACTCCGGCGACCACGACGTCGTCGATGAGGTGGCGCAGGTGATCCAACACCTGGTCATCGTTCATCGTGGTGAGGACGACCTTGCTCTCAGCAACAATCTTCTGGTCCCACTCGTTTCGCCGGGATTCCCTCCACGCCCGGGGGTAGCTCTCAAATTTTTGCCGGGCGCTCGCGGCGTTCTGGACCAGCCGGCGCAGCGGCGGCACGAGGCGAAACGCAATTGCGCCCGCCCACCATGGAGGGGGAGAGCCGGGGTTGTGTTTTCCGCCGACCTCGATCTCCTGCGTGTAGACTTCATGGCCGAACGTTCGGAGCGCGAGCCGCTCGAGCGGGAAGCCAAACTCGGGCAGCACTTCCGCCAAGCCAGCCTCAATCGCGGGCAGCAGAATCGACGCTCCCGCCGGGGTCATTGGCGCCGACCAGTGCGTGGTGTCCTTCATCCAGCGACCCGGCGGAATTTCGATCTTCGGGGCCTGCGGCAGCCCGGTGATCGGTCGCGCCTGCAACAGCACGAGCTTGTCGCCCTCGATCGCCCATTCGATGTCCTGCGGACCGCCGCGCTTGGCCGCCACGTTGCGGGCAAGATCGGCGATTTTCCGTGCCGTCAGCGTATCGAGCACGCCGGTGTCGGCGACAGCCCGCACCGTCTTGCCGTCGATCCAGCGATCGGCGTCGCGTTCGCCCGACGCCAGACGATCGCCGAGTCCGCGCACGGCTTCGATCACGACTTCGTCGTCGCCGGTCACCGGGTTGGCGGAAAACGCGATCCCCGCCACGCGAGCATTCGCGAGGCGTTGGACCAATACGGCCACGCCGCCCGGGCCGTTGTCATCGCGCGTGCCACGGTAGGAGGCGACATGCGCGGCCTTGCCGGACGTCCGCACGCGAGCGATGGCCGCTGCGACTTCTTCGACGGTCTTCACGCCGAGCACGCTCTCGTATTGTCCGGCGAATGAAGCGCCCTCGAGATCCTCCGCGACGCCCGAAGAGCGCACGGCCCAGGCGGCCGCACCGATCTGATTGAGCGCGGTGCGCAGGTGTTCGAGGTCAGGTTCAGCGCCGACGGGAATCACAAAGCCGTCCGGGATGTGAAAGCCGGCGGTTTTGAGCCGGGCGAGGGTAGCTGCCTTTTGGCCGCACACGGCGGCATCGGAGGTGGAGTCGAGTGGGAGGATCGTTGCGGTCGGGTGGGGGAGGGTCGTGGGCATGAGCAGTGGGATGGATGGTTATTTTTTCCGGCGCCTCGGACCTTTTTTCGTGGCGGCGTCGAGAATGGATTGAGCGGCCCAACGGGCGGTCGCGGAGGCCTCGGCCGGTGAGAGGCCGTAAAGCTCCGTCAAGAGGTGCCAGCCTGTGGCCGAGAAAAACATGCGCACGGCCGAGGCGACCGCGTGGGGCGAGATCGGGGCGTCAAACTCGGGGTGCGATTCGATCGCCTTCCGGATTTCGGCGGAGCGCTTTTTCATCACTCCGGCAAAACCGCGGCTCGCGAGCATGAGCACCACGTAGGCGCGAATCTGCGAAGAATTGGTCTCGAACATCGCGAAGGAATCGGCGGCGATCTGCGGCAGGCCGTCCAGCGTGATACCCGCGGCATCCGGCGGGGTATGGCTGCGGCTCAGCCGCTCTTCGACGTGCACGGCAAGCGCCTCGCGCATGGCCTCGCGGGTGGGAAAGTGGTTGTAGACGGTGCGGTGCGTGACGCCCGCGCGGTCGGCGACCTGCTGAACCGAAAAATCGAGGCCTCCCTTGGCCACGACAATTTCGGCCAGCGCATCCAGGATTGCCTCCCGATTCTCCGTCCGACGCTCGGCCGTTGGTTTCATAGTTTATGTAATTACATAATCTATGAAATTCGGATCCGGTCGCTGTCAATGCCCGTTTCGAAGAAAAAGCCCGGCCCCTGTCGCCGTGATGTCGCGGACGCTTGCCCGGGCCGCCGCATCCGCCGATCGCTCCGCGCCTGGCGTGGAACGATGTCCAAGGCGGCGGGTGGTCGCGGGCACCGCCGCTCCGGAAACATTTTCTCGGAATTGTACCGCGGCGGAAGATCTGATCCTATCTCCGTACTCGTCATTTCCGCCACCCCTCATTCGTCATGAACGTTTCGCTGACCCATCATCGCCTGGTACTGCCGTTGTTTTTCGCCCTGCTGGGCGCTTCGCTGCTTCCCGCGGCTGAGCCCGGACCGAAGGCTTCGGGCGCTTCGACCGCCGCGGCCGCGGGCACCGCGGTGCTGCAGGGCCGCGTTTCCAACCAGGCCACCGGCGCGTCGCTCGAGGACGCCAGCGTGGAAATCGTGGGCGCCGGTCGCAGTGTAGCCACGGAGCGCGACGGCTCATTCGCGATCCGGGGGCTCGGCGCGGGATCGCTCACCGTGCGGGTCGTCTACCCGGGTCTCGATCCGATGACGCGCGTCGTCGAGATTGGCTCCGGTGCCACGGCGGTGCAGGACTTCAACCTCACCTCCGACGTCTACAAGATGGAGTCGTTTGCGGTCACCGCGGTGCGCGAGGGCAACGCGGCCGCGATCGCGCGGCAGGAAAAGGCGCTCACGGTGGGGAACACGATTTCGACCGACGCCTACGGCAACATCGCGAAGGGCGACCTCGGCACCTTCCTCCAGCGGCTGCCGGGCATCGTCGGCGAGTACGGCGGTTCCGCGGTCGACGCGATCATGGTGCGCGGACTCTCGCCTGAATTCACGACGGTCACGATGGACGGCACGCGGTTCGCCGCCGCCAATCCCGACTCGCGCGTCCAGGTGGTCAGCGGACTCCCGTCGAATTCCATCGAAAGCGTCGAGGTCATCAAGACCCCGACGGCCGACATGGACGCGGAGTCGCTCGGCGGGGTGGTCAATCTGCGCACGCGAAGCGGTTTCGACCGCACCGGGCGCACCATCATCCTCAACGCCGCCACCGCCTACAACGAGACGATGGGCCGGCACCTTGACCCCTCGGGCAGCGGGAAGACGATCTTCCCTCATTTCTCGATCGATTATTCGGATGTGTTCCTGCTCTTCGGGCGGAAGCTCGGCGTGTCGGTCACCGGCGCGTATCAAGAGGTCGGTGACGGGTTGCAGACGATCCGCACGACCTTCGCGACCAACTGGAATTACACGAGCCCCACCGCGGGCCGCCAGCTGGTCTACGCCGACCAGGAGTACCACATGAACAAGCGGGCCAACCTGCAGACCAAGCTCGATTACCGCCTGTCGGGCGACTCCTCCCTCACGTTTGCCGCCGGCTGGACCCGCTTCCGCAATGTCATGGAGCAGGTTCGCCCGCAGTACACCGACAACAACGTCATCGACACCGCCCAGTCGACCACGGACTACTGGGTCTTCAGCCGCGCGAGCTACCGGTCCCAGCGCGATTTCCGCTACACGCCGAGCGACACGTGGGGCTTTCAGCTCAACGGCAAACACAACCTCGGCATCGTGAAGATCGCGTGGGACCTGTCGTATTCCGACTCCTTCCGTCCGCTCGACCGGATGTCGGCGACCGGCCGCAGCAACAATTTCTTTTCCTTCACGTATGACCGCCGCGCGAGCAAGGAGTTTCCGACGCTCACGTTTGGCGGCGCGGTCCCTCCGCCGGCGGATCAGTTCACGAACATGCTGTCGATTGCGCTCACCGGGACCCACGAGGATGCGAGTGACAAAATCAAGAGCGCCAAGCTCGATGTGACGAAGGATTTCGCCCAATGGAAGTTTCCCGTGAAATTCAAGACGGGCTTCCGCATCCGGCAGGAGGATCGCGACCGGGACGCCGACTCCATCACCGGCACCTTTGGGGCCGGCAGCTACCCGCAATACCGCGACGCCAGCTTTACCTACGGCTGGGTCGACGGGCACTACCCGGCGACACCCCTGATCAACACCAAGGCGATCTTCAAGGATTCGGGTATCCGTTATCTGCCGTCCGGCAACCCGGCGCGACCCGCCGTGCAGTTTGCCTACAACGCTCCGTATTTTCCCGCCACCACGGCGAACCTCGACACCTCAGTGACGAACTCGCTGCAGAACGACTATCGCACCCGGGAAACCATCCCTGCCGGCTACCTGCAAAGTGAAGTGCGCTGGCTGCAAAATCTCCAGATGACCGCCGGACTGCGCTATGAACTGACGCAGGCGCGGCTCACCTCCTACTTTGAAAACACTCGCGTGACCGCGCCCGAGGCTCGCTTCTCCACCTTCAAGACCGTCGAGGCGGACGAGGGCTACTTTTTCCCCAACCTCCAGTTTCGCTACGAGCCGGTCGCGCATCTCACGTTCCGCGCCAACTATTCCACGACGATCGGCCGGCCGCGGCTCTCTGATCTGGTGGGGCGTTTCTCGGTCAACGACCTCGGCCAGGCGGTCACGTTTTCCAATCCGGCGCTGAAACCGCAGATCTCGAGCAACTACGACCTGAGCGTGGAATATTACTTCAAGCCCGTGGGTGTCGTGTCGCTCGGCGCGTTTCGCAAGGAGATCAAGAACTACGTCACCGCCACTTCGTTCAAGATTGTCGGGAACGAGTTCGGCCTCGACCTGAGCCCGTACGCGGGCTGGACCGGGAACACCCGCGTCAACGCCGGCGACGGCACGGTGCAGGGCCTGGAGTTCAATTACGCGCAGCAATTGAGCTTTCTCCCTGGGCTGCTGCGCGGCCTCGGCGTGACCGGCAACTGGACCGTGCTTACGAGCGCCGGCGACTACAACGGCGTCGTCACCAACCTGCCGTTCAAGAACTACCTCACCCAGATGCGCCCGCGCTCCGGCAACGCCGGCGTGAGCTACAATTACGGCCGCTGGGATCTGCGCCTGATGTGGAACTTTTCCTCGACGCATCTCTTCACGCTCAACGTCGCGGATCCCTCAAGTTCGGAGTTTGTCGGGCAGCGCCAGCAATTCGATTTCTTCACCCGCTTCAAGATTTCGAGAAACCTCAATGTCTTCATGGACGTGATTAATCTCTTCGAGGAGAACCGCGGCCGATATCTGGGCCTCTATCGCGCGGACCGCCGTGCGCAGACGAATCTGTTCCCCCGCTCGATTTCGACCGGCATCCAGGCGCGGTTTTGAGTGAGCTATGACGCGCCGCGGTTTCTTGCCGGAGTATTGCGTCCTCGCGGGGCTATGTCTCGCCGCCGCGGGTTGGCCCGCGCGAGCGCAGTCGGTGCCACCCGAGCGCCCACGGGCGCGGCCGCCCTCGATGCTGACCGGAACGGCGCAATGGGAAAAGGGCGCCGATCTCCTCTCGCGCATCAAGGTGCCGCCGGCGCCGCCGCTTTCGCCGGAGGAGGCGTTGCGCAGTTTCCGGGTGGCGCCGGGCTATCGGGTCGAACTCGTGGCGGCCGAGCCAATGGTGCAGAATCCGATTTTCTTTGAATTTGACCCGGCGGGCCGCATCTGGGTCGTCGAGTACCAGGGCTACATGCGCGACATCAAGGGTGGCGGCGAGGGCGATCCGATCTGCCGCGTCGTGGTGCTGGAGGATACCGATGGCGATGGCCGCGCTGACAAGAGCACGGTTTTCCTCGACCGGCTGGTGATGCCACGGTCGCTCACCTTTGTGAAGGGAGGCGTGCTGGTGCAGGAGCCACCCAAGGTCTGGTTTTGTGAGGACACCGACGGCGACCTGCGCTGTGATCGACGCACCGAGGTGGGGACGATGGGGGTTGCGGGCAATCCGCAGCACACCGCGAACGGGCTTCGCTACGGCATCGACAACTGGCTGCACAGTGCCGATTCGACGAAACGGCACCGCTGGCTCGAGGGGAAATTCATCGAGGAGGAGACGGTTCGCCATGGGCAATTCGGTGTCACGTTTGACGAGACGGGGCGGTTCATGACCTGCCACCAGAACTCAGCGCTGCACGCCGATTTGATTCCGGCGGAGTATCTGGTGCGCAATCACAACCTCGCGCGGGTTGTGGCGCGCGGTGGCCGCGGTTCCGGGGGCGTGAGCGTGAACATCGCCACTGAGGCGCAGGAGGTCTTTCCGATCCGCGTGACGCCGGGGATCACGCTCGGTGCCTTGGAACTGCGGGACGACGCCCGCCTGCAGACCTACACCATCGCATCCGGCACGTGTTACTACGACGGAGAGCAGCTGGGCGAGGAGGCTCGGGGCAATGTGTTCGTCCCCGAGGCCGGGGGCAATCTCATCGGCCGGTTGCGGCTTAGCGGCGGCATCCGGCCGAATGCGACGCGCTTTTATCCGGCCGAGCAGGAATTTCTGGCGTCGAGCGACGAACGCTTCCGGCCTGTCAACGCGCGCGTCGGTCCCGACGGGGCGCTCTACGTCGCCGACATGTACCACGGGATCATCGAGCACGTAATTTTCATGGTGCCGTGGATCAGCGATCAGGTGCGTGATCGAAAGCTTGATACCGGCAGGGACATGGGCCGCCTCTACCGCGTCGTGCGTGACGATCGCCCGGTGGAACGGGGCCGCCCCAGGCTCGATCAGGCCGGCTCCTCGGAGTTGATCACCCATCTCGGCGACGCCACGGGCTGGTGGCGGCTGACGGCGCAGCGCCTGCTGGTGGAACGGCGCGATCCCAGCGCGGTGCCGCCATTGCGGGAACAGGCACGCCGTGGTTCCGCGCCGCTCGGGCGGTTGCACGCCCTGTGGGCTCTCGACGGCCTCGGCGCCCTCGACCCCGCGACAAAATTCGCCGCGATGGGCGATGGCGATGATCGCGTGCGTGCAGCCGCGATCCGTCTGAGTGAACGAGGACTTGCGGCAACGGAACAATCCACCCTGCTCGCGAAACTGGGCGCCGCCCGGCGGGATCGGAGTGAGTCCGTCCGGTTGCAGGCGACGCTGACGGCGAGTGCGATGGTGCTGCCGGAGTCGCTGCCGTTGCTGTTGGCGCTGGCGATTGCCGGCGAGGATACGCTCTTCGATGTCGCTGCGCTGTCGGGGAGGGAAGGGCGCGAGCTGGAATTTCTCCAGGCGCTCCTCCGCACGTTTGCCGATCAGTCAACCTTCGGCGCACGGCAGCGGCGGATCGCCAGTCTGGCCGTGCACTGCGTGCTGGAGGCCGGAGATGCGCCGCGCAACGACGCCCTGATCGCCCTGTTGGAAACGGCGGGACGTTCCGCGCCCTGGCACCACGAGGCATTGCTGGAGGCGCTGACCACGTTCGCGCCAACCGGGAGCCGACGCGTCAAGCCTGCGCCTCTAACCCGGGAGCCGGCGGTACTGCTCCGCCTCGCGCGGGGCTCGGACGCTTCGCTCCGCCAGGTCGCCTACCGTGCCTTGGAGGTGTTTGCGTGGCCGGGAGCGGTCGCGGAGACGAGTGCGGATACCGGAGCCCGGGTGCTCTCCGCGCTGGAAAGGAAACGCGTGGAGGAGGGACGTGAAATCTACACCGCGATTTGTTCTGCCTGTCATCAGGGGCACGGTGGCGGTGCTCCCAATGTGGCGCCCTCACTGGCCGCGAGCGAGTGGGTCAAGGGGCCCGTCGAGCGGGTCGCTCGTATCGTGATGCACGGCCTGTACGGCCCCATTTCGGTCGGCGGACAGACGTGGAATCTGAGCATGCCCGCCCTCGGCGCCAGCGGGATACTCGACGACGACAAGATGGCGGCGGTCATCAGTTATGTCCGGCGTGCCTGGGGGAACGATGCGGGCGTGGTCGAGCCGCAGTTGATTGCGGGCATCCGGCGCGAAACCGGCGGCCGCACCTTGCCCTGGACCGCGGGGGAACTCACGGCCGTTCCGGGCCAGAAAGAGGGAACTGGCGCCGGCCCCGCTGTCGTGCTTCGGCCGATACCGTCGGGGGAGATTCTGCTTCCCGCCGGCAAGGCGGTGGTCTACGCGCAAAAGCTCGGCTACCGGCAGGTGTTTGACGTGCTGGCTCCCTGGACAGTCGCCACCGACATCGCGGAGTGGACGGTGGAGCTTGAGTCCGGTGGAACCTTCGAGGTGCGCGTGAATCTCGCGGCGGACGATGATTCGGCAGGCGATTTCTTCGTGGTGGAAACCGAGGGAAGCCGGACGCGGGGCGAGGTGCCGTCGACGGGCGACTACGAGACGTTTCGCGAGCAACCCTCCGGCCGGCTCGTGTTGCGCAGCGGCGTGAACCGCATTCAGCTGAAGCCGGATGGGCCCTTGAAACGGGAACTCGCCGACGTACGTGGAATCCGGTTGATTCCCGCCTCGGCGCGTTGAACCACCGCGACGCAAAATTCCCATGACTCGCCCGCTTAATTTCCTGCGCAGGCTATGGCTCGCGAGACTGCTTGCAGGCGTCGCTTGTATTTGGGCGTTTCCGACGATCGGGATGGCCGCGGTCGAATTGCCGCCGCGCGTTTTTCTGATTGGGGGCTCGACGATGGCGAGCTATCCGCCGGAACGCGTCCTGGTGGGATGGGGGCAAGTGTTCCCGGCGCATTTCAAGGACGCGACGATGGTACAAAACCACGGACGCAGCGGCCGGAGCAGCAAGAGTTTCATCGACCAGGGGCTTTGGGCCAAAGTGATCGGCGAGATCGCCAAAGGTGATTATCTGATCATCCAGTTCGGCACGAACGACACGAAGGTGGATGATCCCTCACGTTACACCGAACCTCGTGGTTCGTATCGCGCGAATCTCGAGCGGTTCATCCGTGAAGTGCGGGCCAAGGGTGCGTTTCCGCTGCTGGCCACTTCTGTCGTGCGGCGAAGCTGGAGCGAGGCGGGCCGGTTTGAGGTCGCGCCGTCCGAATGGCAGGACGTGACCCGTGAAGTCGCTGCGGCGATGGACGTGCCGCTGCTTGATCTGCGCGCCCGGACCGAGGAATTGGAGTGCACGCTCGGCCCGGAGGGTTCCAAGGCGCTTCACCTGTATTTGCCGGCCGGCAAGTATGACGCCTATCCGAAAGGTGCGGCGGACAATACCCATTATTGCGAGTTCGGGGCTAGGCAGGTTGCGAGACTCGCAGCGCAGGAAATCCGGCGGCTGCAATTGCCGCTGGCGCGGTGGCTGGCGGATTAGCCGCGACCATGCAGTCGAGAGCTCGGAGCGAAGAGCTGAGAGCCCAATCTCGAGACCAGACACGCGCGCCGCCCGACCCGAAACCGAAGTTCACCGTTTGGTTTTGCTCTCAGCTCCCGGCTCTCCGCTCTCGACTGAATTTCTACGGATTAGGGAGAAAGACGACAGCAGGGGGCCTCCCTTGACCTCGGATAAATCGGTTTTAACGTCCCGCGATGCTCCTGTTCCGTTCATGAGACCCACGTTGTCGTCCCCTTGGCGCCTCTTCCGTGGGCTCGCTCTTCTTTTCTTGGTCACGTTTGGGGTGAGTGCCCAGACGGTTCCGGTCTCCGGTGGTGCGGGTGGTCACGGAGGCAACGGCTCGGGGGGTGGCAATGGCCGGGGTGGCGGCGATGGTAGCGGACCGCAGGTAACGCCGGTAATCACCGCGCAGCCGATCAGCCGCACGGTCGTAGAAGGCGCCGGTGTGACGTTCGAGGTTACGGCGACGGGCAAGTTTCCCCTCTATCAGTGGTTCAAGAATGGGGCCGTGATTGCGGGGGCGCAGAGTCCGACGCTCACGCTGGAGAAAACGGCGCAGAACGATGCGGCGACGTACACGGTTTCCATTTCGAACAACGATGGCTCGGTGACCAGTTCGACTGCCGTCCTGACCGTCACGCCGGTTTTCAAGCCCGAGGCTCCGGCCGTTGTGACCCAGCCCGTGGCGCAGTCGGTGGATTTCGGCGGGTCGACCACGTTGACGGTTGCCGCCTCTGGTACCGGACCTCTGTCGTATCAATGGCAGAAGGACGGTATCGCCGTTGCAGGTGCCACGTCGGCCTCGCTCAACGTGGTGAACGCCACGGTTTCTGGTTCGTATCAGGTGGTGGTGACCAACGTTGCCGGCAGCGTTGCGTCCAGCTCCGCGTTGCTTACCGTCCGTCCGGCTCCAATTGACGGTACTTACTTTGGTGCCTTTGGCAGCGAAGGTGGCGCCTTCTCACTCATCATTCGGACAGATCGCACCGGGGTGTTTCTGGGTTTCGCGAATGCGACGCGGACGGCTCTCGTCGGTCGCGACGTCATGGTGGCGGGCGACGGTTCATTTGCCGCGGACCTCGAGGGCGGCGGTCGCGTCGAAGGAGGCATTGGGCCCGATGGCACGCTCAAGGGCTCGGTTTCCGGAATCAATCTCGCGTTCATCGCACCTGCTGCGGCCCGGACCGGCGTGACGGCGGCGGTGGCGGGCTTTTTTCCGACGCGGATGGTGGGCGGATCGGCGCAGGGCTACGCGATCGTGAGCGCCAAGGGTGAGGTTCTGTTGGTGAACGTTATGGGTGCGACGGCCGATGGTGGCGTCGGCACCGTTTCCACCGACGGCGTGGTCAGTCTCTCGACGGCCGCAAATGCGCGCGTGGTGGGCACGATTTCTGCCGCGACGTCGATTTTTTCAGCGACCGTGACGCCGGCGAACGGAGCGGCGGCGACCTTTGTGGGGAGCAGTGATGTCCGCTCGGATCTCGACAAATTGATCAACATCTCCACGCGAAGCCTGACGGGCACGGCGGCGAACACTTTGATCGCAGGCTTTGTCATTTCGGGGACGCGGCCCAAGCCGGTGCTCGTGCGCGCGATCGGCCCGACCCTTGCGACGTTCGGAGTTGGCGGCGTGCTCAGTGCCGCGCGTTTGGAGGTTTTCCGCGGCGCGACGTCCGTGGCCGTCGGCAATGATTGGGGCACACCCGCCGCGGGTGGTGCTTCCTCTGCCGCAATCGCAGCGGCGGCCGCGCGGGTTGGAGCCTTTCCTCTGGCGAATAACAGTCGCGACGCGGCGCTCATGCTGGACCTTGAGCCAGGGACCTACACCGCAGTGGTCACGGGTCAGGGTGGCGTGAGCGGTGTCAGCATGGTGGAGGTCTATGATGCGACCATCGGAGAAATTCCGCGCGATCAGCGGATCGTCAATACCGCGATCCGTGCGACGGCCGGCACAGGCGACGGCGCCCTCATCACCGGTTTTTTTATTACGGGAAACGTGCCGAAACGGGTCCTCATTCGCGGTACCGGCCCAGGATTGACGCAATTCGGCGTCACGGGTGCGCTCGCGCGGCCGACGCTGACCGTGAGTTCCGGGACGAACGTGCTGGCAAGCAATGCGGGGTGGAGTGGGTCGCCCGATGCGGCGGCCATCACGAGTGGCTCCGCGCAAGTGGGCGCGTTTGCCCTGACGGCGGGGAGTCAGGATGCCGCACTCATCATCAACCTCGCCCCGGGCGCCTACACCGCACAGGTTAGCGGCGTGGGAAACACGACCGGCGTCGCTTTGGTCGAGTTGTATGAAATGCCCTGAGTGGCTGAGCCTTAATTCTTCGCACCCAGATCGTTCGTGCGCACGGCGCGCAATTTCGCCGCGAGTTTGGCCTGGTAGTCCGATACGACCGCGGCGAACTCCGGTTTGGCGGCAAGGTTGGTGAACTGTTTCGGGTCCTTCACGACGTCGAATAACTCGATTCCGGCGGAGGCGTTCTCGGTGTATTGAAGGTAGGCCCAGCGATCATCACGCAGCAGGAAGCCTTTGCTCGAGGGCGCGACGCTGAAGGCCGTGTCGCGCACGACATGGGCCGGGTCGTCGAACATCCGGGCAATGTTCTTGCCCTGCAATCGTGCCGGCACCTCAAGGCCGCAGAGGGCGGAAAGGGTGGGATAGAGATCGAGGAGTTCCGTGAGGGAGTGACAGACGGCCGGCTTTTTCCCGGGGACGCGGATGATGAGCGGCACCATCGACGATTCGTCGCGCAGGCTGACCTTGGCCCAGAAATCATGCTCGCCGAGATGGTAGCCGTGGTCGCTGGTGAAGATGACGATCGTGTTGTCGTCGAGTCCGGCCTTCGTCAGCGCATCGAGCACCTTGCCGACCTGGGCGTCCATGTAGGAGACGCAGGCGAGATAGCCCCCGAGCGCCTTCTTTTGCCGGCGTTCGTCCATTTTCATGTTCACGCTCGTCTTGTAGTTGATGCCCGCCTTGGGGATGTCGTCCCAGTCTCCGGGGATTTTCGGAGGGAGCGTGAGCTTGTCGTAGGGCAGGAATGGCTCGAAATATTTCTTCGGAGCGACGAACGGCACGTGGGGCCGGACAAAACCCACGGCGAGGAAGAAGGGGTTCCCGGCGTGTTTGGAGATGAGTTCGACGGCCTTGGCGGCCGTCTTGCCGTCGGAATGGACCAGGTCGTCGCCCTCGGCTTCGACGACGACAAACGTGTTTCCGCCCACCACGGGCTTTTTGCCGTCGGGATTGCCCTCGAGGGTTTCTCCGACGCCGCGCGCCTTCCATTCGGGGCCGGGACTGTTGAAACGTTCGGTCCAGGACGCCGGGTCGTCGGCGCCGTCGCCGTTGTTCTGGTCGCGTCCGTCGCCACCTTCCTCGATGCCTCCGGGCACGCCCATGTGGTAGATCTTGCTGACGCGGGCGGTGTAGTAGCCGGCGTTTTTGAAATGCTGCGCCCAGGTCGCGCGTTCTCCGATGGCCGCGCGCGGACTGGTATAACCGAGCACGCCAGTCGCGTGCGGGTAGTATCCGGACATAAACGACGCACGCGATGGCCCGCAGTAGGTTCCCTGGCAAAACGCCCGCGTGAACCGCGTGCCCTGGGTGGCGAGCCGGTCAATGTTGGGCGTCCGTGCGATCGGGTTGCCGTAGCAGGCGAGCGCGGTGGCAGTGAGGTCGTCGGAGATGATGAAGAGAACGTTGGGGCGGGCCGCGTTCGCCGCGCGGGAGCAGGGCAGGAGCAGCGAGAGGACAAAGGATACAAGGAGCGTGCGTTTCATTTGGGGGCGGCTCAGCTGGGTCGGAAAGATTTCGTGAGCGTTGCGGGTGGTAGGTTGAGCGCAAGCTCGCGTGAGGGGGGCGAAATGAGTTTGGATCCGCGTTGTGCACTTGCGGCGGCGCCGGCTTTGCCCTGCGCTCGCAGTTCACGCCAGGTATTTCTTCCTTCACCCCGATTATGCGGTTTGAAACCATGCTCCACCTACGCGGCCAGCTATCCCCTCGACGACACTTCCTTGGGACAATCGCAATGGGAGGGATGCTCGCTGGCGTCGGGGCGGCACGTTCGTTGGCTGCGACCTCTTCGCCGGCGGTGCGCCCGCATATTCTGCTCCGCGAGGCACTCCAGTTTGAAAACATCGGGGACAGTGGACGCGTTCCGGGGACGATCCGGCTGTTTTTCGAACATCTCCCGGACGCGGAGGTGACGCTCTGGCCATGGCACCTGCATGAGCGGGAGCGGCAATTGCTGTTGCGCACGTTTCCGCGTCTGAAGATTGCGGAAGGGGAGATCGACGCGCAGGGGAGGGCGTCGACCCCCGAACTGGCGGAAGCGTGGCGAACGGCGAATTTCTTTGTTTCCCCGGCAAAAAACGCGATCACCTACAAACCGTGGATCGTGACGGGACGACCGTATGGATTTTTCGGGACGGCTTTTGATCCGATTACGGACCGCAGGACCAAGCCGGACGGGGCAACCCTCGTCGACTTGAAGGATGCAATCGACCGTTTGCCGGCGGGTGAGTTTGAACGGAAATTCGGCGCGCGCGCGGTCTACGAAAACGCGGCCTTCATCTTTTGCCGCGACTCCCTGTCGCTGCGTTTCCTGCACCAGCAAGGGGTGCGTCCCGGCCGGCTGGAGTTTGGCCCGGAAGGCGCGTTTGCAATCGCCGTGCGCGACGACAAACGCGCGGGGGCCTGGCTCCGGCGCCATGGGTTGAACGACGAGGACTATCTCTGCGTTGTCCCGCGGTTGCGCTACACGCCGTACTACCGGGTGCGGAACCTGCCGCGCGACGAGAGCGACTATGCCATTGATGCGATCAACGACCGAACCGCCGCGAGTGATCACGCTCCGCTTCGCGAGATGATCACGCTCTGGGTGCGCAACACGGGACGCAAGGTGATCGCCTGTCCGGAAATGACCTACGAGATTCAGACGGCCAAGGAACAGCTGGTCGATCCGCTGCCGGACGACGTGAAGCGGCACGTCGTCTGGCGCGACAGCTACTGGTTGCCGGATGAAGCGGCCTCGATTTACGCCCGGGCGCGGGCCGTCGTGAGTGTGGAATGCCATTCCCCGATTATCGCGCTGGCAAACGGCACCCCCGCGTTGCATGTGCGGCAACCGGTCGATTCGGTGAAGGCGGAAATGTTTCGCGACGTCGGGCTCGGCGACTGGCTCTTTGAAATCGAAAAGACTACGGGCGCGGAGCTTTGGTCTTGCTTGAAAACGATCAACGACGACCTGCCGGAGGCGCGCTCCCGGCTACGCAAGGTCATGGCAGACGTCGCGAAATTGCAGCAGGGAATGGCCTTCGCCATCGGGGTGGCGGTCGCAGCCGCAGCGAAAGGTGCGCGCTGAACCGCGGTCGGGCGGGCTGGGTTTTTGCTGGGCGCGCCGCGGTTGATTCTCAAACTCCCAGGCCGGCATTGACCGACCGCACCCAGGCGCGTTTGCTTCAGGAGCGGGCGGCTGTTCGCCCCGTCCTCCCCTGATGAAATCGTTTCACGTCTCCCGCCGTTCCTTTCTCAAACGTTGCAGTGTGATCGCAGCGGCCAGCGGACTGCCTTTCTGGTTTGTCGAGCGCCAGCTGGCCGCGGCGGAGGCTCCGGCGAAAAAGAGCCCCAGTCCCAACGAACGGCCTGGGGTGGCGTTGATTGGTTGCGGTGGGCAGGGGACGCGCGACGCGCAGAGCGCCGCCAACTGGGGAGAGGTGGTCGCGGTGTGCGACGTAGACGCGAAGCATGCGGCGGCAGCGGCGAAAACGCTCACCGTGGATGGCAAGGTGCCTCGGATTTATTCGGATTTTCGCCGCGTGTTGGAACAGAAGGACGTGCACGTGCTCGTCAACGGCACGCCCGATCACTGGCATACGCTGGTGAATCTCGGCGCGGCGAACGCGCGCAAAGACGTCTATTCAGAGAAACCGCTGACGCTCACGATCGACGAAGGCCGGTGGCTCGTGGCCGCGGTGCGAAAAAGCGGCATCGTGCTGCAGACCGGCACCCAGCAGCGCAGCTCCCAGCGTTTCCGCCTCGCCTGTGAGTTGGTCCGCAATGAACGAATCGGGAAACTTCGGGAGGCGAATGTCTGGCTGCCGGCAGGGATGATGGGCGGTCCGTTCGCGAAGGCGGAGGTGCCGGCGGAGTTGAATTGGGATTTCTGGCAGGGGCAGACGCCGTTCGTCGACTACGTGCCGGAGCGCTGCCACAAGACCTTTCGTTTTTGGTATGACTATTCCGGCGGAACGATGACCGACTGGGGCGCTCACCACAACGACATCGCTTATTGGGCGATCGGGCTGCTGGCTCCGCGCGAAGTGTCATCCCAGGTGCTCGTCCCGCCGCTGCCGGGCGGCTACAACACGTTCAGCGAGTACGAAGTGCATTACACCTACGCGAACGGGGTGAAATTAAACATCCACACCACGACCCACGAGACTTTCTCCGGTTCCAAGCTCGTGGTCGACGGGCAGCGCAACGGGATTCGTTTCGACGGCACCGAGGGATGGATCTGGGTCAATCGCGACCAAATCAAGGCCAGTGACCCGGACCTGCTGAAGGCGCCGCTGCCCGAAAACGCCGTGCGGCTCTACAGCAGTTCGAACCACATGGAGAATTTCTTCGACTGCGTCAGCTCGCGGAAGGCGCCGATCTGCGATGTCGAAACCGGGCATCGCTCCGCCACGATGTGCCATCTGGGTGCGATCTCGATGCGGACGGGACATTCGCTGTCGTGGGACGCGAATGCCGAACAATTCGTTGGTGAACACGCCGCCGCGGGTAACGCACACGTTCGCCGCGAGCAGCGGGCACCCTACAATTACAGTTTTGTGAGCTGAGGCGGTGCAAAACTACGGTTTGCAACCGGACGCGAGCGATTTCCTGAATCAAGATCGCGTCTTGTGCTGGACGCATCTCTTTGTTTGTTTTCCGACGCTTCCGCGGGTTCCGAGCCCACTCTCTCGATCCCCGCGCCGCATCCCCACCAGTTACTGTCGATGATTTTGAACGCAGCCGCCCTTTCCCGAGTCCCTGTCAAACCCGGTCAATCCGTGATCCGTCGGTTGCTTTTTGTCATCGCGGTGGTGTTTGGCGGGCTGCCGGTTGGATTGATCGCCGCCGCGCCACCGAAGCAGGAAGTCGTGGACCCCAACGCGCCGGTGAGTTATTGGAAACAGATTCGCCCCATCTTCCAGGCGAGCTGCCAGGGTTGTCATCAGCCCGCCAAGAACAAGGGGGGCTTCGTCATGACGGATTTTGCCCGGCTGTTGGCGGGGGGGGACAGCGGGACCAAGGCCATCGTGCCGGGTCAGCCGGCGGAGAGCCCGCTGGTCGACGCGATCACGGCGAATAACGGCGAGGCCGAGATGCCCAAGGACAAGCCACCGCTCTCCCCTGATGAGGTCGCGCTGATCGCCAAATGGATCAAGGAAGGCGCCCAGGATGACACGCCAAAGAACGCGGTGCAGCGGATCGATGAGGATCACCCGCCGGTTTATCAGCGGCCGCCGGTCATCACGTCGCTCGATTTTTCGCCCGATGGTGCGCTGCTCGCCGTGGCCGGCTTCCATGAGGTGCTGTTGCACCGCGCCGACGGCTCGGGCCTCGTGGCGCGCCTGATTGGGTTGTCCGAACGGATCGAATCAGTGCGGTTTTCACCCGACGGCAAATTGCTCGCGGTCGCGGGCGGCCTGCCGGCCCGCATGGGCGAGGTGCAGGTCTGGAATGTGGCAAAGCGCGCGCTCGTCTTCTCGGTACCGGTCGGCTTTGACACGGTTTACGGGGTGAGCTGGTCACCCGACGGGAAGATTGTGGCGTTTGGTTGTCCCGACAACAATGTCCGCGCCGTTTCGTCGTCGACGGGCGAGCTGGTTCTCAAGCAGGGGTCGCACAACGACTGGGTGCTCGGCACCGTTTTCAGCCAAGATGGAACGCACGTGATCTCGGTGGGGCGCGACATGAGCACCAAGCTGACGGAGGTCGAGACGCAGCGGTTCATCGACAACATTTCGTCGATCACGCCCGGGGCGCTGCGCGGCGGCATTCAAGCGGTGGCGCGCCGTCCCGGTCGGGATGAAGTGCTGATCGGCGGGGCGGATGGCGTGCCGGCGGTCTATCAGGTGTTTCGGAAAACCAAGCGCCGGATCGGTGACAACGCGAATCTGCTGCGCAAATTCCCCGCGATGGAGGGCCGTATTTTTTCCGTGGATTACAGTCGTGACGGCAAGTTCATCGCCGCGGCCAGCAGTTTCAACGGCCAGGGCGCGGTCAATGTCTACACGGGCGAGTTCGATTCCAAGATCCCCGATCTGCTGCTCAAGGCATACGCGGACAAGATCGCCAGCGCCTACAACGCGGAGGAAAAGGCGGAGATTGAACGATTCACCACCTCCGAGGTCAAAGTGGTGGCAGCGATCAAGCTGACCGGCGGCGTCTACGCCCTGGCCTTCAGTCCGGACAGCAGCAGCGTCGCTGCGGCGGGTGAAGACGGGCGCGTCCGCCTCATCCGAGTTGCGGATGGCAACGTGACGAAGGAATTCGTGCCGGTGCCAGTGACTGGAGTGCCGATTTCCCGCAGTGATGCGGGGTCGGCCGCCAAGGGGAAATGAGAGCCTTTTTTGTTATCCTGCGAATGAAATACCTCCTGACTATTTTTTGTGCCGCTCTGGTCGCGACGTCGGGCTTTGCCGCCGCGGCGATGGCTCCCGTCGTTCCCCGCGCCGCGATCGAGGCGATGCCCGCCGGCGCCAAGGTGACCGCGTTGGAGGTTTCGCCGTCCGCGGTGAAGCTCGACGGGATTTTCGACGCCGTCCAGTTGCTCGTCACGGCGACCCTTGCCGGCGGTGAGCGGATCGACGTCACGCGTTTTGTCGCGTACCAACTGGATGCGAAAATCGGCACGGTGACAGCGTCGGGTCAGACTGGCCCGGTGGCCAACGGCAGGACCCAGCTCGTGGTGAGTCTCGGTGGAAAATCGGCCAAGGTCCCGTTCGAGGTGGTGCGCTATGACCCGAATCAGAAGGTGGATTTCGTTCGGGATGTGAACCCTGTGATTGCCCAGCTCGGCTGCAGTTCCGGGGCGTGCCACGGAGCGAAGGATGGCAAGGCGGGCTTCAAGCTGTCGCTGCGTGGGTACGATCCGACCTATGACGTGCGTTCGCTCGTCGACGATCATGCCGGGCGGCGCGTCAATTTTGCTTCGCCCGACGATTCGCTCATGCTGCTGAAAACGACAGGGGCGGTGCCGCACGAGGGCGGACAGCGAACGAAATTCGACGACAAGTACTATCGCATCCTGCGCGCCTGGATCTCCGATGGGGCGAAGCTCGACACCACTTCGGCCCGCGTCACGCGGATCGAGGTGTTGCCGAAAAATCCGGTCCTGCAGGCCGTCGGATCGCGGCAGCAGATGCGGATTATTGCCACGTATTCCGACGGGCGGGAGCGGGATGTCACGGCCGAGGGGTTCATCGAGTCGGGCAACACCGACGTGGCGATCACCGAGCGCGGCGGCCTGGTCAGCACGTTGCGTCGTGGCGAGGCGCCCGTGCTGGCGCGCTACGAAGGCAATTACGCGGCCACGACGGTGACCGTAATGGGTGACCGTTCAGGCTTTGTCTGGAGCGAACCGGAGAAATGGAACCGGGTCGACGAGTTGATCGCGGCGAAATGGCAGCGGATGAAGATTCTTCCGTCGGGCCTGTGCAGCGACGAGGACTTCCTCCGACGGGTATATCTCGATCTCACCGGCCTGCCCCCGACGACGGCGGAGGTGCGGGAGTTTCTGGCGGACAAGCGGTCGGTGCGGGTGAAGCGCGACGCGGTGATCGACCGGCTCATTGGTTCGCCGGACTATGTGGAACATTGGTCCAACAAGTGGGCGGATCTCCTCCAGGTGAACCGGAAGTTCCTCGGGGAGGACGGCGCAAAGCTGTTCCGCGAGTGGATCCGGCAGGAAATCGCAGCCAACACGCCCTATGATCAATTTGCGCGGAAAATTCTCACGGCGAGCGGCTCGAACAAGGACAACCCCGCGGCGAGTTATTTCAAAGTCCTGCGGACGCCGGCGGAGACGATGGAGAACACCACTCATCTCTTCCTCGCCACCCGTTTCAATTGCAACAAGTGCCATGACCATCCGTTCGAACGTTGGACGCAGGACCAGTATTACCAGATGTCGGCCTTTTTCGCCCAGACGGACCTGAAAAAGGATCCGGCCGCCGGCAACAGGACCATCGCTGGAACGGCAGTGGAGGGGGCCAAGCCGCTTTTCGAAATCGCCTATGACAAAGCTGAGGGCGAGATGAAGCACGACCGAACCGGGCAGGTCACAGCGCCCGATTTTCCCTATCCGGCGAAATTCACAGCCACGCAGGAGAAGCCCACCCGTCGCGAAAACCTGGCCGGATGGATTACCTCACCGGACAATCGTTACTTCGCGCTCAGCTACGTCAACCGGATGTGGGGCTACCTCCTCGGCGTCGGGCTGATCGATCCGCTCGACGACATCCGTGCGGGCAATCCGCCGTCGAACCCGGAATTGTTGCAGTACCTCACGCAGGAATTCGTCCAGGGCGGATTCGACGTGCGCCGTTTGCAAAGGCTCATCTGCCAGTCGCGCACCTACCAGCTCACCGTTGGAACCCACAAGTGGAACGCGGATGACCGGATAAATTATTCGCACGCCATGGCGCGTCGGCTGCCGGCCGAGGTGCTGTTCGATGCGGTGCTGCGCGTCACGGGTTCGGTGCCGAATTTCCCCGGGGTCAAACCCGGCACGCGGGCGGCCCAGCTGCCGGATTCCGCGGTCGATGTGCCGAGCGGTTTGCTGGCGAGCCTCGGACGGCCGGCGCGTGAGTCGGCGTGTGAATGCGAACGCAGTGGCGATCTCGGGCTTGGGTCGATCATGGCGCTCCTCAGCGGTCCGGCGGTATCGGGTGCGATCAACGATCCGAAAAACGAACTGGCCAGCCTGGCGTCGAAGGCGACCGATGATCGCGCGCTGGTGGATGAGATTTTCCTGCGCACACTCAACCGGCATGCGACCAAGAAGGAGACCGACTCGACGATCGCCGCCTGGAGCACGATCGGCGGACAGGATGCGCAGCTCGTCACCGAACTCGCGCAGCGCGAGGAATGGTGGAAGCCGATTTTCGCGCAGAAAAGTCAGGAGCGCGCGGCCGCCATCGCGGCCGCGTCCCTCGCGGTCAAGACGCGGACGACCGAAATTGCCGGAGAAGTCGCAGAGGCCGCCCGGAAGCGCGAGGAGAAGATCGCCGCCGAAGCTGAGGCGCTGGCGTCCTACGAGAAAATGCTCGTGACAAAACAGGCCGACTGGGAGTCGGCGTTCGACGCGGCCCGGCTCGGCACGGCCTGGGTTCCGCTGGAAATCAAGACGGCCAACGCGAACAACCTCATCAAGCTGACGAAACAGGATGACGGTTCCTATCTGGCCTCGGGGCCGATGGCGAATTTCGTCGACTACACGATCGCCGCGGAGTCGAAGGTCGCGACCATCACGGGCATCATGTTGGAAGTGCTACCGCACGAGAGCCTCCCGGCTTTCGGCCCCGGACGTGCCGCGGGCAATTTCGTCCTCACCGAGATGCTGCTCAAGTGGAGCGACCGCGGGGGCAAGCGGAACCAGATGGACGTTGCGTTCAAGGATGCGAGGGCGGATTTTTCCCAGAAGGACTTTGACGTGAAAGGCTCGGTCAATGGGAAGTCGGAGGGCGGACGCGACGGCTGGGCGGTGAATCCCAAGTATGGCGAGGCGCACTACGCCCGCTTTGCGCTGACCGAGCCGCTCAGCAAAGCGGAGGGCGCCACGCTCAACTTCATTCTGCAGCACCGTTTCAAGGATGGTTTTTCGATCGGTCGCTTCCGGCTTTGGGCGACCTCGTCGACGGATCCCCTGGAGCTCGGCCTTCCCGAAAATGTGCTCGCCGCCTTGACGACGCCGGCGGCGGAACGCACGGCGGAGCAGCGCCAGACGCTCTCCGCCTACCATCGCGAAACGGACGGTGGGTTGTTGAAAAAGCAGTTGGCGCTCGCGAAGGCGAAGGCGCCGGTTCCGGAGGACGCGAAGCTCAAGGAACTCAAGTCGGCGCTCGCGGCGGCGGAGCGACCGGTGCCGATCGATCCCAAGCTCGCCCAATTGCGGGCCGACGCTGCCATGAGTTCGAAGCAACTCGCCGACCAACGCCTCACGGGCGCGCAGGATCTGGCGTGGGCGATTATCAATACGCCCGCTTTTCTCTTTAACCGCTGATCGTTTCCCACATCCCACAAAAAAAGGCCCGCCATGATTCGTCTACCCGGTGGATTCAATACCGACCTCTGCGACACCCACGCCAAGATGACGCGCCGCAATCTGCTGCGCCTCGGAGGTTCCAGCATTCTGGGCCTTTCGCTCGGCCAATTGCTCCGGCTCAAAGCGGAGGCCAAGCCGGCCGGCAACAGTGGCGGCCCGGGCTGGGGCAAGGCCAAGAGCGTCATCATGGTGTATCTCCAGGGCGGCCCGTCGCACCTTGATCTTTGGGACCCGAAGGAGAATGTGCCCGACAAGATTCGCAGCGCGTTCAAGCCGATTCCGACCAAGATTCCGGGCGTCAACTTCACCGAGATCATCCCGCAGCTCGCGAAGGTGAACGACAAGTTCACGATGATCCGCTCGATGAGCTACACGCCAAACGGGCTCTTCAATCACACGGCGGCGATTTACCAGATCATGACCGGCTACACGACCGACAAGGTCAGTCCGTCCGGTCAGCTTGAGCCGCCCAACGCGAAGGATTTTCCGAATTTCGGCTCCAATATTGTACGGCTCAAGCCCGTCGCTGAGCCGATGCTGCCGTTCGTGATGCTCCCGCGCCCGCTGCAGGAGTCCAATGTCGTCGGCAAGGGCGGCAGTGCCGGATTCCTTGGCCGGGCCTTCGACCCCTACACGCTATTCCCCGACGGTGATGACCTCGACATGTCCAAGATGGACCGACTCAAGACCGAGGACCTCAAGCTCCCGCAGGAGGTCTTTGCGATGCGTTTGGAGCGCCGCGCGAAACTGCGCGAGACGATCGAGGGCGCGATGCCGGACATCGAAAAGGCGACGGCCTCCTACAATCTCGACGAGTACTACCAGCGGGCGCTGAACCTCATCGTATCGGGACGGGCGCGCGAAGCATTCAATATCGCGGCCGAAGGTGAGAAACTTCGTGATCGCTACGGGCGGAACACGTTTGGGCAAAGTCTGCTGCTTGCGCGCCGCCTCGTCGAGGCAGGCACGCGGGTCGTCGAGGTGATCTGGCCCAAGGTGGCCAATTCCGACAATCACTCCTGGGACCATCACGTCGGCCTCACCGAGCGGATGAAGGGCAAGTCCGGCCCGATGCTGGACCAGGGGCTCAGTGCGCTCTTCGAGGATCTCGATCAACGCGGGCTGCTGAGCGAGACGTTGGTCGTGGCGCTCGGTGAATTTGGCCGCAGTCCGGAACGCGGCGTCAGCACGTCGGGCAACAACAACAGCGCCGATGGTCGCGACCATTGGCCGTACTGCTACACCAGCATCATCGCGGGTGCCGGCATCCGGCGCGGGTATGTGCACGGTGAGTCCGACAAGACGGCGTCGAGTCCCGCCAAGGATCCGGTTCATCCGACGGAACTGCTCGCCACGATGTATCACGCCTTTGGCATCGATCCCGAGACCATCGTCTACAATCACCTCAACCAGCCGCGTGAACTCGTGAAAGCCAAGGCGGTCACGAAGCTTTTTGCGTAACGCATGAGCTTCTTCGATGGGAAGGTCCTGCTGGTGGCGTTCCTTCCGATCGGATTCGTCGTGGTGCTGGGGGTTATTTTGGGCCGGATCGCGCGCCGGCCGCGTCGGCCGTTGTTGGGCCGCCCGGTGGGCGAGGAGCAAGGCGACCGGAGCCAACTCTATCTCGGAGGGCCGGACGGGGACCTTCCGCTTTCACAGCGGAATGTTACCCTGCGGGTCTGCCGCGAGTGCCGTGAACTGGTCGTGCTGGACGCTGCCCACTGCAAGTATTGCGGTGCGGCGCAGCCGGCAGTTCCCGTTTCTTCCTCGTCCGTGGAGGAAGCGCCTTTGCGGATTCCAAGCCGGAAAGACCGCAGCTCGAAACCGAATGCTTGAGCGGCGATCCAATTAATTCACCACACTTCATGAACGAATTCGGCGCATCCGGAATTCCTCGCACCCGGCGCCAGTGGTTGAACGCCACCTTCATTGCCCTCGGTGCGGTCGTCGTCGCTCCGCAGGGCTTCGCGGCCGACAAGAAAGCGGCCAAGTCCGCCCGGCCGCAGACGCCGCCTCCGACCAAGCCTCCGCTGCAAGCGGTTGATATTAACCGATTCCCGGACGGCGTGACGCGGCTCGATCTGTTTCTGCTCATGGGCCAATCAAACATGAAGGGCCGCGGCTTCATGCCCGAGGAACCGAAGCGGGATCCGCGTATCGTCATGATGCATCTGAAGGATGACGCGTGGTATCTCGCGCGGCATCCGCTCCACCTCACGGGTGACGCGAAGACCTTCAAAGGTGCCGACAACGCGGGCGTCGGCCCAGGACTGGCGTTTGCCGAAGCGGTGGCGGCTCGGAACGTCGATTTGCGGGTCGGACTGATTCCCTGCGCCGTGGGCGGTTCGGCGATCGCGCTCTGGCAACCGGGCGCCAAACTCTACGTCGACGCCCTCCGCCGCGCCCGGCTTGCGCAGGTGACGACCGCGCCGGTGAAGGCCCGCATCCGCGCCGTGCTCTGGCTGCAAGGTGAGGCCGACGCAACTGATGAGCGCCTGCCAGTCCACGAGGAGAAACTGTTGAAGCTCGTGCGAACGTTGCGCGCCGACCTGTCGTTGCCCGAACTACCCTTTATCGCCTGCACGATTGGCGAGATGTCGCCGGACGGCGAAGGCCGGCGCAAAGCCGACATGAACCGACTCCTCCTGTCGTTGCCTTCGAAATTGCCGCACACCGCCTGCGTCGACGCCCGCGACCTCAAGTCGAACATCGGTGACAACGTGCACTTCGACACCGCGGCGCAAAACGAAATCGGCCGCCGGTTCGCCGAGAAATATCGCGCGCTCGCGGGATAGGCTGACGCGATTTTTCTGAGACTCCCCGTGATGCGCGTCCCCATGTGGCCCGGTTTTCTTTTGGCGATCCTGGTTTTGATGACGGACCGGCTTTCGACGGCTTCGGAAAAGCCCAACATCCTCTTCATCCTTACGGACGATCAGGGGTGGGCGACGCTCAGCTGCTACGGCAGCAAGCGGGTGCCCACGCCGCACCTCGACACGCTCGCCCGCGAGGGCGTGCGCTTCACGGATGCGTACGTGATGCCGCAATGCACGCCGACCCGGGCGGCCCTGCTCACGGGGCAGCACACGGCGCGGAATGGGATGTGGCATGTCATTCCATGGTACGGCACCCCATGGGCGCCGGTGCGTGAGCCGATGTTTGCGGAGAACCTTTCCCGCGAAACGCCCAACCTCCCGAAAAGCCTGCGCGCCGCCGGCTACACGACGGGGACCGCGGGAAAATGGCATCTCACCACCAATGCGGATGGCAGCTACGTCGCTCTGAAGGCGGAAGCGGCGACACATTATGGCTTTGATTTTTGCGCGCCGCCAGGGCCCGGCTCCCCGAACGATGGCGACAAGCACGTCGATTACCTGACGGATCGTGCGCTGGCCTTCATCAAGGCAAACGCCGGGCGGCCTTGGTTTTTCTATCTCGCCCATCATACCGTGCACGGTCGCGTCTCTGCCCCGCCAGCGCTGATTGAGAAGTACCTCGCGGCGGGAGCGCCGGCCAAGGGCCTGCACAACGCGACCTATCTCGCGGCCCTGGAGCATCTCGACAATTCCGTCGGTCGGCTCATGGCCGGAATCGACGAATTGAAGCTGCGCGAACGCACGCTGGTCGTGTTTCTCTCGGACAACGGCGGGGTCTTTCGTGCGAACGACATGAAGCCGTATCTCGAGGGTCCTGGCACCGCGACGCAGCTGAAGATGGATTTGGAGGAGTTCAGCAACGCCCCGCTGCGCGCCGGCAAGGGTTCCCCTTACGAAGGCGGCCTGCGCGTGCCCTGTCTGGTTCGTTGGCCGGGCGTCGTCACCCCGGGTCTGGTCAGCGCCACGCCAATTCACGTCGTGGACTGGATGCCGACGCTGCTCGAGGCCGCGGCCGCGTCGGCCCCGGAACGGCATACTCTCGATGGGACGAGCCTCGTGCCACTCCTGCGCGGCGGGCAACTCGCTCCGCGCGCGTTGTTCTGGCATCTCCCGCTCTACGATTTGCGCTGGGGCGCGACGCCGTGCGCGGTGGTGCGCGACGGGGAATGGAAACTCATCGAGTATTTCGGCGACCGCGTCGACGCGAAGGGGCTCTACCGGACTGGAGCGAAGATCGAATTGTTCAATCTGCGTCGCGACCCAGGAGAAGCGCTCGACATCGCCGACCGCGAACCGGCCCGAGTCGTCGCGCTGAAGGGCCGTCTTCGCGCGTGGCTTGCGTCCTGCGGAGCGGAAATTCCGGGAGCGAACCCGAATTTCGATCCGACGCGATCCCTGAAAGAAGTGCGCGTGAAACCGGCCCACCTTCAGGCACAGACCTTTTCACCTGGCGGGGCGCGATGACTGTACGGTTGCCTGCGGCGTGTCATTCGCTCAATTCCAGAACCTCGGTTCAACTTTATCCCTTCCCCATGAAGATCTCGTTTCGTTTTCTCACCCGGCAGAACCTGTTGGCCGTCGCATTCGCAGCGTTGCTTCCGGCCGTTGTGCCGGCGGCCGACACTCCGAACATTCTCTTCGCGATCGCGGACGACTGGGGGGCGCACGCGGGCGCCTATGGCACGAAGTGGATGCGTACGCCGAATTTTGACCGGGTGGCGCGGGACGGAATCCTCTTTAACAACGTGTACACGCCGAACGCGAAGTGTGCGCCCTCGCGTGCCTGCATTCTCACCGGCCGCAACTCCTGGCAGCTCAAAGACGCCGCGAACCATATCTGCTACTTTCCGGCGGAGTTCAAAGGCTGGGGTGAGGCGCTCGCCGACAACGGGTGGCACGTCGGCCACACGACCAAGGGCTGGGGGCCGGGTGTGGCGAAGGATGCCGCCGGCAAACCGCGTCTGATGACCGGCAAGGCCTTCAACGATCGCAAGGCCACGCCGCCGGCGACGGGCATCGGCAATTCGGATTACGCCGCCAACTTCGACGACTTCCTCAATGCCGCACCGCCGGGCAAGCCGTGGGCATTCTGGTATGGTGCGATCGAGCCGCATCGCGCCTACGAGTTTGGCTCGGGAGTAAAGAAGGGCGGACACCGACTCGACGAGATCGACCGCGTGCCCGGTTTCTGGCCTGACAACGAGACCGTGCGCAATGACATGCTCGACTACGCCTTTGAGGTCGAACACTTCGACCGCCACCTCGGTCGGATGCTCGCCGCGCTGGAGAAACGCGGCCTGTTGGAAAACACGCTGGTGATCGTGACCTCCGACCATGGCATGCCGTTCCCGCGCGGCAAGGGCAGCGTGTATGAGTATTCCAACCACGTGCCGTTTGCCGCGATGTGGGCCCGCGGGATCGCCGGCCGGGGCCGCAAGGTCGACGACTACGTCAGCTTCATTGATCTTGCTCCGACCTTTATCGAACTCGCCGGTTTGCCCTGGTCGAAGACCGGCATGGCCGAATCGCCCGGCCGCAGTCTGACGGATATTTTCCGTTCAAACCGTTCCGGTCAGGTGAACCCCTCGCGTGATCATGTGCTCGTCGGGATGGAGCGCCATGATATCGGCCGACCCAACGACGCCGGCTATCCCGTGCGCGGCCTGGTGAAGGGCGGTCTGCTCTACCTCGAGAACTTTGAACCTTCGCGCTGGCCGGCGTGCAACCCCGAGACCGGCTACCTCAACGTCGATGCGAGCCCGACCAAGTCGCTCATCCTCGCCGCCCGGCGCGGTAACCCGGCCGATCGCTTCTGGGCCCTTTGTTTTGGTCGGAGGCCGGGCGTCGAATTCTATGACCTTAGGTCGGATCCTGATTGCCTGCAAAATCTTGCGCTCCAGCCGACGACCGAAAAGCAGCGCAGCGCCTTCAAGACCGCGCTCTACGCCGAGCTGAAAGCGCAGGCGGATCCGCGGATGTTCGGTCAGGGCGATGTCTTCGATCACTACGTCCACTCGAACCCGGGCCACGTCAATTTCTACGAGCGCTACATGAAGGGCGAAAAGCTCAAGGCTCCGTGGGTGTCGGACACTGATTTTGAAAAAGCGCCACTCGACTGAGGCGCAGAAATTCAGCTGAGAGTTGAGTGCAAAAAACACCGTGAATTCCTTTACCATGCCAGCCTCACCTGCGCCGTGCTCCTTGTTCCGCAACCTCATGATTGCCGTGATTCTCGCGTTCGGCGCGGTGGCGGCCTCGTTTGCCGCTGCCCCGCGACCCAACTTGATCATCATCAACATCGATGACCTCGGTTACGGGGAGATCGGACCGTTTGGCGGGCGCAATCGCACGCCCGAACTCGATCGCATGGCGAAGGAGGGTCGGAAGCTCACGAGCTATTACGCCGCTCCGGTATGTTCTCCGTCGCGCTCCGCTTTGATGACGGGTTGCTATCCGAAACGGGTCCTGCCGATCCCCGGCGTACTTTTCCCCGGCGCCGAGGTTGGGCTCAACCCGGCGGATCCGACGATTGCGGAGGTGCTGAAGTTGGCCGGGTACGTGACGGCGGCGATTGGCAAATGGCATCTTGGCGACCAGAAACCGTTCCTGCCGACGAGTCGGGGATTCGACACTTACCTGGGCCTGCCGTACTCGAACGACATGGGCCCCGCGTCCGAAGGGGTGAAGAGCAGTCGCGGTGCTCCGTTGCCGAATGCAAAAGCGGGCAAGACCGTGGCGGCAAAGGCCCTCCCGGCCGAGGAGAAAGGAACAGGCATCCGCGGAGCGCAGCCGCCGTTGCCCTTGCTGGAAAACGGGAAGGTCATCGGCCGGGTGCGGGCGGAAGACCAATTACAGCTGGCGCGGCGTTACACGGAACGAGCGGTGTCGTTTGTGCGCGAGAAGCGCGACCGCCCGTTCTTCCTGTATCTGGCGCACAATGCCGTGCATTTTCCGCACTATCCGCGCGACGAATTCATGGGCAAGTCCGGCCACGGTCTCTTGGGCGACTGGGTCCAGGAAATCGACTGGAGCGTGGGGCAGGTGCTGGCCGCATTACGCGAGGCCAAGATCGATGCGAACACACTGGTGCTTTTTACCTCGGACAACGGTGGCCCAGTCCAGCAAGGTGCCGTCAACACGCCGTTGCGCGGCAGCAAAGGCACGACCTTCGAGGGCGGGATGCGCGTGCCCACGATCGTGTGGTGGCCCGGAAAGATTCCCGCGGGCACCTCGACCGACGCCATTTCCTCGATGATGGATGTGCTACCGACGTTTGCTGCGCTCGCGGGGGCGAAGCTCTCGCCGGGCCGGAAAATCGACGGCGTGGACCAATGGCCCGCCTTCGTGGGCACCCCCGCAAAGCCGCCGCGTGACAGCCTCTGTTATTTTCGCGGATTCTCGCTCGAGGCGGTGCGTTCCGGTCCGTGGAAATTGCATCTCGCGAAAGGGGAACTCTATCATCTCGGTGATGACATCGCGGAGGCGCACAACGTCGCCGCGCAGCACGCCGACGAGGTCAAACGGCTCCGGGGTATCGCGAAGGCGATGGGCGATGATCTGGGGACCGAAGGTATTGGTCCTGGTTGCCATGAACTCGGGCGCTTCCCGAATCCCCAGCCGCTGATCGCCGCGGATGGAACGGTGCGCGCGGACGCGGTTGGCGCGAGCAAGCGTTTTCCCTGAGCGCAAGGGCGCGTCTACACTGCGCCCCTGCAGTCCGGTAATTTAGCGGCTCACGCGAAACAGAATTTTCTGTTTTCCGCGGAGAGCCGACAGATCCGCCGTGCCGCGTTCATCAACGCGCAATTGTCCGGTGGCGGTTTCCGCTGCGACGACGCGCCAGCCGTCGGGTACGCGGATCCGCAGGAATGATTTCTTCGCTGTCTGCCGGGTGGGAAGGATCATGTCGGCCACGACTTCGCCGGCGGAGAGCTTCGACTGGACCGAGAGCGACACTTCGCCAAAAGCGGTGGGTGCCCGTTCGACCTTGATGGTCTTGCCGTCCTCGAGCCAGCGACGCGAGGTGCCGAAGAGCAGGCGCAGCGTTTCAGGCCGGCCGTCGTCGTCCTCGTCACAATCCTGCACGAGGAGATTGCGGAGCATCGACAACACGTGGGCGCTGGCGGCGCTGTTGGGTGGACAGTAAAACATCCGTCCGCCGGCATCGACGGGATCCAGGTTGCAGCCTTCGCCGCCGACGAACGTGTTGCGGGTGAGACCCTGAGCGAGAGTGCCATAAAAGCTGACGAGCGCGCGCTCGGGTTCGTCGCGACGCAACGTGTCGAGCGTGTAGCGTGTGCCGTAGAGGGGGTTCACCCGTTCCTCTCCAGTCCAGAAATTGAATTGGGCGCCCCCGCTGCGGACCATGCCCAGGAAAATTCCACCGTTTTGTTCCTGGTAGCGGGGGATCCAATTTTCCTGTTCGCTGCCGGCAGGGAAGATGCCGCTGCCGATGGTGTAGCCGATGATGATGTTCCAATAGCTTCCGATGCGGGAGTGCCCGATCGGATCGTGGGCGGGCTCGCCGCCATCGAGCGCAATCGGGATGAACGGTGGAGTGGTCGTGTGAATCGTGGCCTTCTCAATCGCGCGGAGGACGACGGGGCGAAAGGCAGCGGCGGCCGCAGTGTAGTGTCGCGCGCTTTCCGTTTCGCCGAGTTCCGCCAGGAGCGCGCCGAGATCCCGCAGCGCGCGCCACGCCTTCGAGTTGGCGTTCAGGCTTTGCACCATCGTGTGGATGTCGCCGCAATATTGCTCCTGGGGAAAAAGTCCGTTCGGACCGGTGCGGTCGTGATCGAGCCGGACTGCCTCCTTCTCCCAGCGGGACCGCAATTCCGACACGGCTTTTGCATCACGCGTCTGCCAGTAGTAACGGAAGAGGTTGCCGAGCTTGAACGCGGCCTGGTGTTGCTCGAGGCCTTTGCGGGTGAAATCAAACAACGGCACCATCAGCCGCCGCATGTCGCCCGCGTAGCCCCACGCGAGCAGTGCGAGCGCGGAGTCACTGCCTTCGGCGGAATAAATCCGGTCGTACTGGTTGCCCGCGCTGTACCGCATGCTGTCGACGTTGATCAGCTGGAAATGCTGACAAAGGGAATTGCGCCACGCGTTGTTGATCCGCGGTTCAGAGATCTCCACGTGCATGCCCTGGCCGATGATTTTTCGCCAGGTGTCGATGCAAACGGCGCGTTGGCGGGCATAGCTCGTCTCGTTCAAGCGCGGGGCCGCGGCGGAATCGAGTGGCTTCGTGGCGATCGCGAGGGTGACAAACGAATCGGGCTTGAGCCGGGCGACCATCCGGTTGCGCTCCCGCTTCCACGATTCATCAAAAATTCCGACGACCTTGCCCTTCGCATCGAGCAGACGGCCATCGGCAAAGGTGGGGGTCTTGTCGGTGTCCACGTCGACCGCGATGAACCCATTGGTGCCCTGCGCGAGGTCGAATTTTACGAAGACGACGCCGTTTTCCGCGAGTGCCGGATCGGTGCTGGCAAAGGCCTCAAGTCGGTAAATTTCCGGTGGACGTTCGTTCTTCACCTGGTCAAGCGGCACCTTGCCCTCCGACTGCACGGGGGAGCGGTGCGAATAGCGGATTTCCGGAATGGGCAGCCAGCCGTCGGCGAGGGTTGGCTCGCTCAGGCGATCGGGCAGACTTCCGAAGAGAAACTCGTCCGGGCCGACCCGAAAGGTGAAGGGGACGCCGTTTTCGTTCCAGCTGCGGGAGCCGCCCCACAGGTTGACGCCGCTGCCGTTGGAAATGAGCCGCGCCTTCACCGTGGCATTCGGGGCGCTCAGTACGATGGGGTAGTGCCGAAAATCCGCGTGAACGTAGCGCGGCGGCGGCAGCAACGGCGCGAAGAATTCGTAGCTCGCGCCGTTGGGCTGGGCCATCGCCGCCTCACCCCAGACGTCGCGCTTCGCCGCGAGGGCCTCGGCGAGCGGTGGCAAGACCGACGGAGGGACGCCGAATGCGGCGCGCATGGTGAGCAGCAGGACGAGCCCGAGGGCAGGGGGAAGGGCGGTTGGGCGAGAGGTGGGCATGGTGTCGAAAATTTCCCGGATTCCAGGACTCCGGAGCGAATCGTAGTGAGAATGCTGCCGGAATTTGGCGCAAGCGGGGGCCGCGTCTGCCAAGGTCTTCCAGCTCGTCCCGGAGATTGCGAATGTTGCGGGAGAAGGAGAGTCAATTCGTGCACAGGCATTCGCGGGTGATAACAAGCATTCGGAGCGGACCAACGAGAGCCCGACGTTCGCAGTCATCAGCGTCTGCCACTACCCGTGACGGGAAAACCCTTCTCGGTGGAGAAGATAGACTCCGGAGGAGGCGACCTAAGTTTTCGTCGACGCCTGCGATTCCCCGGCGATGCGGGCGCGAAGTTCGCGACCACGGCGGCGGGATTCACGGGCGAGGTCTTGCTTGAATTGGATGAGTTTTGCCTGGAGGGTCGGATCGGAGGAGGCGAGGACCGAAATCGCGAGGAGTCCCGCATTACGAGCGCCACCGATGGCGACGGTGGCCACGGGGATGCCGCTGGGCATTTGCACGATTGAGAGCAGGGAATCGAGGCCTTTGAGACTCTTGCTCTCGACGGGCACACCGATCACGGGCAGTGGCGTGTGACTTGCGACCATGCCGGGCAAATGCGCCGCGCCACCGGCGCCCGCGATGATGACGCGCAGACCGCGGCGGTGGGCGCTCTTGGCGTAGCGGGCCATGTCGTCCGGCGTGCGGTGGGCGGACACGACCTGCACCTCGCAAGGCACGGCGAATTCGCCGCAGACGATGAAGGCGGCTTCCATGGTGGGCCAGTCCGAGTCGCTGCCCATGATAATGCCCACGGGCGGGTGAGATTTTGTTTTCATGTGACTTGTTGGAATCTGAGTGCGTCGGCAGCTTGTCGGGCGGTTTTCATCGCGTCGCCGGCGGTCTGACCGAGGGCGGTAATGTGACCCATTTTCCGGCCGGCTCCGCACATGGCCTTGCCGTACAGGTGCACGTGTGCTCCGGGAATGGAGAGGGCGCGGGCCAGCCCGAACGGCCGGCCGGGCGCTCGCTCGGTGCCGAGGAGATTGATCATCACCGCGGCCGGAGCGATCATGCTGGTGCTGCCAAGTGGCCAGCCCAGCACGGCGCGAACGTGATTTTCGAATTGGGAGCACGCGCAGGCTTCGATGCTGTAATGGCCGGAGTTGTGCACGCGTGGCGCCAGTTCATTGATGGCGATATCCCCGTTGGCTGAAAGAAACATCTCCACCCCGAAGCTGCCAACGGCTCCGACCGCAGTCACGGCGCGCAGGGCGATTTCGGTGGCGCGGGCCGTGAGCTCCGGCGTGATTGCGGCGGGTGCCTGAACGACGTGGCAAACGTGATTTTTCTGCAAGGTCTCGACTACCGGATAAGTGGCTGTGGAGCCGTCGCGTCCACGGGTGACAATTACTGCGAGTTCCCTGGAGAAGTGCCAGAAGGCTTCGACGAGGAGTTCGTTGTGATCGCCGCTCAAGGCGCGCCATGCTTCGGGGATGTCGCCGGCCGAGCGCAGCGTGAAGTTGCCCTTGCCGTCATAGCCGTTCCGCCGGGTTTTCAGCACCATGGGCCAGCCGAGTTCGTCGCCCAAGGCAACGAGCGCTTCGGGAGTGGTGACGGGATGAAAAGCGGGCACCGGCAGGCCCGCTCGCACGAGGGCCTGTTTCTGGAGAAGCTTGTCTTGGGTGAGTGCGATACTGGCCGACGTCGGGAAGACACGGTGTCGGGCGTCCTCCAGTCGGCGGAGGACGGCGGCGTCGACGAACTCGTTCTCCAAGGTGATGACGTCGACCCGGGCGGCGAATTGCCGGAGGGTTTCGGGGTCTGCCCAGTCTCCGGTAACGGTCAGCGGAGTCAACTGGGCCGCCGGACTGAGCGGGTTCTGTTCGAGGATGCTGACCTCGCAGCCGAGCGGGAGCGCGGCGAGAGCGGTCATTCGCGCCAACTGGCCGCCGCCGATGATGCCGAGGCGGGCGCTGGCGAAGTTGCGGTCGGTGCGTTGCAGGATTTCGCGGTCGTAGAGCTCGTGCATGATTAAAATTTTTCCCGGCGGAGCACGCGAATGTCAGTCTCGTAGGCGACCATGGCAAACTTCGGAAAGAACTCCTGTTCGAGCCGGGCCAGGAGCTGCGCGGCGACCGTTGGCTGCACGATCACCTCGACCTGGATGTTGGCAAACTCCTGAATGTCGGCGGTGCGCCGGCCCTGGCGTCCGTCGCCCTCGACGGTGAAGAGCGTGTACCCGTGCGCGCCTGCTTCGTGCAGGAGGCGTTTCAGCGGCTCACGGGCCAATGCTTCGCAGATGATGGTGACGAGTTTTACGGGATGGGTGTTCATGGCGAGCCAAGGACGTAGCGGGCGAAGCCGTAGTAGATCGGGATGCCCACCGTGATGTTGAAGGGAAACGTGATGGCCAGCGACGCGGTGAGATAGAGCGCGGGGTTGGCTTCCGGCAGGGAGAGGCGCATGGCGGCGGGGGCGGCGATATAGGAGGCGCTTGCGGCCAGCACGCCCATGAGTGTGCAGCCGCCGAGGCTCAGGCCGGTGAGTTTGCCAAGAAGCACGCCCAGCATTCCGTGAACGAGCGGGAGCATGAGCCCGAACGCGATGAGGAACGGGCCGACCTTGCGCAAATCACCGAGGCGGCCGCCGGCCACCAGACCCATCTCAAGGAGGAAGAGCGCGAGCACCCCCTGAAACGGGGTCACGAAGAAGGCCCCGACCTTTTCCATGCCGGATTTGCCGCACAGCGCCCCGACGACCAGTGCGCCCATGAGGAGCAAGACACTGCGCCCGAACAACGCCTCGTGTAGGAGCTTTCGCCACGAGCCGGCGAAGACCGACTCCTGCTGGCCGACTGACATCTTGCCCAGCAGCACGCCGACGACGATCGCGGGCGATTCCATGACCGCGAGGAACGCGGTCGCGTAATTCTCATAGGGCACATCGATGCCCTTCAGGTAGTTGGTGGCCGCGATAAAGGTCACGGCGCTCACCGAACCGTAGTGGGCCGCAATCGCAGCGGCATCGACGGGCCGGAATTTTCCGCCAAAGCGGAGCAGGGGATAGACCCAGAGCGGGATCATCGCGCCGAGCGTCATGGCGGCCAGGGCGGGGACAAACACGGTGCCGACGCCCGCTTCGTTGATCGCGACACCACCTTTGAAGCCGAGCGCGGTCAGAAGGTAGATGGTGAGCGTGACGTAGAGCGCCTCGGGAAACTTGAGGTCGCTCCGCAGGAGAGCGGCAATCAGCCCGAGGGCGAAGAACAGCACGGCGGGCGAAAGCAGATTGGCCGACAGCGCGGAAATGAAATCCATGTGGATGCAGTATATCGATCGGGAGAATTTCTGAAAAACAGATTGTTCCGATACGTTCGTTCGGTTAATCCGAACTCATGGGGGACATGCTGGAGACACCGGAATGGCTTAATTATCACCACCTGCGGAATTTTTGGATGATCGCGCGGCATCGCAGCATGACACGGGCGGCCGAGGCGCTGAAGGTCTCGCAGTCGACGTTGAGCGAGCAGTTGGGCGAGCTGGAGGAATGGCTGGGGCAGCCGCTGTTCGACCGGCGCGGTCGGGCGTTGCACCTCACCGAGGCCGGACGGTTGGCGCTGCAGCACGCCGAGACAATTTTCGAAACCGGACGCGAACTGATGACGAGCTTTCGGCGTTCGAACCCGGGGGCGCAGCGCGTCCTGCGCCTCGGAGCGGTGGGGCCGCTTTCGAAGAACCTGCAGTTCGATTTCATTCAGCCGTTGTTGGCGGTGGCCCGTACCAGAGTGGTGGTGGTCTCAGGTCCGCTCCATGAGCTCACCCGGCAGCTACTGGAGCACCGGTTGGATTTGGTGCTCACCAATATTCCGGTGCGGGCGGATCAGGAGAGCAATGTCTTCAATCACCTGCTCGGCGAGGTCCCGGTGTTTCTCGTCGGTGGTCGGCCGCTGAAAAAAGTACGACTGAGGTTTCCCCTGTTCTTGCGCGGGCAGCCTTTGTTTCTGCCGAGCCATCAGAGCCACGTGCGACTGGATTTTGATCTGCTGCTGGCCAAGGCCGGGATCGAGCCAGAGGTGCGGGCGGAGGTCGACGACATGGCGCTCCTCCGTCTGCTCGCGTTGTCGGGTGACGGTCTGGCGCTGGTTTCGAAGATTGTGGTCGAGCGCGAATTGGAGTCGCGGCAAATCAAGTTTATGTTGCGCGTCCCCGGTCTGGTGGAGCGCTACTACGCCCTGGCCGCCCGCAAACGGTTCGAAAACGTTTGGCTGGGAGAAATTGTGGAGGCGTTTCGGGCGCGGTTGAAGATGCTGGGGTCCACATCGCGCCTCCGTCCGGACGCGCAGTGAAACGAACCGGAATTGCGGCTGCCGGTATCAGTCGAGAAGGGGCCACCTCCGGCCGATCCAAACGCGCCGCGTCACCCGAATCCGGCGGCGCGCGAGAAAAGCGTTATCGCATCGCTCCGAGGCATTCGCCCGAGCGCGGATTGAACGACACCGCGCTCAACGTTGCGCTTGCCGCAGTCTTCACCTTGTAGCCGAGTTTCGGCAGCGCCTTCATCTCGTCGGCCGGCCACTTCGCCTCCACCTCGATGTCGGGAGTTCCTTCGGTGTGAAGCCGCGGCGCGGCAATCGCGGTCTCCATCGATTGGTTCAGCGCGACATACTGGAGCAGCGCCTCGAGGACCGAATTGGGGATCTTCCGTCCCCCGCGCCCTCCCACGGCCAGGACAGGACGTCCGTCGCGCCGAACGATGCAGGGACACATGTTGTGCAGCGGCCGCTTGCCCGGGCCCGGCGCGTTGGGATGGCTGGGCTGGGTTTCGAAGCGCGACATGCCGTGTCCGAGCGTGAGGCCGAGACCGTTGACGGTGACCGCGGCGCCGAAGCCGTTGCCGTGGGTGAGAGTAATGGCGGCCATGTTTCCCTTGGCATCGACGGCGCTCAGATTGATCGTGCCCGAGTGGGCGCGGATCGTGGCGTTCTGCGGCAGAATCTTGCCGGCCTTCACGACCGCGCGAACCCGTTCGGCGCATTCTTTCGCATAGCTCGTCGAGAGCAATTTCTCCTGAGGAACCTTAGCGAAATCGGGATCGCCAAGCAGCGCGAGCCGATCGTCCCAGGCGGTGCGCATGGCCTCAAGGCAAGCGTGCGTCCGGCCGAGTCCGGCGGATTCGTGGTCCCAGTTGAGTTCGCGCAATGTCGTCAGGCATTGCAGCGTCGTGAAGCCGCCGGCGGTCAATGGTGGCGTGCAGATTTCACTTCCTTTCCACGTCAGCCGGAGCGGCGGCACTTCGCGGGCGCGATAGGCCGCAAGATCCTGCGCTGTCACCATGCCGTCATTGCGGGCGAAATCCGCGGCGATGAGCCCGGCGATGTCTCCCCGATAAAACGAGTCGACCGAATTCCGCTGCGCGAGCGTTTCCAGCATCGCGGCCAGTTCGGGATTTCGGAAGATTTCGCCGGCCACCGGCGTGGTGCCTTTCTTCAGGAAGAGTTTCCGGCCACCCGCGTGCGTGCCAAAGATCGGCGCGAGGGTGCGCATCACGTTGGCGATGCCGGCCGGGAGCGGAAAACCTTCCTTTGCCAGCGTGATCGCGGGGCCGACCGAGTCGCGGAAGGAGCGCGTGCCATGGTGGTCGAGCGCCAGCTGCAATCCCGCCAGGATCCCGGGGACTCCCGTGGCCAGCCAACCGTGCTCGTTGACCTTGCCGGGCACGCGGCCCTTTTCATCGACAGGAAACAGGTCGGGGCGAGCCGACGCCGGGGCGGTCGAGTTCGCATCGATGCAGACGATTTTTTTTCCGTCGGCCGATGCGATGATGATCGACGCCCCATAGCCGCCGATACCGGTCATGTGCGGCGTGGAAATGGCGCAGGTGAGGGCGGCGGCCACCATGGCGTCGACCGCATTGCCGCCCGAGGCGAGGACGTCCACGGCGACCTTTTCCCCGTACGGTTCGCCGCGCACGAGGCCGTGGAGATGGGCCGGTGTGGCTGCCGCCCGGAGCAGCCGGGGGAAAGCGATGCCGGAGGCTACAGCGCCGACGGTCAGCCGCAGCGCGTCGCGGCGCGTAATCGGGGGTGAGGACAGAGATGAGCGGGCAGCCATGGACGACCAATTCCAGGGTTTAGCTGGGGACGCGACGCCCTCGTCGCGTTTTGAGCGGACACCGCCACGAGGGCGTCGTTACCCCAGTCGAGCAATTTACCTGTGAGTGCATCGGCATTACGGAGTGACCGCGCTTAGAATGTCCCCTTCACGCCAAAGATCCACAGCGCACCGTAGCGGTCGCGCTGGCGGAACTTCGCGATGTCCGGGATGCCCGGGCCGTCGCGTACAAAATCTTCGGTGGTGTCACCGATGCTGCGGAGATTGCAGAATAGGGCGAAATGCCGGGTTAGGTTATACTCGCCGATGATGTCGGCGAAAAGTCGCTTTGATCCCCATTGATAGGTGCCGGGCGGGATGCCGACGCCGCTGATTGCTCCGCGACGGTGCTTGCTCTTGTAGTTCCAGTTCATTTTCAGGCTGTAACTCGGGCGGGTCAGGCTGATGCCCCAAGCGGCGGTTTTCGGAATAAAGCCGGAGAAATTGTCCACCAAGTCGCCGGCGCCGCGTTGCACCGCGCCGTTGGCAAAGACCTGCACCCCGCGGGCCCAGTTGGGTAGAAAGGTGAGCGCTTGCTTGTATCCAACATCGTAGCCTTCCATCCGGACCTTGCCGGGAAGGTTGAACTGGGTGGCGACGTCGAACGCGCCGTAGGTCGTCGCATCCAGATTGTAGAGCGCGAGGAACTCGGGTGTGGCGCGAAATTGTGTGCTCCCAAAGAAGTTTTTGAAATTGCGGTGAAACGCCCCGACGGAGAACAGACCGACGCGCTCGAAGTAATACTCCAGGGAGACCTTGTAGGTTTCGGCCGTCCACGGCTTGATTCCGACGTTGTTCAATGAAATCCGGTTGTTGGGACTCGGGGCCTGGGTTTCGTCGGGCAACTGGACGCCCGTACCGCCGCTGCCAGAATACTGCGCGTAGAGCGGCCGGCCGATCGACGTGTAGTAGGCCGCGCGGGCGACCAGGTTTTCCCGCAAGCCGTAACTCGCGTTGAGGCTAGGGAACCAGCGCAGGTATTCCTTCTTTGTGTGGGCGCCGCGGTCGAGGAACGTGAGCCGTGAGACGCCGAGCGCATCGGCGGTCGGAACGATGAGGACTGGTTGGATGCCGGCGAGGGCGGGATTTCCGTCGATGACAGCGCCGCTAGCATTGCGCTGATAGTTGCGCGTCGGGTCGGACAAGGGGCCGTCGGCCTTGATGTTGGTCTGTTCGACGCGGACGCCGCCGGTCAGCTTTAGGCGGTTGTTGAACAGCGCGGTGTCGCCGCGAAGATAGGACGATGAAATGACTTCCCGTGCCCAAGTGGAGAGCTGCACGGCGGCGCGATAGACGTTGTTGTCGTTGGTTGTGAAGGCCTGCGGGGTGGTGCGATAATAATCCCAGAGCTTGTAGCCGGAGAGCCGCTGGGTCTTGGGGAACCCGAAGACGCCGTCACGCGATGAGTACGCGGGGTCGAGGAAGGGCAGGGCGGCTTCGTCTCCCGAGTTCGCACGTCCATCGGGACCGACGTAGGTGTAGGTGGATGCGCCGCCGCGATAATCGCGGATCGACTCCCGTAAATCCACGCCGCCCTTGATCGTAAACGGCACCCCCCATTGGAAATCGCGCTTCAGGTTGAAGTAGGCGCTGCGCTGGACGTCGGTCGTCTTGTTGGCGATTCCCTCGCCAGGTCCCGCACCGATTACGGAATTGGCGGTGTACATGTTTCCGCTGCCCTGCGTGACCGTGTAACCCGCCAAGTTGTAAGGATCGACGGGCGCGCCGGTCGTGCCATCGGTCACGGTGATGGTTCCGGGGCGCAGGTAGAAATTGTCGTCGAAGGAGATCGCGACGTTGGGCCGCGACGCCACGACCCCGCCGAACTGGCCCTTGCCCATCTGGTAGATTTTGCTTTCGGACATCGACGTGCCCACGCCCGCATCCGCCTTCCAGATTGGGCCGTCGTGGCGATAGACGAGCGAAGGCGTGAAGTTCGAGTTGCGGCGATCGCGGTCGTTGGAGGCAGACGTATTGGTCAGCGTGCCGGCGCCCGTACCGCGGTCACCATGGGTGAATGTCGTCGAAAAATTTCCTGGCAACACGCGGTTGATCGCGAAGGTGAAGTCGCGCGTGCTGTATTGCGCGTCGGTCTTCGTCATCTGGAACGAGACCGAGATGCGATCCGTGCGGCTCAGCCGGTAATCCGCCGTGAACCCCGCCGAGGAGCGCCGCGACATTCGTGGTTGGTCGCGGAGAAGCACGCTGGTCATGTAAGGCTTATCCGGGGTCGTGGCGGGAAATCCAGTTGTACCATTCGCCGGCACCGTGGTGGGAGCACCGACTCCACGCCATTCGAGTTGGATGAAATACGAGGGGAAGTACTGCTGCGAGGTGCCGCCGGAGAGGGTGAACCCAAAGTCCTTGCTAACGGGGGCAACGTACGAGAAATCGAAGCCGGGATTGATTTTGTAGGTGGATTCATTCGTCGGTCCCGGGGTCTTCTTCAGCGTGCGAACATCGTCGCGCATGAGGGTGTACACATTGGTCAACAGCTGGGGCTTCGTGCGCTCAAAGGCGCTGCGCGGGACCATGTTCACGGAACCGGCGAGCGCGCTGCCGGGCATTTCCGGGGTCGGCGAGTGGAGGACCTCGATGCGCGAAAGATTGTTGGTCGATACGTTGATCAATTCGACGTCGCGCGCGGTCGGGGCCGTCGCCGTGGTGCTCGCAAGCGGAAACCCATTCATCGTCACCGGCACGTAGCCCGAGGGAACGCCATTCAGCGAGATGCCCATCGCGGAGCCACCGACGTAGTCGATTGCGACGCCCGGTACATTCTTCAGCAGTTCGCCAACATTGCCGTCGGCCATCGGGCCGAATTCGTCGGCGGCGATTACGTTCCGGATGTCGGAGGCAAAACGCTTCTCGTTGATCGCGATTGCGGCTCCGTCCATCTCGCGTGAGTTTGCGACCACGAATCGTCCGAGCTTCACCACGCTGGAGGCGGCGAGATTGAAGTCGTGTGTGGCGATCTGGCCGGCGGAGACGGTCACGGTCGCTGTCTCGGCGGCGAGTCCGGTATAGAACGCCTTGACAGTCGCGGAACCGGTCGGCACCCCGGTGAACCGGAAGTGGCCGAGGTTGTCGGTGAGAGCCTCGAGGCGGGTGCCCTCGACAGTGAGGCGGGCGTTCTCCAGATATTCGCCCGTGCCGGTGTTGAATACACGGCCCTCAATCGTGCCGGCGGACTGGGCGACGGCGGTGGCGGTGGCGAGAGCCAGCAGGAAGACGACGCGAAGCAAGGATGTAGTGGTCATGGGTGTGGGAATCCAACCTGCAACGAGGCAGGGGACGACAATCGATCGGAAGAGACAAGCCCGCACTCAGCGGAGGGGAAAACACGTTTCAGTCCTGCGCCAGGATGTTTACTTTCGTAATCCGACCCGGCGCAAGTCGAGCGGTTCGATGCCGAGACCAAGGGCTGGCGAGTCATCGGCGAATCGGAAGTCGCCGGCATCCGGATCGACGAAGCGGGGATCGGCGAATCGGCTCTTTTCTTCCTGTCCTTCGGCCCGCGCAGCGGCGAAATGAGCCTCGGCCCATGCCGGATCCGTCGGGTGCCAATGGAGATTCCAGTCGGTCCGGGTTTCGCCGAATTTTGGGTCAGGTGGCACTCCGAGGACGTTCTTGAGGTAAAACGGCTTAAGTTTCGGCTGAGTCGCGACCAGAATGTTGCGTGTAATCTCGGCGCCGTCGACCGGCACCCCTTCGAGCGAAATGAGTCCGCGTGGGAGAAAGAATCCCGTCGGATCCACGATGAAATTATTCCGGACATGGTTGCGGCCCTTGATTGCAATTCCCGTGCCCATCCCGCCGGTGCGGAGGATGGCGTTGCGCTCTATGATCGTGTCGTGCTGGTCGTCGTCGCAGCGGATGGCCTCGCCCATATTTTCCGACAGACAGTCGTGGATGAAGTTTTCCCGGATGCGATTGCCGCCGCCCGTGCCGGAGACGTAGATCGCGTCGCCGTCCCAGAGCCGCTGCATGACGTCGTGAAGTTCGTTGCGTTCGACCAGATTGTTCCGACCGTGCAGAAACGGCGCTCGCTGCTCCCAGGTGGGACGCGGTTTGCCGGGCTCGGGCAGCAGGGCTGCCCCGCCGGCGGCTTCCACCTCCCGCCAGCGGATCGTCGCCCAGCCGTCGCCCTTGCCCTCGCGATTCCAGTTGATCCGGCCGCTCACCGTGATGCCGGTGTAGTTGGTGTCGTGAATCAGGTTGTGCGCGATCCGGTTTTCGCCGCTTTGCCACACGCCGATGGCGGCGGCGTGCCAGTGGAGTTCGCCGATGTGATGGAGGTGGTTGCGCAGGATTTCGTTTCGCCGGTTCACGTCCTTCGTGCCCGGTCCATAACCCGCCAGCACGATTCCGGCACCGCCGAGATGCTCGAATGTCGAATCGACGACTCGGTTGTCCTGCGCGTGCAAATCGAGACGAAGTCCCGCGCCGCCGCTGTTCATCCAGTGGCAATGCTCAAACGCGATGCGTTCGGCGCCGCGGAGGCGCACGAGCGCAGTCGGGCGATCGAACATCTCCCAGTCGTGCTGCAGCGTCGACCCGCGTCGGTCGCGTTCCCATGGCCAGCGATCGCCACCGGTAAAGGTGAGGCCGCGAAACACAAGCCCTCGCACCGGACGGTCGGTGGGGCCGTCGTAGTCGACCGCTCCTTCGACGCGAATGATCTCGGTGAGTTGCGGCGCCTCAACGCCAGTCGGAGGCCGGTTGTCGCGCGGGATGAGATGAACCGTGCGCGTCGTGGTATTGAGCGTCCATTCGCCGGGCTCGTCGAGGACGGCATGGACGTTCTCCACCCAGACGGTTCCCTTGGTGTTCACGTCCCGCAGGCCCCAGCGGACCTTGATCATGGGATAGCTCGCAGGGATGCGGGTGCGCGCGAGGTCGGTGGCTTCGTCGACAGATTCAAGCGGCAGGATGTCCAGCACCCAGGCGAAGTTGGGCCGCACGACGATCTCGGCGTCGGCGAGGTCAGGCCAGTCTTTCAGGGCGCTGGCGGGAAAAGGTAACGTGAATAGGTCCAGCCCATCCACGGTCTTGTAGTCGCGCGTCGGCGAAAATGCCGGACCCCGGGCGCGCGGTAGCCGGCCGTTGCGGTCGGACAGAGTAAGGAATGGCTTCATGTCCACCGCGAGCGGCGCAGACCAGCCGGCGCCGTCCCGTTTCCAACTCGTATCCGGAATGGGCACGGAGCCAGTGAATACCGGTGTCTCGCCCGGAAACGCGGCGTACGTGACCGTGTGTCTGTCCATCGCAGAGTCTTCCAGCGAAAAGACAATCGTCGCGGTCGCACGATAGACTCCACCGCGGATTTGCACCTCATAGTCACGGTTCGGTGAGCGCCGTTTTTGTTCGCGGACGGCGTCGCGGGCGCGCCCAAAGGTGGCGAAGGGGAGTTGCGCCGTCCCGGGATCGGTGTCGCGGCCGGAGGGCGCAACATGGAAATCTGCCGCGAGGAGCGTTGACGCCAGCAGAGTGGCGAAGAGCAACAGGGTGGGGCGGACCATGCGCGACGATTTGCAGAAACTGGCGTCGGCACAATGCCTTCTTCTCCTTATTCCATGTCCGGCAAGGTAAGGTTTTGTCAGCCAGAGGGCGGTTTTCACTGGGCGAGCGTTTCCCGACTTGTGCCGGCGCACCATTGCCGCTTTTTCCCGGTGCATGAATATTTGTATCGCCGTCAGCGGCCTTAGATCAGGCCAGCAAACACGCCTGCAGGACGCGTTGGCGGGGCATGCAGTCACATTTTGTGCGTCGTCGCCGGAATCTGATAAGCGTATGGCGGTGGCTGCCGCCGACGTGGTCTTTGGCAATGTTCCCGCCGCCTGGCTGGCGGGGGCGCCCCGGCTCCGTTGGGTGCAATTGGACTCAGCCGGAGTCGATGCGTATCTGGGACTCAACCACGCCCCGCGGTCCGCACCCGTCGTGCTCACCAATTTGGCCGGCTTTTACGACCGGGCCGTGGCGGAGGCGGCCCTTGCGGGAATTCTGGCATTTTATCGGCAGCTGCCGCGGCTGCTGACGGCACAAGCGGAAAGCCGCTGGGTGAAAACCGAAATCGAGCCGCTCGTCCGCTCGCTGGATGGCAACTCCGTACTCGTTCTCGGCACCGGCTCGATTGGCCGCCGTCTGGAGCGGTTGCTTACGGCCTTTGACGCGTCGTGCCGTTTTTTCTCCCGCACGGCGCGTCCGGGAACGTTGTCCTCGGTCGCTGAACTGGAGACCGCGCTGTCGGAAGCAGATCTCCTGATCAATACCCTTCCGCATACCCCGGCCACGATTGGCTTCCTGCACCGCGCACGTTTGGCCCGCCTCAAACGAGGGGCGGTCGTTGTCAACGTCGGACGCGGCAGCGCCCTCGATGAAGCCGCCCTCGTCGAGTTGCTCGACGTCGATCATCTGGCAGGCGCGATCCTCGACGTGACCGCGCTCGAGCCGCTTCCAATTGAAAGCCCCCTGTGGCGCCATCCGCGCGTAATTTTGATGCAGCACACCGGTGGACGCTTTCCAGGGGAGATCGAGCGAAAGATTGATGTGTTCCTTGAGAACTTCGCGCGTTTCACCGCGGGCCGGCCGTTGCAGAATATCGTCGCCGCGGACCGCGGTTATTGAGTCGGAGCGGATCCGGAAACGTCGTTGACGATTCCGGTTGTGGCGCGGCCGGAATGAGCGCTAGTAACTTTGGTCATCCCCTTGGTTTTCGCCTGAGCCCGCAACCCCTCGCCATGAAATTTTCGAAGTTCTGCTTTTTTCTGCTCTCCCTTCTCCTGGCCGGCCGAACTGCGATCAGTGTGACCGCGGCGGATGGATCTGCGTCGGCGAACGCGGCCGTCTCGCTCACAGGATGGGTTAGCAATGCCGCGACGGGCAGCCTGCTACGAGGAGCGACGGTTGAGTTGCCGAAGCTCGGCCGCACGGTCCTCAGCGACGACACCGGGTACTTTGTTTTTCACAACCTGCCTGCGGGAGAACACGAGATCGTCGCCACCTACGTCGGCCTCGATGTGCTGCGAGACCGGGTCGTGATTCAGCCAGGCGCAGTCACCCGCCGAAACCTAGATCTTACCAGCGGCGTGTACCAGCTCGGGGCGTTTACCGTGAGCGGCCAGCGCGAGGGAGCTGCCGCAACCATCACCCTTCAGCGTAATGCCAGCAATGTGAAGAACGTCACGGCCATGGACTCCTATGGGGATCTGCCGAACATGAGTGCGGGCGAGGTCGCGGCGTTGATGCCCGGGATTTCCGTCACCGTGGCGGATGACGGACCGGTCAGCGGCATTATGGTCCGCGGGATGTCCGCCGCGCTCAACCGCGTGACGGTGGACGGCGGTTTGATTGCCGGCGGCGGGATGAATCGGTCCTTCGCGCCCGAGCGCTATACGGGGGCGATGTTCGATCAGCTCGAGTTGACGAAGGGGCAGACGCCCGACAAGGGTGCCGACTCTCTCGGTGGCAGCATCGATCTCAAAAGCCGCTCGCCGCTCAGCATGCGCGAGAAGCGCCGGATCAACTACACGGCGGCCGCCCGCTATGCCGCGCCCTTCACCGAACAAGTCCGCTTCATGGAGCAACACCGGCTGCATCCGCTGATCAACGTGGGTTATCAGGAGGTGTTCGACGTGGGCGGCGGGGAACGCAACCTGGGCGTTTCGGTTCAGGGCTTTTACAGCGAAAATGCGAACGGTCTCTTTGCCACCTCGCGGGATTTTGAAAACACACTCAACCGCCCGGCCTACCTGTGGACCTACCAGAACGCGGAAAAGTACAACAACCGCAAACAAACGAGCGGAAAGGCCATCGTCGATTTCCGCGTCTCGCCCTCGAGCAAGTTTCGCTTCAACGCCAGCTACGTGGACTCGGAGGAACCCACCGTACGCAATTTTTTGACCACGGCGAGCACGACGCAGGCGGTCGGCACGACGGGCACCGCGGGTATTCTTCCCGGCTACACGGACCGCATCACCCAGGTGAGGCCGGCAGCCGGCTCCCAAATCAACCTCGATGCCCGCGTGTTCAGCGTGTTTGATCGGACCGGGGAGGTTGGTTTCGGGGGAGAACACAATCTCAACGGCCTGCAACTGGATTACAAGGCGGCCTACAGCTGGCAGGAGCGCAACACGGGCAACGGCAAGTCGGGCGCGGCGTTGCAGACCCGGATTAGCGGCATCGGTTGGATTCTGGATCGCACGCAGTCAGATCTCTATCCGCGGTTCACGCAGACTGATGGACCGGACATGTTGAACCCCGCGAACTACCGGCCGATTGCCAACGGCCTTACGACGCGCGACAACGATGTCGACGAGGTCGTCAAGGACGTGCGCGCCAACGCCCGCTATCCGCTGCCGACGTCGCTGCCGCTTTTCGTGAAAGCGGGCGTCCAGTGGCGCGCCGACTCGATCGACGAACTCGCTCGGAATCGGCGCTGGAGCTACCTCGGCACCAGCGCGCTCCCGACGGATCCGTCACTTGTTTTTTGGGACGCCACGCGAATGGGACGTCCGATTCCGCAGTGGCAGCCCTCGATGTTTGTGCGCGAACGCCAGCTTGTGTCACCTGAGCTGTGGCGCGAGGACGACTACTTCCGCGAGCAGACCAGATATACCGGGACCGATGGCGTAACGGAGAAAATCACCGCCGGGTATTTGATGAGCGAAGGGCGGCTCGGGCAATCCGGCATGCTCGCGGGCACGAGCTATATCACCGGTGTAAGGATGGAGAAGACCGAGACGTCGGGCTGGGGCTGGGTGCGGGCGCGCGTGCCGAGCACGGTAGCGCAGCAGACGGCGGATCCCGTCGGGGCCGCCAAGCGCGATTACGAAGCCAACCGCCGGGTGACCGGAAGCAGCTATACGAAGTCATTTCCGAGCGTGCATCTGGCGCAGAACGTCGGTGCCAACTTCAAGGCACGGCTCAGCTGGTCGACGAGTTTCGGGCGGCCGGGAATGACGAATTTTGTCCCCAACGAGACCGCGAACGAAAACAATCAGACGCTCACGATTAACAATCCGGGTCTGATGCCGCAGACGGCTTCAAATTGGGATGCCACGCTCGACTACTATTTCGAGCCGGTCGGTAATCTGTCGGTGGGGTGGTTTCACAAGACGATCAAGGACTTTATCATCACCGGCATCCAGTCCGGTACGGTGGCGCGTGACGCGAACAACGGCTTCGGCGGCGAGTACCAGGGATTCACCCTGCTTTCCAGTGCCAATGGCGGTACAGCCTATGTGCAGGGCTGGGAATTTGCCTATCAGCAGCAATTCACGTTTTTGCCCGGTCCGCTGAAGGGGCTGGGATTGGTCGCCAATGTCACGATTCTAGATACGCACGGTGATTTCGGCGGCACCGCCGTGCGGCGGACCGGAGAGGTCGCCGGCTTCATCCCCCGTACGGGCAACCTGATTGTGTCGTGGCGCCACCGACGGCTGAGTGCGCGCGTGCGGATCAATTACACCGGCGACTACATCACGACCTACAGCGCCGTGAGCGCCGCCCGGAGCCTTTACGTCATGAGCCGCACGATGGTGAATCCCAGCCTGGCGTACGAACTGCGGCCCAACCTGTCGCTGACCTGCGATGTGTCGAACGCGACCAATGCCCATCAGGTGCAGTACCGTGGCATCCCGGATCAGATGGCGCTCGATCGCAACAGCGGCACGGCGATCACGTTTGGCGTCGCCGGACGTTTCTGAGCATCGGCAAAGGGACGAATCGCAACGCTAGGGTCATTCCGACCGGATGCTGACCTTGACCGCCCCAATCCGTCGCCGCTGCTCTGCCAGTCCTCGAGTGCGCAGCGGATGGCTCGTGTCTTTTGGGCTCACCCTTGTCTCCACTATGTTTGCCACCGAGCGCCAGCTCACCTCCAATCCGCACGGGCACATGCTGACCAATAGCAATGTGTGGTCACCCGACGGTCGCTGGATCGTCTACGACGTTCGCGGAGTCGACAGCGTGTTCGACGGCACGCGGATTGAGCGGGTGGAGGTCGACTCGGGAAAGGTTGAAGTCCTCTACCAGTCGAAGAATGGCGCCGCCTGCGGAGTGGTGACCCATCATCCGCGCGAGCAGAAGATGGTCTTCATCCACGGCCCGGAGAATCCGACCGCGGAGTGGAGTTACTCGTCCAGCCGCAGAAGCGGGGTGATTGTGGATGCACACCGTCCCGGCGAGATCCGCCCACTCGATGCGATGAATTACGCGCCGCCGTTCACAGCCGGGGCACTGCGCGGCGGATCGCATGTGCACGTTTTCAGCCCGGATGGCGGCGCGGTGAGTTTCACCTACGAGGATGACGTGCTGTCACGACTCGGGCTGGCGGGGGAACATGAACTTAACCAGCGCAACATCGGGGTGTCAGTCATGACGGGGCGTGGGGTGTCGGTCGCGCGGACGCATCCGCGTAATCACGACGGTGATTATTTTTCCGTGCTCGTGACGCATACCGTCAACCGGCCTCGGCCTGGCTCCGACGAGATCAGCCGCGCGTATGAGGAAGGCTGGCTCGTGCGAAGTGACGGCCGGCGGTCGCTGGCGTTTTTGGGGAATGTCACAGCTTCGGACGGTCGCGAGCATCCCGAGGTGTTTATCGTCGATCTGCCCGACGATCTGACGCGTGCCGGTGCGACGCCATTGGAAGGGACGGCCACAAGGCGGCCCTCCCCACCGCAAGGGGTTGAGCAGCGCCGGCTCACGTTCACCGAACAGCGGAATTTTCCCGGGGCCGTGTTGGCGCCGCGCCATTGGGTGCGTGCGTCGCCGGATGGCAACGCGGTCGCGTTTTTGATGAAGGATGATGCCGGAATCGTCCAACTCTGGACGGTCCGACCTGAAGGAGGTGCGCTACGTCAGGTCACGCATAATCCCGTCGGCGTCACCTCCGCGTTCACCTGGAATCCCGATGGGCACTCCATCGCGCACACGATGGATGGAAGTGTTTGTGTGACGGAGTACGAGTCGGGAAAAACGCGTCGCCTGACCGAGCGTCGTATGGGCGCGGATGCTCCCGAGGCCTTCGCCTGCGTGTTCGCTCCAGATGGAAAGCGGATTGCGTTCACCCGCCGGATTGCGGGCGACAAGAAATTCTTCACCCAGGTCTTTGTCGTCGATTCAGCTTCCGATTGAATCGATGGCAGCGGCGGAGAACGGCGAGACTGCTCCGTCCGCAATCGCGAGGTCTTGCAATTCTGCCGGGTTTCGCAGCACACGCAGGGTGAGTTGATAGCGGCGCGATTCACCGGGATTCAGTCGGGCGTTGATCAATGGGTTTTGATCGCGGGCGCTCCCGAGCAGCGATCCATAGAATGGCTCGAGTGCACTCGCATAGCTGCCGCGCGGCCCATAGTGCTGCCAATGGGCCAGACGGGGAAGTGCGTCCGCCGGATAGCGGATCTCAAGGCCGAGGCCGAGTTGGTCATTCGCGATGCCGACCCGGCAATTACCCTGCGCATCGGGAGACGTGGTGACAATGAGCCCACGCTCGCCGCCGCCCGCGTGTTCCGCGAGGGAGGCCGGTACACGCTTGATTTGATTCATGAGTGCCGCGGCGAGTGGTTGCACAATGTCCTGGCCGGCCGGAGGCGGGACCACCCAGTACTCAGCCGGCCCGCGATAGATGAAACGTGCGCCTTCGTCCAAGAGGGGATAGCCGAGATTGCAATGATAGAGCCAATGGTGCGCCGCCAGCGTATCACCGCAGTTGGTGACCTCGTCGGTGATTGTCACCTCTGGTTGTCCAAGTGTACAACGGATTGAGCGGCGGATCTCGTAGTTCGGTCCGAACATCCTCGTGTCGCGCACCGTCAGATTCAACTCCATGCCGAGTTGGCCGCGGCGCAAATCGGGATTCTGCACGCGATCCAGTGTCGCGGCTAGATTGGAATAGCGACCGTGTAGATTGGTCTTCGCGCCCGCTTCCACACGCGAGCCTCCGACGTACTCCGGACCGCAAGTCGTCACAAGCCCGCCGGCCCAATTGCGCAGCCACTCGTTGTCCTGATGATAGGCGGCGTTCGGCGGGCGGAGTCCGTTGGGCGAAAGATACGCGAGCCCGTGTTCGTTGTAATGGGCGTCAACGATGTCGCCGCCGCGGTCAAGTGCGACGGTGAATCGGAAGCCGGCGCCGGTGTCGAATAGCGCCACACGCACCCCGGCCGATCCGCCGGCACCAGGCGCGTCCAGCGTCCCTGTGCGAATTCCGCCGAGTTGGTGGATGTTCTCGAGTTTCGCCGGATCGAATTTTCGTTCCGGGGTGGAGGCGGGCTGGGCGTCGTGCACGGAGAAAAAATCGTTCACCAGGGCGGCAGCGCCATCGTGCCGCCGTCGAGAACGAGCGACGTGCCGTTGATGTAACCTGCTTCGTCGCTGAGCAGAAACGCGGCTGCATGGGCCACGTCGAGCGGCTGGCCGAGCCGGCGGACCGGGATGCGGCGCGCCACGTCCGCGTACAGCTCGTTCACCGGCTTGTTCCAGCCGGCGCAGGTGGCGGCCAGCATCGGCGTATCAATCGTTCCGGGACAGACGCCAACCACGCGCACCTTGCCAGCGTGGTCAACCGCGAGACAGCGGATCAGTGCCTCCAGCGCCGCTTTCGATGCACAGTAAAGTGCGTGAGAGGGGAAGCCGACGAACGCGGCAACTGACGTCGTGATCACGATCACGCCTCCGCCCTGTTTTTCCATCACCGGCACGGCGTGTTTTGCCGTCCAGAAGACGCTCTTGACGTTCACGTTCATCACCTTGGTCCAGACCGCTTCGTCGAACTCAGTCACCTTGCCCGCCGCCCACACGCCAGCGTTGCAGTGGATACCGTCAATTCGTCCGTGGAGTTCCTGCGTGCGGCGCATGAGGGCGGCCACGCTCGATTCGTCCGCAACGTCGGTGAAGACGAACCGCACCTCGTGCCCCGCGGCGCGCAACTCCGTCTCCAGTTTTGCTCCGGCTTCCGCCTGATTGGAGGCAACGACAACGCGGGCGCCCTGCCCGGCAAAATGGCGGGTACAGCCTTCGCCGATGCCGGAGGTGCCGCCTGTGACAATGATGACCTTTTCGCGCAGTGACATGATGAGATGAGTTTGGTGATTCGGAAGTGTACTCGTCAAAAATCTCCGGGCCACGAGCCCGTCCAGCCCGCGCGTTTCAGGATCTCCGCGATTGGCACCGGCTGTCCGCCGCGCTCCTTGCTCAGGGCGTCTGCCTCCATGAAGGCGAGGATTTCCAGTGTTTCCCGGGCCGGAACCGGCGAGGTTCGGGTTTGGAAAAACGTCACGATGGCGGCAACAAGCGGTGCATAGCCGTCGAACTTGCCGACCTCGGATTCGCCTTTTTCGCCAATGGCGCGGCCGCCGTAGGTCTTCGCCAGTGTTCCCCGCGGAACCTCGCGGAAAGTGCCAGTGCGGCCGTCCGGCCAGCGGCCGACCGAAACGATCAGGCCGGACGCGTCGGGGAGCCGCGAGACCGACTCAACGCCGGATCCCATCACGGTGAACAGCGACTCCACTCCGTGGATGCCATACCAGAACAAATCGATATGGTGGGGCTCAACCGGCGCCGGACTGTTGGTTTCAGCCCGCAGAACCCGGCCCACCCTGCCTTCCCGAACGGCGAGCGTGTCCGCTCCGAAACGCAGTGCCGACGAGCTGAACACCGGGACACGATGGCGCTTCGCGAGCGCAAAGATTTCCAGGCCGTCTTTCAGCGAGGCGCCAATTGGCTTCTCGATGTAGACGGGTTTGCCGGCGCGGATGACCGCGGTCGCCTGGGCAAGGTGCGGGCGCGCGTCGACGCTCTCGATCAGGACCCCGTCGACGTTCTTGATGAGTTCGTCGATCGAATCGCAGAGCTTCACGCCGAATTCACTCTTCAGCTTGTCAGTGTAGCCGCCAGCCTTTGTCCACGAGCTTTCAATGTCCGGACTCGCCGCTCGAAACGCGGCGACGACCCGCGCTCCGGGGACGTGGCCTTTTGCCGTGGGGTCGTGGAGGATCTTGGTGAACTCGATTACGTGTCCCGTATCGAGACCGATCATGCCGAGGCGGAGATCCGCGGCGAACGCGACGAGGCACGTGCTGGAAAAGACCGTGCAAAGACGTAGGAAGGGTAGGGCAGGCATCATGGTTTAGAATTGGACCCGGGCGGCGAAACGCCAGTTGCGTCCTTCGCCCCATGCGCCAGTGGCGAGCGCGTAGGAGCGGAAATAAGCCTTATCGAAGACGTTGTTGATATTCAGACTGAGATCGACGGCGCGTTCCCGGACCTTCACGCGGTAGCCAAACATCACGCTCCACAGAGTGTAGCCGGACGTCCACAGCTCTTCGGCCACCCCATCGAGATTGAGATCGAAATTCCCTTGGTAGGACTTGGCGCGGAACTGCGCGCCGCCGCCGATGGAGAGATCCTTCAACGGGCCGCGATCGAGACGGTACATCGTCACCAGATTCGAGCGCAGTTTGGTGAAGCCTGGCAGGGGAGTGCCGTCAGGCACCGTGGAGAGAAAGGCATCCGTCTCCGGTGTACGCACATTTTTCTCCTTGGCGCGCGCCTGATAGCCGCGCAGTTGCGGATAGCGATCGGATGTGACGAGATCGTTCTTGGAGAAATTCCACGTCAGCCGCCAGTTCTTGGTGAGGTTGGCGACGGTTTCGAACTCAAGCCCCGTGGAGCGCGTCGTCTGCAGATCACCGCCCGTCGTGTCGATTTCGGCGCCGAAAATCGCACCCAGCTCGGTCTGGCGGACGTTGGCCGGTACCAATGGATTCGCGGCGTTCTTGGTCGCGTTGGTGATGAAATAAGTCCAATTGGACTCAAGTTTGCCGCCGAGGAAGACCCAGCGCAGCCCGAACTCCTGGCCGTCTCCCATCAGCGGTCCACGAAGCAAGCCGGGGGTCAACTGCGCGGCGCCCACCCCGGACGAGAGTGAGACGCTTTCCGCGTAGTTGTAGTAGGCGCCGACAAATTTCGCGAAATGAACGACCGCCCCATAGTTGTACGAATCTTCTGTGATGCGGGTGCGGACGACACTGAGTGGGGTGTCCAGTTTGAACGTCTCCCGGGTGACGGGATTGTAGAAATCACGGCTCGGGTCCTGATCAAACGAACTGCGGCGCCAGCCGATCAGAGTGTGGATACGGCCGTCAAAATAGGAGCCATCGGATCCGACCCCGTACGCGGGGGTGCGGTACAGCCGGCTCGAAAGCCGTCCGGTGGCGCCGTCGGCCTGCAAGTCGCGCGTGTTGATCGACTGGCCGGGAATCACGCCGCCCTTGGTCAACTGCGCGCGGTCGCCGTCTTTGAGATAAAAGCGGCGATAGAAAAAGTTCTGGCTGATCGTGGTGGTGTTGGCGGTGTAGGCCACCAGCGTGTTGGCCGCATTCAGGGTGCCCTTGTAGTTGCCGCTCGCGGGATCGACGAACTCGCTGTAGCGGAAATCACCCGGCATCGCATCGTGATACACGGCGCTCGCCACGATCTTCTGGATGTTGAACGGCAGCTTCAGTTCGTAGACCCCGGTGACGCGGGCGTTGTGCACCGGCTGGCGACTGTTGTTCCGGCGATTGTAATATTCGGTGTAGAGTTCGTTGAAATACGGGTTCGGCGCGCCGTTGGGCAGCGTGGCGTTGGTGTCGCGGTAGACTGCCGTGGACGAACTGCCCACCCTTTCAGTCGTCCATTTTTCGATGTCGAAATACGTGTAGCTCGCCTGGAGGTTCAGCGCATCGGACACCTTTTGATCGACGTTGATGCCATACGAGATCTCGTTGCTGTCCTGTACGGAGTCGGGGCCGAGGAAATTGAGTTTCCGCGACAGGATGGACTCGTTGCTGAGAACAATGCCCGTGCCGGTCGATCGGCGGCGGGCGACTCCGGCCACCGTATCGTAGCTGAGCCCGAGGGCGGGGATAAACGTCCGCCCACCCGTGGTTGCTGCCAGCGCCGTCGTCGCCCCGGTGCGCGCGGTGGTTGAGAACTGATCAGCGAGCATGTTGCTGCCCATGACGCCGTCTTGCACGCGGTACTCGGCATCGACGTTTATGTTGGTGTTTCGAAACGGTCGCCAGTTGGCCGTCACGTACGCTCCCTGAAATTCCCGTCCCGCGTGATGCTGGAAGCTGTCCTCGCGCGAGTAGACGACGGCCGCCCGTACCGCGAAGGACGGGGAAACCCTCCGGTTAACGTCGAACTCGGCGCGGTAGAGATTGTTTGAACCGAAGATCAGGTTGGCGCGTTCGAAATTCCGGTAACCCGCCTGCTTCGTCAGCTGGTTGAGCAATCCGCCCGCCGTGCCCTCGCCGTAGAGAAACGCCTGCGGGCCGCGTAAAAGTTCGACGCGCTCGATCGCGTAGGTGTCGGTCGTGCCGCCATACCACGTCACCCCGTTGCGGAGCCGCAGATTGGCGGTGATGCCACGGAAGACGAAGGACTCGTTCGCGTTTTCCTTATTCGTGTCGATCTCTCCGGTGACGCTGAAAAACATCGCGTCGGAGATCTTCGTGGCGACCAAATCGTCGAGGAACTCGCGGTTCAGGACGGAGATCGAATTCGGTGTGTCGCGCAAATCCGCGAGCGTGCGCGAACCGGAAATTGTCTGCGTTGAGCGATAACCCTCATCCTTGTCGGAGGAGACCTGAAAAATGGAAAGGACGACGGGTTCCGGTTTCTTGGTGGTTTCCGGGACGCTTTGAGCGGCGAGCGACGGAACGACGGTCAGTGCGAGAGCTGCGATTAATCGAGGCCTCGCGGAGTGGTGGGCGGCCATGAGGTGATGGGTGGGGTGAGGGGAACGAAGGACGCGATGCGCGCGGCACCTTACTTCCAGGGGAGGTCAGCTTCCTTTTCAAAAGTCATGAATTCGAATACCGCGCCGTCCTTCAACACGAAGGCGACGGTAAACCCGGGGGATGGGCAAAAGGGCGCGAGGATGACGTTTTCCCCGCGCAATGCCTCGTTCATGTCGGCGACGCGGAACGCAATGTGCGGAAGATCGCGCACTGGACCGGAGACCGGGCTGTCCTTTTCGAAGCGGAGGAATTCGACCTTGTAGGGATGGCGGCGCGGGTCGGTGACCCAGACCTTGGTGTCGGCGACATAGACCTCGCCCGGTTGGCTGACGTCGGTAGGCAGGCCGATGTGGTGAAATTCGCGCAGGATGGAGGTGTTCATGGAAGTGTGCGGGCGGCGATGGCACGGTCAGCCATGCGGACGAAGTCGTTTTCCGGCGCGTAACCGAGGACCGTGCGCGCGCGGGTGATGTTAATTTCAAAAGGATGATAATCCGGGCAACGTAGCCGCACTGTGGGGACCCCCAACCGCCGGGAGAGATAATCCGCCGCCACCGCGTAGTCGAACGGCGCGGGAGCGGCGATGTTGAAGGTCTTTCCCCGTGCGGCCGGTTGATCGACCAGGCGGTCGAAAGCCTGCATAACGTCGTCGAGGTGGACGATGTGCCGGCGCAGCGGCGTGCCCTCCCGATCGGTGAGAATGGGAATACGCTCCTGTCGCGTTCGGACGAGGTCGAGAATCTCCGGTGTCAGCTCGCCGAAGCCGTGTCCGGGTTCCGCGGGATTGACATTCTGCAGCAGGGAAAAATGGCGCAACAGATCGTCGCCCTCAAAGACCCACGACGACCGTAGTACCGTCACTGGTACGCCATACTGGATCGCGTACTGCTCCGCCATCGCTTCCTCCATCACTTTGGAAAACGCATAATAGCCCGGGTAAGCGGTCCGCGGGTGATCTTCGTCGATTGGGCGCGGTTGCGGGTAGAACCAGATTCCCAGCGCGGCGTCGCCGCCGAAAAGGATGAACTGCCGCACCCGCTGCCGGCGGCACGCCTCCAGTACGTTGAACGTTCCGCGAAGGCTGACCTCGAAAAAAGTCGCGGCGTCCTCCTTCGTGGTGGCGAGTTGGACGACGAGGTCGGCTCCGCGGACGACCTCGTCGACGGCGTGAGGGTCAGCGATGCTGCCTGCGATGGAGACGACTTGATTTCCGGCGACGGGCGTCCGGTGGACAAGGACGCGGCACGAAATGCCCCTGGCCTGCAATCGGCCGACGACGTGGCGGCCGAGCTTGCCGCCGGCTCCGAAGATGGCGGCGGTGGTCATACGGTGCGGGTTGATGACACTCTATTCCGTAGAAATTCAGTCGAGAGCTGAGTGTCGAGAGCTGAGAGCAAAACCGAACGGCGAACTTCGACCTCAGGTTGGGCAGCGAGCACGTCTGCTCTGGAAATTGGGCTCTCAGCTCTTAGTTCTGAGCTCTCGACTGCATGGTTGCGGCTATTCCGGCGGGAGCGGCTCATTGGCGAAGGTGAGCTCACAGATGCACGATCTTGCCGGTGGCGGCGGATTCCTCGGCGGCGAGGCAGGCCCGAACAGCCTCCCGTGATTCTTCGGCGGTGATCACGGTTGGGCGATTACCCTGCGCAACGCACGTGGCGAAGTACGCCAGTTCCTCGCGCAGCGCACCGGAGCGCACACCGTGAAGGAGCGGCCAGTAGGTCGTGTCGGGCGAGTGCCAGCCGGTCTTGTCGACAATCGAGAAATTCGGATGGGTGTCGTGAATGTAGATGGATCCCTCGGTGCCGTTGATTTCCATCCGCTCGTCGATCTGAAAGGCCGTGGTGTCGGGCAGGCACCAATTGTCCTCGAGCACGCCGACGGCGCCGCTGTCGAACCGATACATCGTCCAGCCGAGATCGGGATTCTTGAACTTCCGGATGTTCACCGTCTGGGCGTAGGCGCTGACGATCTTCGCCCCCGTGTACCAGAGCATGAGATCGGTGTCGTGCACGCCGTCGCCGATGATTGGGCCAATTTTCGGCAGAACCTGTGCACCCACGAAGGCGGGCAGGTTGCGCCGCGCGTAGAGCGAAACGATCTTCCCAATTTTGCCAGCGGCGATTTCCTGTTTGGCTGCGGCGTAGCGCGGATTGAATCGGCAGATATGGCCGACCATGAAAAATCCCTTCGACCGTTTCGACTCGGCGACGATGGCATCGCAATCCGGCAGGTTGGAGGCCATCGGCTTTTCGAGGAACACGTGCTTGCCCGCCTTGAGCGCGGCGAGGGTGGGCGTCGCATGTTGGTCCCACATCGTCACGACACTGACCGCCTCCAACTCCGGATCGGCCAGCATCTGCGCGTAGTCGGTGAATTGCCGCGTGACCCCGAACGTCCTGCCCACTTCCGCGAGACGCGCGGAATTGCGCGTGCAGAGTGAATGCAGCTCCACGTTGGGCAACCCGGCGAGCGCCTCGCAGTGTTTTTCGCCGAACCAGCCCAGCCCGATGACACCGTATTTGATTTTTTTCATGTTTGGGAACTTGAGTGAAATGTGAAATGGAGCGAAACCGCCGATGCGCCCTACCGGGAGATCGGCTGCGAGATGCGAAGGTAGGCGAAAAAGTCGCGCAATTGCTGAGGTTCAAGACCTTCGAGCAGCCCTTCGGGCATGAGGCTTCGGCCTACCGGGCGGAGTTCCTTCACTTCCGATTGTCGCAGCGCGATGTCCTCGCCTTCCAGGCCGCGCAGCACGACGACTTGTGCGTCGCGCTCGACCAGAAACCCACTGAGACTGCGGCCGTCCTTCGTCTCAAGAAGGTAGTATTCGAATCCTTCGCGAATCTCCGCGTTGGGATTGATGATACTGATCAGCATCGTGCCAAGGTTGTCCCGCTGGTAGTTCGTCAGCTCGGGGCCAATTTTTCCGCCCTTGAAGAAGAGTTTGTGGCAGCTCGCGCAGCGCTGAATGAACGTGTCCTCACCCGCATAGGGATTTCCGGGGCCGGCCTGCAGGATGGCTTCGATCTCCGTGATGCGGGGATTCCAGTTCGTCGCGGGCGCCTTCGGCTGCTCGGGAAACACCTTGCCCACGAGTTCGGCGACTTGGGGATCCCGATGGGCGCGTACCCGGGACACAATGTCGGCCGGGATCGCGCTGGCGGGGACCTTTCCAGCTTGCACGGAGCGCAGGAGATCGAGGCTCCACGCCGCACGGCTGGCCAAGAGGGCCAACGCGGCGGTTTGGACTTCACCTTTGGCCTGCGGCAGGAATCCGGCGGCCCACGAGCCGGTGTCCGGTCGATCATAAATCATCAGCGACACCAGTGCGGTTTTGCGAAGCGGAGCCGGATGATTGCCCGCCGCGACCGAGCGGAGGACCGGAACCGCGGCCTCGACCGGCACTTCGCCAAAGACCCGCGCATAGAAGACGCGATCAGGCACCTTGGCCTTCGCGTCCTTGATGATCGTGAGTGCCTCGTCGATCGCGGCCTGCTCGCCCTGCCGTACCCGGAGGACGAGCGGCGTCTGGCCGGAGGCGACCAACGCCTGCATCAGTTCGTCGGGCAGTCCGACCGTTTCCCGCCCGCGGTAGGCCTCCTCAAATCCCTTCATCAGGAACGCGGTGTGGGCGGGCGTTGGTGCCATCCGCAGCAATTTTGCGCAGGCCAGCAAATCCTGCCGCCGACCTTCCATGGCGAATCGCTTCATCAGTCTTGGCAGCAGGTGTTGCTGCACCAGCGGCTGATTCCAGAGCGCCGCCTGCCGGAACAAATTGATCACGGCCTCGCGATCGAGGTTCACATGGGCTTCCAGCACCCACCAGGTGAGGAGGGGAATGTACGGATCGTTGACGTCGGCGTCGTGCGCGCCCGAGGTCGACGTGAGTGCGGTCAGGGTGCTTGAACCGGCAACCGGCTGGTCGGTGCTCGTGCCGACGTTCGTGCAGAGGAGGGAAACGAGTTGCAGTGCCTGTCCGGTCGTCAGGCGTCGTGCGGTCGACGCGATCTGCGACCGAACTTCGGCGTTCAGCTCGCGCTGGGTGAGCTCTGACAGCGCGGTCATCGTCGCCCGGGGCAGTTCGTGTGCGCCATTGGAACCGATGCCAGGTGCGCCGAGACCGCGATTGACGCCATAATTATCTCCCACGAAGCGCACGGCCCAAAGGCGCACGGCGGGATTGACGTGCTGGAAGGCGGACTGTGCGGTCGCGTCCGTCAGCGCGCCCATCTGTTGTAGCGCCCAGATCGCGGCCAGGGCACCCAGGCCCTTGTCACGCGTGAGCATGTCCGAAATCTGCGGAACGACGCTGGTGTCTTTGCGTTCCCCGAGCAGGCGGGCCGCGGTGAGGCGGTGCCATTTGTTCGGATGGGCGAGGAGCGCCACCAATTGGGCCGAGGTCTTCACGAACAAATTGGTGTCGTGTTCGAGCGGCGCGTTCTTGCCCCGTACCCGGTAGATGCGTCCCGTGCTCGGATCGATCTGGCTCTGATAGTGCTGTCCGTGCGCGATGTAGTACTCGTACATGTCGGACACGTACAGGGAGCCGTCAGGGGCGTTCGCGATGTAGATCGGCCGGAAGGCGACATCCTTGCTCGAGACCGCCACGCCGAGATCCTTCGTTTCGAACGACGCTCCCTGCGGCCTGCGCTCGACGTCGATGATCTCGTTGTGCAGTGGGTCGAGGGCGAAGAGATGACTCTGGTAGCGGGCCGGCATCGCGGTCCCGTCGGCAAACGCGCCATAATGGGAAAACCGCTTTACGGGAGTGAGCGTGTTCATCTTGGGCAAGTCGCCAAACGCATAGGGGTTCCGGGGCGGGCCGAATTTGCCCGGGCTCACGCCTTGCATCAGATACATTCCACCCTGGACGTAGTGCCATCCCCGTGACGCTCCGCTGTTCAGTCCTGAGTAGAGGCGGCCCTCGGCGTCAATCTCGAGGCCAAATGGATTGCCGGAGCCCTCGCTGAAGATGTCGTATTCGCGTGTCTCCGGATGGTAACGCCAGATCATGCAGCCCTCGAAGTACACGCCCGGCGCGCCCTCCGGGTCCAGCCCCGGACGCGTCACCCGGCTCGACGTGGTGCTGCCGTTGCCGCCATAGAGCCAGCCGTCGGCGCCCCAGATGAGTCCGTTCGAAACGGAATGAGTGTCCTCCATGCCGAAGCCCTGCAGGTGCACGACCGGCGGGCCGTCCGGGATATCGTCGAAATTCTTGTCGGGATAGAAAAGCAGGTAGGGAGGATTCATCACCCAGATGCCGCCTAGCCCCCGGACAGCGGCGTTTGCCATGTTAAGGCCGTCTTGAAATACCTTGTGCTTGTCGAACACCCCATTGCCGGTTGTGTCCTCGTGGATCGAGATGATGTCCGCCCCGCGATCATGATTGGGCGGCGGCAGCGGTACCCGATCGTATTTGGCGCGGTAAAAACTGTCGCGACTCAGCATCTTGATCCCGGCGGGATAGGGGTATTGACGGTACTGGGTGATCCACGTGCGGCCGCGTTCGTCGAAGCTGATGTGGGTACCCTGCGCCACCAGCGGTTCCGCCAGGAGGAGGTCCACCTGCAGGTCGTCGGCCGAACTCATCTTCGCCAAAGAGGCCTCCGGCGAAAGCTTGGGTCCGGTGTTCAATTGGGCGGAACGGCCCAGGACCCGGCTCGAGGTGCGAAATTCCTCGAACGATGAACTCGTGGGGCGGTCGACGAGCGCCTTGCCCGGTTGGTAGCCGTCACCGGCCATGAACTCCCATTGGCCCTCGAACACACATTCGAGGTTGTACGTCATGATGAACGGAGCCTCGCCGAGAAAGCCACCAGGACCCGAATGGTTGTAAATTCGGATGGCGACTTCGTTCCATTCGTTCTTCCGCAGGGTGCCGACCGGCACCTTGTGACGGTGCATCTCGCTCCGACCGCTCTTGAAATCCGGGGGAAACTGTCCTCCTGTGCCGATGCGCACGCCGTTGACGTAGACCTCGTGGGCGTCGGCCACGTCGCTCAAATTCACGGTGACCGATTCCTCGTACAGGTTGCGTTCGTGCGCGGTGAAGAAGAGGGCAGCGGGTTTCACCCAGGTCCGATACCAGGCGACGCCGTCATAGGTCTTCGCGGACGGCGGCCCCTTCGCCTCCCACGAACCGGGGACGACCGTGGCCTGCCAGTCGGCGGACCACAGGACGGCGGGCAGGAGGAGTGCGGAAAAAAGAAACGAGGAGGACTTCATCAACGATGGGTGGGGTTACTTTGCTGGCGGCAGCGGCTTGGCCTGATAATTGGGCCAGACGATCATCTTCTGTTCGTATCCAGGATCATTGAACGTCGGCCAGGCCGGGCCGTCGTTGCGCACATCCTGTTGCGTGGCGAGCAGGAGGGACTTGAGTTCCTCCAGTTTGGCAGGTTCCGTCCGGCTCAGCTCCTTCGTTTCTGTCGGATCGCGATCGAGGTGATAGAGTTCGAAATCCGTCAGGCCGGCCGTTTTTAGAAATTGGGTTTGGGCTCCGGTAAATTCCCCTGCTTTCGGGCGTGGGCCGTCGAGTCGCGCCAAAATTTTCCACGGGCCGTCGCGCAACGCGGTTTGGGGGCCGGCGGGTGCCCAGGCGTATTGCCAGTAAAGCGGCTTGGTCCGCCGCACGGGATTGCCCGCGAACAGCGGAGCGACGTTGGTTCCGTCGAGCTTGCGATCAGCGGGCGCGGTCAGACCGGCAACATCGCAGAGGGTCGGCAGCACGTCCACGCCGCTCACGGGAGTTGCGTTCGTCATGCCCGCCTTGATCCGGGCCGGCCAGCGCACGATGCCGGGCACGCGGAGGCCGCCCTCATACATGAGCCCCTTGTAGCCACGGAGGCTGCCCGCCGACCCCGCGTTGTGATATTTTGTCCGAGCGGGGCCGTTGTCCGAGGTGAACCACACCAGGGTGTTGTCGGCGAGGCCCTGCTCCTTGAGCGCCGCCAGGATCTTCCCAACCGCATCGTCCATCTGCGTGACGTTGCCGTAGTAGGCAACCCGACTCGGGTCGTCGGGGTAATTCTTCGCGTAGCGGGCGCTGAAGCGCGGATCGGTGGCGATTGGCTCGTGTGGTTCATTCAGAGCGACGTAGAGGAAGAACGGCTTCGACTTGTCACGCCCCGTCGCCAGCCAGCGAAGGGCTTCCGCGGCGACGATGCCTCCCGAGTAGCCTTCGATGGGCCCCTGGGGAATGCCGTTGCGCACGAAGTTGAACGGGTTCTTGTGGTTCGGCAGGGCATTGTTCTGCACGGCGAACCAGTGTTCGAAACCGTGGTCGTCGGGTTGCGGCTGGCCGGGGAGGTTGAAAAAGCCGTTGAGATGCCATTTCCCAACCTGTGCCGTGGCATAGCCCGCATTCTTCAAAAGGGTCGCAATGGTGACTTCGGATTGCGGCAGGTGCGCCGGACTCATGAACGGAATCGCGTTGTAGACTCCGACCCGATAGGGCGTGCGCCCCGTCATGATACCGGCGCGGGCCGGCGAGCAAACCGCCGCCGCAGAATAGCATTGGGTGAGCTTCAGGCCGCCGGCGGCGAGTGCGTCGAGATGCGGAGTCTGGATTTCGGGATGTCCAAAGCACGCGAGGTCGCCGGAGCCGAGATCATCGGCGAGAATAAACACAATATTGGGCCGCGACGCCGTTGCGCCGATGGCGGATGCCGCAATAACGAGCGCTAGCAGCGCGGCGATGGGGAAGAGCCTCGTTGGTTTCATTTTTTATCAGGGTCGCTGCGGAGGTAGGCCAGCAAGTCGGCCATTCGCTTTTCGTTCAAGGTTCCTTCCAGCCCCTCGGGCATGAGCGAAACTCCAAGGGAGGTGCTCGCAAGAATGCTGGCGCGCGGGAGCGTATCCGTGCCGGTGACTCCGCGCACGACGAGGGCGTCGTTCGTCTCGCTGACAATGATTCCCACGATGGTACGGCCGCCCTCGACTTGCATCGTGTGCGCCTCCCAGCGGGGTTCGATCGAATGGTTTGGATCGAGAATGTCGGACAGCAACATCTCCGGAGTCTTGATTCTCACGTCGGTGATATCCGGTCCGACGTCGTTGCCTTCCCCGCGAAAGCGGTGACAAACGGTGCAGGTTTGCTGGAAGATGGCCTTCCCTTGCGACGCGGAGCCGGTGAGTTCCTTGAGCGCACTCGTGTAGCGGCGGACGAGTTGCTTTCGGTCGCCTTCGGTGCGGCCGAAGATTTCCTGGCCGAGCGCCCGCACGTTGTTGTCCTTGGAATTCAAGATGCCCCAGCGCCCGTTGGCATCGATCAACGCCGGACTGAGGCGGCCGGCCTTGATGTTCTTGAGCAGTTCGGCCGGGCTTTGCTGGAGATACTGGATCGCGCCGGTGCGGGCCACCGTTCCCATCTCCCCTAGGCTCGCATAAAGAACGGGCGAAATCGCCGCGCGATTCAGATGTCGGAGGACGTCGACCATCGCGCGCTGGATCTCCGCGGGTTCCCGTCGGTTCATCAGTGGCGCGACCAACAAATTCACGTCTTCCTTGGGTGCGTGTTCGAGCAGGGAGATCGCGGCCAGCCGCTCGCTGATGGGCCGCGTCCGATCCTTGAGCACGATGCTCGCGGAAGCTGCCGCCCGTCGCACCCCGTCCAGCGAACCGGCCAGTTCCGGCGGAGGATTCGCCAGCAGTGCGGAAACACTCTTGGGCATCCCTGCTGCGGTTTGGCGCCGCAATCCCTCTGAAATTCCGCCGAGCACTGCCATCTTCCACCATTCGCCTCCGGTGTCGCCGTTACCTCCGCTCAACACAGCGAGTGCGGGTTTCAACTCGGCGGGCTTTCCCCCGGCGGCGAGGATGAGCGCCAGGCCGTTCGCCAGTTCGATGTCGCCACGGGAACCCCGCGAACGGACCGCCGGATTGCCCAGCAGGGACGAGAGTACGCGACCCGACGTCGTCAGTGGCGAACTGAAGATCGCGGTCCGCATCCAAGGATCGTCAGCGTCCTGTACCCCCGCCTGCACCAGCGCGCGCTCGGCCTCAGCTCCCTCGATCCCCCCAATCGCGAGCAGTGCGGCAAAACGCACTCTTGGCCTCGCTTCCGATGCGAGCAGCACGACCTTTTTTCGGAGCGCCTCGTTCGTCCCGAGGAAGCGCGGCGCAAGCCACAGCGCATTTTCCACGACTCCGGCTTCGGAGTCGTTCAACGCGTGTTCCACGTGCCCGGCGGTGAGCCGGTTTAGTCCCTCAATCGTCCACAAGGCATGGAGCCGCGCCTGCGCGAACCGGCTCTGGCGTAGAAGGCGCTCAAGCGCGGGAACCGCGGTTGCATCGCCGGATTCGACCAGAAGGCGCTGGGCGGTGTCGCGCTGCCAGCCGTTGGCGTGCTCGAGCAGTGCGACGCGCTTCGCCGGTTCCGCGGGTACCGGGGTGAATTTCATCCGTGGTCCGGTCGTCGCCGGCACGACGCGGTAGATCCGCCCGCGGTCCGAACCGGCGCCCATGTCGTTGGCGGCGACATAGTCATCGGGGAAGAACCGCGTGCCGTCCAGAAAACGCCGATACATGTCGATTACGTAGAACGCGCCGTCGGGTCCGGTTGTCGTGTTCACCGGACGGAACCATTCGTCGTTGCTCGCGAGGAATTCCCGGCCGGGTGTCGCACGGCGGGTGGTGAAGCTTGGCCCGGAAGGTTCCAGAATCCAGCGCGAGATGAGCGCCCCGGTCGGTTCGCAGACAAAGAGATTGTTCACATACTCTGCTCCGAGCCAGTCACCGCGGTAGACACCGGTGCCGCAAGCCGCCGTGAACGTGCCGGCGTGGGCGCTGGAAGTCGTGCGGAAATTCTGCAGCGGATAGACTTTACCTTCGTTTCCGCCCTGCACGACCTCGTCTTCGCTGCGGGTGAGAAAGGCGGCGGGATTTCGCGTCAGGTAGGACCGCGGCAGTACCGCGAACAATCCGGGATTTCGATTCGTGCTGAAGAACTGCCTCCCCCAGTCGTCGAACGCCTTGCCAAACTGCCCGGCGCCGGCCGCGGCCTCAAACTCGCCGGTGCCGGGATGAAAGCGAAAGTTGCTTGTGAGGGTCACGGGGCGATCCGGGGCCGAAGTCGGCGTCAATTCCTGTTTGAAGAGTCCGAGGTTGATGTAGACCCAGTTGTCGACGCCGCGGCGCGGGGCGGACATCTGCCGGTCGATGTAGATCGATGGCGCGCACTTGAAAAGCACGTCGGTTCGATCGGCCCGTCCGTCGCCATCGAGGTCGTGGAGGAAAAGGATGCCGGTGTTGGTCGTGACGATGAGCCCATCCTTGATGCACAGCACGCCCTGCGCGTAATCAAGGTCGTCGGCAAATATTGTCCCGCGATCCATGACCCCGTCGCCGTCGGTGTCCTCGAGGCGGCGGATGCGGGAGCGGGGTGTGATCTTCTCTCTGTTGTAACCGTTGTTTTCCACCACGAACATCCGGCCGGCCTCGTCAAAGGCGACGTCGACCGGGTCGGTGATCAAGGGCTCGGAAGCGACGAGTTCAATCCGCAGGCCGGGGTCGAGGCGAAACGACTTCAATGCTTCTGCCGGCGTCAGCGGTTTGCGTTGAATTTCCGGTTCGCCCGTGAGCGGCGCCGCGCGCAGCGGGAAGAGACCCGCCGCAACGAGCGCTGCGGCGAAGAGTACTTTGGCCGACGAGGGCTGAAGGAGTTTCATCGTGGTTCCGGTTTGGATTTGGTCTTTCCGCCCTTCCAGCGGTCGTATTGAGGATCGGCGTACGTGGCGAAGAACGCGCCGAGCTGACGCGAGAGTTCGTCGCGCTTTGCCGCGGCGCCCGGCTGTCCGTAGAGATTGAAGCGTTCCCGCGGGTCCTTCCGCATGTCGTACAACTCGAAAGGTCCGTTCGGGTGGCGCGCCACGTATTTCCAGTCGTCCGTCCGGATCGCGCGCGTGTTCTCCATTTCATAGAAGACGGTGTTGTCCCATGGCCCCGTCGCGCCGCGCAGCACCGGGGAAAAGTCCCGACCCGGCGATTTCGGCGTCGTCGGCATGTGGGCGCCAAGTCCCAGTTGGTTCAGCACACTCGGCAGGAAGTCGTAGTTGCTCACCAAGAGATCGCTCGTCCGACCGGCGGGGATTTTGCCGGGGTGCCGGAAGAGCAGGGGAATCTGCATCATCAACTCGTGCGCTCCGAATGGCTTTGTGTGGTCGCCCATGCCCCAGATTCCGTTTTGCCCGCCCATCCAGCCTTGGTCGGCGGCATAGATGACGAGGGTATTCTCATCGAGCCCGAGCCGACGCAGCGTGGACATGATCTCGCCGACGCCGTCGTCCACCCCGCTGGTTTCCGCCGCGAGCCGCTCCATCGCGACCTGGCTATTGTGGAACGACTTGTTCGCGTCCTGCCACGGGTGCATCGCGTCGACGGGAAAACTCGTGAAATGACGATCGCGATAATATGCCGCGTGCCGGTTGCGTGCCGGTTTTAGCATCAAGCCGCCGAGTGAGTAGGGTCCGTTGTAGGCGAGGTAAAGGAAGAAGGGCCGTTCCTTGTTCTGCTCGATGAACTCGATTCCTTTGCGGGTCCAGAGGTCCGTAGTGTAGCCCGCCTCCGTGCGCACCTGGCCGTCTTCGATCACTTTCTGGTCGTAGAACTCGCTCGTCGATCCGTCCGGCTTTGTGACCCAGAACGAAAACCCCTCCGACGGGCGCAGGTTGTCGCCGAGATGCCACTTTCCGCTCAGGCCGCAGACATAGCCGTTGTCGCGCAGCACTTCGCCAAGCGAGGTGAATTCGGCGAGCGTATTGTAGGCCTTGGGGCCCATCATGAAGGTGGGACTGACCGGCGTGTGAACGCCATGCTGCGAAGGAAGGAGACCGGTGAGAAACGTCGCCCGCGTCGGAGAGCACACCGGGTTGCTGCTCAGGGCGCGCGTAAACCGGATGCCTTCGGCCGCGAGGCGATCGATATGCGGCGTGCGAATGTCGGGGTTGCCGTAGCAACCGAGAGTCCATGCCCCCTGGTTGTCAGTTAGGATAAAGACCACATTGGTGGGACGCACCGGGGCGGCGGAGAGGCCCACGGAAAGGAGTGCGGCGGCCACGAAGGCGAGCGGTCGCAGAAACAAATGGGTCAGGCTTGGCCGCATCATTGGGTTTGCGGTTCGACCTTGCCGTGGGGCCAGGGCACGCCGGGCTTCGCCAACCGGGGAAACTCTGCCGGGCGGCTCGGAGTCAGCTGACGGGCCAGTTCCAGACCGGCCTCGGCGAACTGCCGGCCCGCGGTGATTTCCAGGTTGCTGTAGAATGTCAGCCGCGTCTCGTATCCGCCGCCGCCGGGACCAAACGCTCCCTCGGTGGGAACGTATCCGACGCAGCCGTTGGCCAGCTGCACGGGAAACGTGAACGGAAACGGGCTGCGACGCTTTATCTCCAGTCCATACTCAACGAAGTACTCGGCCGGGTTGCTCACGAAGAGAGCCGGGCCGACCTGGATTGCCTGTACTTCAACCTCCACAGTCGGTTCCCGCGGGATGATGGCGTCGAGGAGCAACGTCTCCCGCGCAAAGGTCCACTCCGTCAGATCGCGGGCGGGTTTTCCGGAGGCGATAAGTTCCCGCGCCCGTGCCACGCGTTCCGGCGCCGGTGCGCGGCGGGGGATTTTCCAGACCTTTTGCCTCACCTCCAATGTCGCTTCGGTTCCGCGCGGAATGCTCAGCAGCACCTTTACGGCCTCAGCGCCGATCCGTCCGCCCACCTGGCGCAACCAGGTTTCGGGATCGGGCTGGACATATGGGTTGAGGTTGTCGACCTGGGTGACGTCACCGGACGCGCCCGCCAGAAAAACCACGGGGACGTTGGTCTGCAACGCACCCTGGATGGTCTTTTCCATCACGCCGGGCCAGTTGGCGGAAATTCCACCCGGGTTGGTCGTGGCATGGCAGGCAAAATTGACGATTGCGCCCAAGAGGCGACCCTCGGCGTCCCAGGCTCCGGTCACACCGACCTGCGGATCGGTCGGCGCCGCGTAGTCCACGATGTCGGGATTCATCGCTCCCGCGTGGCTCCAGGTCCGGCCGTTCTTCATCTTCTGACGGCGGTTGAATGCCACTTTGTCCTCGCGCCCAAAACCGAAACCCAATCTGGCAGGAGCCAGCCGCGCCTCGGCGAGCCGGGTTGCTTCGACGATTCCTCGGACCAGAATTTTCAAATAGACGGGGTCGGCGAGCGATGACTCGACATAGGCGAGGTGCTGAATTTCCGCCGACGCGTGGGCAAATTGGCCGGGCATCACGATCCCTACCGGCCCTGAGGAATGCGAGTGCGACGCGCCGATCATCACGGCGTTTGCGCGGATGGCGCAGACGCGCTCGATTTCCGCGCGCGCCTGCAGCACCACGCTCCTTGGAATCATCAGCGTGTCGATGCCCACGAGCGCAACCTTCCGGGTGCCGTCGTCCAACACCGCCACGCGGGCCTTGCAGGGGTCATGGAAGGTCTTGAAGACGTGGCGGGCGACGGCGTGCGCTTCCCGCATGCCGATTTCCGGTGTGATATCGCATTCCGCGAAGCCGGCGCGGATTTCACCGGCGGCAAAACCTGTCGCTGCGAGCGTGGCAGCGACGAGGCTGGCAAAGATCATTCGCGGTCTGCGATGCATCAATTTCCGGGCAGCGTCTGGAACTTCGGGTTGAAAATCCAACCGGCCGGACGCTCCGTGCGACCGGGGCGGCCGAGGTCGCCGATTTCCGTCCGCGCGGTTTCCGCCAAGCCGACGAGACGCGCGACGACGTCGGGATGGGCGGCCACGACATCGTTCTTCTCGCCGGGATCCTCGACCACGTTGAAGAGACGCGCCGGGAACGGGCCCTTCTTCGGTTCGACCGATGGTGCGCCTTGCAGGCGATCGAGGGCGACGAACAGCTTCCACGGGCCGGAACGCACCGCCTGCAGTTGATCGTAATGATAATAGTAGAACGCCTCGTGCGGCGTGCGTGCCCCGGGCGCACCGGAGAGGAGCGGCCAGATGTTCCGGCCGTTGATCACGTCAGGTCCGGGCGGAGTGGCGCCGCTGAGATGGGCAAACGTCGGCATGAGATCCATCATGGTCCCGAGTTCGTCACAGACGGTGCCGGCGGGAACTTTTCCGGGCCAGCGCACCAGACAGGGCACACGCATGCCGCCCTCGGCCGGCGAATTCATGTATCCGGACAACGGGGCGTTGCTGCCCTGCTCCGGCGTGCGGCGCACCGCCGGGTTGTCTGCCGTCCAAATCACGAGCGTGCGGTCGTCGAGCCCCAGTTTTCGCACCGCGCCCAGCACCTCGCCGGCGGACCAGTCCAGTTCCTCAACCGAGTCACCGTATGGGCCGTTGCGCGACTTGCCGCGAAACGCCGCACTGGAAAACGGCGCGGTGGTGCTGCCGGGCATCGCATGCGAGATGATCAGGAAGAATGGCTTCTCCCGGTTTTCCGTGATGAAGCGGATCGCCTCGCCGGTTTCGCGCCGGGTCAGTTCGTTGCGATCGACGCCGGCCTCGATCACGGTCTCGTTGCGCATCAAGGGAAGCGGGGGCCATTTTTGCCCGTCGCGCGGGGTCATGTCGTCACTGTACGGGATGCCCCAATACTCATCAAAGCCCTGCCGCGTGGGCAGGAACTGCGCCTGGTCACCCAGGTGCCATTTGCCGATCAGCATCGTCCGATAGCCGACGGTTTTGAGCACCTCGGCGATCGTGACCTCGCTGGGGTTGAGTCCGATCTGTTCGCCTGGTTGGAGCACGGGGCCGCCGCGGGCGCCTCGCTGCAGATTGATTCGTCGCGCGTACGTGCCGGTCATCAGGCCGGCCCGCGAAGGGGTGCAGACGTTGGCCGCCGTGTAGAAATGCGTGAACTTTCTCGCCTCCTTGGCGAACCGGTCGAGGTTCGGGGTGCGATGGACCTTGTTGCCGTAGGGACCGATGTCCCCGTAGCCGAGGTTGTCGCAGAAAAAGATCAGGTAGTTCGGCGGGCGCACCGGTGCGGCGGCGGCCGGCGCGAGCGGCACGACGGTCAGGAACAGCAGGGGCAGGACCGTCCGGTGGAAAAGGGCCCGGGCGTGAGCGTTGGTGGTCATGGAAGAGTCAATACGTGCCCTTGATCCCGACGGAAATCATCGCGCCGTACTCGTTATTGAGCGAGCGCCGGGCGTAGCCGGGCGTGGCCGAACCGTAGTGCAGCTGGGTCAATTCGTCGTTGGTCGCATTGCCGACGCTGCCGACGAACGAAAAGCGCCGCGACAGCTGGTAGGCGACGCTTACGTCGAGGATGAGGCGTTCCTTGATGTACTGGTAGCCATCGGGACCCCACGCCGGCTGGGGCAGGAGTTTGTTGAGCCCGCGGTAATTCCAGCGCGGCATGATCGTGAGGCGCTTCCAATTGAACTGCACGCCCCAGTTGGCGTTCTCCGGCACGAAGCTCGTGAACGACGCATTGGGATTGCCGCTCAATTGGAGTTTGGTGGCGTTGGCAAAGACGGTGAAATACCGGCCCGCTCCGCCCAAGGATCGGAGCGACTGCCGCACGTTGAATTCGAAGCCGTGAATCCGCGCGTTGCCGGAATTGACCGTGGTCGCAAGATTCCAGCCGAGATATTTCGACTCCAGGTCGAGCGCCGCCAAATCAGCGGCTGTCGCGATCTTCACCGAGTCCGCGAAGAAATTGCGAATCTCCTTGAGGAACACTCCCGCGCTCACGACGCCGCCCTGCTGGCTGTAATACTCCAGCGACAGATCGTAGTTATTCGCGGTCCAGGGCTTCAGGCCGGTGTTTGTGACGGTGATATTGCCGCGGGAAACACCGGGCGTGTTCAACTCGCCGGTCGTCAGGTCGGCCTCCTGCACCGTCGCACTCGGGATGATGTCAGGGAAATTCGGTCGCCCGTAGGTTTGCGCCCAGGCGAGCCGCGCTTGGAAATTCTCCCGGAGGTTGGCCGTAAGGTGAAGGCTCGGGTAATAACCGTCGTAGGACCGTTCCGCAGTGTACGCGCGTTCCTTGCGCGTCAGGCGCGTCTCTTCGAGCGAGCCGACGGCCCCGGCGTCGGCCCGGCGCACGCGGGCGCCCTGGGCGTTGCGGGTGAACGAACCATCCGCGTTGCGCGCAAACACCGCGTTAGGATCGAAGAGCAGGCCCTGACCGGTGACGTCAGTATGTTCATAGCGCACGCCGGTCAGGACATTCAGGCGCCCTTTGAAGAGGCGCGCCTCGCCCTGAAGGTATCCGGCGGAGACCGTTTCCTCGGCGAAGGTGGAGAAGTTGAGCCGGTTGGTTTCCGCGGCCACAATCTGCGCCGGAGTCATCGTGAACAGCGTGGGGTTCGCCTGATTCGCGCGCCACGCCTTCGCGGGATTGATGCCGATGGGATCGCGGAAACCCATGAAGAGCTCCTGGTTCTTGTAGACATCGTAGAGGTACGGTTCCACGTCGGCATTCGCACCCGTGTAGGTATACGTTCCGGACTCCCGTCGTGCATCGACATTCTGGATGCGGTGCTGGCCGCCACCCTGCAGGGCAAAGGGAAAGGGGAAGACGTTCAGGCGGCGCTGCACGTCGACGTTGCCGAACCGGGAACTGAGCACGTGCCGGCGGTCGTCGAGCGTGGCGGCCGACAATCGGTAATTGGCGGGATTCAGCATGTCGACCCGCTGGTTGTTGTTGTCGAAAACCTCGATGCTTCCGGGGCGTTCCTCACCGATGTTGCGAAAGGTCACGCGCACCGGATTGCGGTTCACCGCGGTGACGTTGTTGAAGTGCCCGCGGGTCGTGCTGGGCAGCAACGTCTCCGAACTGGAATAGTTGGTGTTCGCCTCAATCCGCCACTTTCCGTCGTCGAAGCGGTAGCCGAGATTGGTTCCCGAGGTGTAATCCACACTGTACTGCCAGCCGCCGGTGACGGTGAGGGCGCCGCGTCCGGTTGCGCCAATCGTGAAATCGGGCCCGTAGCTGAACGGCGTGCCGTTGACGGGGAGGGGGGCGGCCACGGTGCCGGCGCTCGGTGTCATCGTAGTGTGGCCGGTGGAGGCCCGGACGTTCCGGCCGTAACGGCTGCCAAACGTGAGCACGGAATTGGGGGTAATGCGCCAGTCGGCCTTCGCACTGTAGATCGCGCGGTTGGTGTAGCGCGGCGAGTCCTGGATGAGGAATTGCTGCAGAAACGGATTCGCGACCGAGGCGCCCGTGCCGGTGCCGGCGTTGTTCCAGGTCTTCCGCGAGATGTTTTGCTCGTTGAATTTCTGCGCGTACATCCCCGTCAGCACGATGCCGAAGTTTTTTCCAATGGGCAGCGTGTAGTCGAAATCGAATCCTGGCTTCACCTTGTAGATTTCCTGATCCTTGTACGAGGTGGGGCTCCGCGCGAGGCTCAGGGTGTTGCTCGTCGCGGCGAGGTTGATGCCGTAGCGGAACTCCGCGTGGCTGCGCTCAAACGCATTCTTGCTCACCATGTTGATCGAGCCGGCCAGGGTGTCGGCGGGCGTCGCGGGTGTCGGCACCTTGGTGACATCGACGCGCGTGACGTTGTTGAGGGACTGCGTCCGCATCTCAACTGAACGCGTCGGGCCGGTGTTGGCTCCCGTGACGATGGGGGCGCCGTCGAACATCACGGTGGTCTTGTCGCCGCCCATGCCGCGCACCGAAATCGTGCTGACCTCGGCGTTGTCGTAGTCGGCCGCGAGACCGGGCAGAAATTTCAGGAAATCCCCGGCGCTGTTGCCAAACACTTCGCCAAAGGCGTCTGTCGCGATCACGTTCTTGATGTTCGGCGCGAAGCGCTGCTCGTTGGTCGCAATCGCCTGCGCGTCGGTCTCCTTGTTCGAAGCCACCTTGTAGGGATCGAGCTTCACCACGCCCGAGTTCTGGCCGTAGCGCGTGACACTCGTGAGGGTGACATCGCGCTCGACGAGTTGTCCCGCGGGGACGTCGACGGTCACCTGGAGCGCGTCGAGATCGGTGTAGAAGACCTCCAGGACCGTCGGTCCGCCCGGAACATCGGTCAGCCGATACGTCCCGTATTCATCCGTAAACACGACGAGGTCGGTCCCTTTTACGGCGATGCGGGCGCGGTTGAGATATTGGCCGGTGGCGGCATTCTGCACCCGGCCAGAGATGCTGCCGGTGTGGGGGTTCGCATCAGCGGCGAGGATTCCCGGAGCTGGCAGGGAAAAAAGGGCTGAGAGGGCGAGGGCTAGGAGTGGGAGCCTTGGATTCATCTGATTTTGTGGGGTGGGCGATGCTGCTTCCGCCGAGCATCATGTGGGACGGGGAAATTCGAACACGCGTGACCTGCTGAAACGCGCATTGTGCGCGGAATCGATCAAGGGAGACTCGCTCATGCCGCCTCCCGCGTCCATTGGTGGAGTCGGTCGCTCAGCATTCCCATTTCGCGGAACTGCTGCGAGAGGTCGTCGTGAAAATGCTCCAGGCACCACGGTCCGCGAAAGCCCGCCTGCCAGCCGATTTGGAAACATCGCTTCAAGTCGAAGCGCGGGTGCGAGCCGTCGGGCTCAAGGGCGTAGGGCTTGAAGTCGCACGACACCGCGAAGGGAAACGCCTTGGTCAATCCTTCGTAGCGCGCCCGGTCCGTCCAGTTCCTCGTGTCGGGTTGCGAACGCAGCTCCGGGCCGACCGCCTGAATCAGCGCAGGAATGGCCTCGGGGTCGTCCTGCATCCAGCCGAAGTTTTCCACGAGCAGCGTCAATCCTCGCGAGCGGCCGTAGTCGATCAATTCGCGGTACGCTGAGGCCACGTGCGCGAAATCCGGCCGCTTCGGTCCCGGCAGTGGCCGCACCCAGCGCACACCGAGGCGCGCCGCGGCCTCCATCGTGCGCTTGTACTCGTCGATCGCATGGCGGCGCACGTTCTCGTCCGCGCTCGCGAGATCGAGGCCCGGGTTGTTCATCTTGAGATTCGTGAGCACGCAGCGTGCCTTGTCCGCGGACGCCCGCAGCTGGTCGAGATAGGCGGGTTCCATCGACGCCAGAGTGGCGGTCATGAGGTCGATGACCTTCATGCCGAGTTCCTCGTGCATGATTTTCGGCAAATCGAGCAGTCGCAGTTTGCCGGCGCGCGGTTCCGTCGTGAGGTGGCGCATGAACGAGCCGGTGGTGATGCCGACCTCGCCAGCGAGCGAGGCGGGCTTTTGGGCGGCACTGGCCGACCGGGCGATGGTCGACAGCGCGGCGGCACAAACGGAGGAATGAATAAACGTGCGTCGGTTCATGGTCGGTCTCGTCAGTCAACCTGTGGGGGGACATTGCCGTAGAGCCATGGTTGTCCAGGTTGCTTGACCCGTGGCCGGGCGGGAATCGGACCAGGCTTCAATTCCTTCGTCAGCGCGACTCCGGCGTCCGCAATCTGGCGTCCGGCCGTGATCTCCAGGTTGCTGTAGGACGTCAGCCGCGTCTCGTAGCCGCCGCCGCCCGGGCCGAACGCCTCCTCGGTTGGGACGTATCCGACGCAGCCATTCGCCAATTCCACTGGAAACGTAAACGGGAACGGACTGCGTTTCTTCATCTCGAGGCCATACTCGACGAAGTATTCGGCGGGATTGCTGACGCAGACTGCCGGGCCAATCTGGATTGTCTGGACCTCGACTTCCACCTCGGGCGAAACGCGTCCCAGGTATTCCGCCATCAGTGTCTCTTTCGCCATCGTCCATTCGGTCTGCGCAGGATTCCCCGCCGGCTTTCCGGCCGCGACGAGGGCGCGCGCCCGCTGGAGGTTGGCGGGCGAGGGGAGGCGCCGTCGAATTGGCCAGACCTTCGTGCGGCTGTGCACCGCCACGTCCGGTCCGCGTGGCATCGTCAGCAGCACCTTGACGGCCTCCGCCCCAATCCGCCCTCCGACCATTTGCATCCACTGTTCCTCGGATGGGCGTTCATAGGGGGTGAGACTTTCGATCTTTGAGATGTCACCGCACGCACCGGCCAGAAAGACGATCGGCACCGCCGCCTTCAGCGCGCCTTGAATCGTCTGCTCCAATGGGAAAATCCAGTTCGCTGAAATGCCATCGGGCGAAATGTTCGCGTGGAGAGCGTGAGTGACGACCGCGCCGAGCAACCGTCCCTGCCGATCCCAGGCGCCGATCACCCCCACGTCGGGATCGATTGGGCCGGCGTAGTCGACGACGTCCGGATTGCCGACACCCGGGTTGGTCCAGGTTTGCCCGTTCTTCATCCTCAGGCGGCGATTGAAACCCACCTTGTCCTCGCGGCCGACGCCAACGCCGATGTTCGCCGGCACGCGGGCATCCGCCGCCGCCTTGACGCCCTCGGCAATTTGCTGTGTCACCCGGGCCAGGTAGGCGGCATCGGCGAGGGACGACTGTTCGTAGGCGAGTTTCCGCACGAGTTCCGGCGCGCCGTCGTATTCCCCCGGCTGCACCATGCCGACCGGTCCGGACGTGTGTGAATGCGATGCGGCGATCATCACGGCATCGCCGGGAATCTGCGTGAGGCGCGTGATTTCGGCGCGCGCCGCCTGCACCACCCGGCGCGAAATCATCAACGCGTCCACTCCCACCAGGGCGACCGTCCGCGCGCCGTCGGAAAACACCGCGACCCGGACCTTGCAGGGATCCAGCAGTTTCCGGTGAAACGCCTTTCCGTATCCGCCCGGCCGCTCCTGCCCAATCGCCGGCGTGATGTCGCGTTCAGCGAAGCCGGCCTCGACCGCGGCGTAGGACGACGACAGGGCGCAAAGCAACAGGACGGCGCACGTCCGGAAAACGGAATGGCGGTGAGCGACGAGGCCGGCAGGGAGCCGACGATGATCCGCCTGGGGGCATCCAACCTGGGCAAGTGACCGGCAAACGCGGGGGGCGGTGGCCATGGGAGTACGGTGATTTCGATCGGACACGCCGGCGGGCGGGTGGGGCGTGCCGGCCGTGTGCCGGCCAAACAGCGCGCCCCGGCCGTCCGGGACGGCGTGTTCCGGATGCGAAGGACTTCACGACAGCCGGCGCTCGCGGTTACGCAACAAAATTGTTTTGTTGTGAACACCGGGCTTGCGTTGCAATGCCGGCTGGCCTTCGTCGTCGCCATGCCCACACCGCGCAGTCCCGCGAAACGCCGACCCGCCCCGGTCGCGCCGGGTGACGCCAATCTTGAGGCCCGGGTGCGTCACGTGGTGAGCACGGCGCCGGTCGACCGTTCGCTGCCGACGACCCGGGAAATCGGCAAACGCCTCGGGGTCGCCAACACCTCGGTTTATCGCATTCTCCAACGCTTCGCGGAGCGCGGGGAAATCTGGCAGCATCCGACGAGCGGACGGTATTTTCCGACGGCCGCGCGAGCCTTGTTCGACCGTCCGAAACCGGTTGCCTGCCTGTTGCGGCGGCTGGAACTGGCCAGCGAGCAGTACCGGGAACTGCTGGAGGGAATCAGCCTCGGGTGCGGCGACCGGCAGCGGACGATGCTGCTGTGGCACGATGATTCGCTCGTGAACCATCCCGAGACCCACGAGGTTCCGGTGTTCGCCGGGGTGGCACGGCAGAGGGCCATCCTGGGTGAGTTTCTCGACCGGCACGGAGGAGCGGCGGGTGGGTTCGTGCTGGACCATGTCTGGAGCGACGCCGCGCTGCGGGCCTACGGCGAACGACTGGAACCCGCGGTGGTGTTGTATCGGACCTGCGCGGTTGAAGGATTCGCCAACATCCGCGCCGACTTTCACGCGGGTGCGCTCAAAGCGCTGGCCCACGTCCTGGGCCGCGGCTACGAACGGATCATCCCCGTGGCGCCGTTTGCCGGTGACCCGGCGGTGGCGGAGTTTTTTGCGGAACTGACGGCGGCGGCGGATGAAACCACCTGTCGCGAGCGATTGCAGCCGGTGGCGCCGGCCAGTACGGATGCCGAACGCGCGACGCTGATCGAGCGGCTGCGGCGCGAGAAAGTGCGCACCGTCCTGATCTGTCCGGAGGACAACGTCTCCCTCTTCCTGGCGAAGGCGATGTGCGAAGCCGGCCTCGAATGTCCCGGGCGGGCGGGCCTGCTCTCCGCGATGGGCACGGATTTCGCCACGAAGGCCGGGCTCACGTGCCTGCGCTACGATTTCCGCGCGATGGGCCGCCTCGCGATCGAGACGTTGGCGGGCAACGATGCGGTCAGCCGGGCCGTCGACCCGCAGTTGTTCGTCGGCGAAACAACCTGACGCCGCGGCCGGCCTGAAACCCGGCCCGTTCACGGGCACGAGGGTGTGGCATCTCCACGTTGACGGTTACCCGTAGCCGCGAGCACCAGCGAGTGGACCGGGAAACGCGACCGACCTTCCACTCGACGGCGCGCGGCTACCAGACGATTGGTGCTGACGACATTCTGACCGTCGATTGGCAGAGGCGCCCGCCCGCGGGAGGGGCAGCAACGCGCGATTGCCTCGTCGGGTCAGTCGCGGTTGGCTCAGCGGCGATGAGACGCTCCACTTCGATTTCCCGCCTCCTGCCGTGGGCCCTTGGCCTTTTCGCCCTTTCGCGCGGTCTCGCGCAATCGGTTGAGGAACTGCCGTTGCGCCCGCCGCTGCCGACGAACACGCCGCCCGCGACCGAGGAAGTCGTCTATCGTTTCAACCAGGTCGACGACCGCGGCTTCGACCGGGTCATCCAGAAAATCGCGGTGCCGACCCTGACCGTCTATCACCCGGCCAAGTCCGCGCACCGCGGGGCCGCGATCGTGATGTGCCCGGGCGGTGGATACAGCTACGTTGCCATCGATCGGGAAGGGTATGCGATTGGGCGTTATTTCTCCGAGCGGGGCATCACGGTCGCCGTGCTCAAATACCGGCTGCCCGCCCCGGACGTCACGAAGGAAGGCGTGCCGCTCAGCCAGCAGGACGCGCTGGCCGCCGTCCAGCTCGTGCGGGACCGCGCGAAGGCGTGGGGCGTCGCGCCGAATCGCATCGGCATCATGGGCGGTTCAGCCGGTGGCCACCTCGCGGGCAGCGTGGGGATTTTGGGTGACTCGGCCAACGGCTCCCGCCCTGACTTTGTCGCCCTGCTTTATCCGGTCGTCTGCCTGGACGGACCGTACGTGCACAAGGGCTCGCGGACGAAACTGCTTGGAGCCTCACCGTCGCCCGAGCGGGTGCTGGAATTCTCGCTGGAAAAGCGCGCCCGCGCCGGGTTGCCGCCGTATTTCTTCGTGCACGCCGCGGACGACAAGGGCGTGCCGCCGCAGAACAGCGAATTGTTCGCCGCCGCGTTGAAGGAGAAGGGCGTGCCGGCGGACGTGATGATCGTGGCGACGGGAGGCCATGGCTTCGGCCTCGGCCGGGACGCGGAGTCGGGTCGGTGGAAGGACGCGTTTCTCGCGTGGCTGGACCGACTCCCATGAAGGCCTGGTTTTCCGCCGCGTTGCCGATGGTGCTCTTCGCCGCCTGGGCCGCGGCCGCGCCGATTCGGCCTCTGGCAAACGAGTTTGTCGCGGTCGGCGAATCGCCCAATGCCCTGACGACACCGCTCTACACGCCGTCGATTCTGGCGTTGCCGGACGGACGGCTCATCGCGGCCTACGAGCGCGGCGGCGACGGACGGAAGAACAATGCGGACTACGCGTGGATTCTCACGTCGGATGATCACGGCCGGACGTGGACGCGGCGCGGCGGACTGAAAATGTCGCACGCGCGGCTCTTTGCCTCGGGGAAATCGATCTACTACCTCGGGCAGCGAGGGGACCTGCAGGTGGCGCGGTCAGACGATCGCGGCGAGACGTGGAGCCCGCAGGTTCCCCTGACCTACGGCCAATCGTGGCATCAATCGGCCTGCAACGTCTGGCACACGCGCGGTCATGTCTATCTGGTGATGGAACGGCGCACGAGCACGGAAAACAAGGCGTGGCCGGTGGGCGCGCTCGCGCCCGTGCTGCTGCGGGCGAAGGAGGACGCCGACCTGACGCGGCGGGAGTCCTGGACGTTCGCGAGTGAGCTGGTCTTTTCGGACTTGGTCCCGGGCTACAAACAGAACGAACCCGCCCTCGAGTATTTCGGCGTGCCGTTTTTCCGCCAGGGTTATCCCGACCGGGAGCCGGTCGCGACGACGCCGAAACGGCGCACGATGTCGCCGATGGGCTGGCTCGAGACGAACGTCGTGCAAATCACGGATCCGAACCATGTATGGTACGACCCGAGCGGACACACGTTTCATCTGTTCGCGCGCGCGCACACTGGCGGCACCGGCTTCGCGGCGCTCGCCAAGGTGGTGGAGCAGCCCGACGGTTCCATGACGACGCAGCTCGAGCACGCGCCCTCGGGAAAGACGATGCTCTTGGTCCCGATGCCCGGCGGCCAGATGCGTTTTCACGTCAGCCACGACGCGAAGACCGGGCTCTACTGGCTGCTCAGCTCGCAGGCGACGGATTCGATGACGCGCCCGGATCGGTTGCCGGCGGAACGTTACGATTTGCCCAACAACGAGCGGCACCGCCTCGTGCTGCATTTCTCGAAAAACATGGTCGATTGGTGTTTCGCGGGCGCGGTCGCGATCACGGAGTCGCCGAAACAGGCGCGGCACTATGCGGCGATGGACATCGACGGCGACGATCTGGTGATCCTGTCGCGGAGCGGCGACGCCCGGGCGAAGAGCGCGCATGACGGCAACCTGATCACGTTTCACCGGGTGCGAAACTTTCGGGAACTCGTCTACTGACCGCGGCCCGGAAGAGGCTGAGACGCGCAGGGCGTGTAATTCCTGCACACTGGGGACGCGACGCCCTCGTCGCGTGGATTGGAACCGCGGCGAAGGGGCTCGTGCCCCCCGTACACGGATGATGATGATGATGATTGTCGCAGGCGACCTCGTGCCTCGGATACCTGCCGGCGGGCTTTTTCGACGCCCGCTGGTTCGGAGGAATCTATGTTCTGAAGCGCGGGGCAAAAAAAAGCAGTACGCTTCGATCACGGCAACGACTTGCACGCTCGAGCTGAACTTCCCCTTCCGCGGCGCAGCGAGTCCGGCTATAGTGGACAGTAGATAAACGCGACCTTGTGTCACGTCGTCGGCGCAACGGCCACGGGGCGGTTGCCAGACGCGGGTGGAGTCAATGCCGCGCGGCCCGGTTGGGCGCGTGGCGGTTCCACCCGGCGGGAAACGCCCCGCTGTGGGTGATGTGCGGGTGATGTGTGGGTAATCTGTGGGTGATGAGTATCCCGGCAGTATACCGCTAGTGAAGGATTACTGGAGGTCCGATAGGGCGCTAGAGGCCGGCGGTTCGGCACGAATCGGGGCGCCGAAACCCGGTTGGACGCCGGAAATCGCCCAGAAGGGACACGGCAAGGACACGGCATAGACACGGCAAGGAGCCGGCAGGGCGGTCGTGCCCCTTCGATTCCGGCCGATCGGGCGTAAAAGGAGGGGCCGCGTCATGAAACGTTTACTTAACGGCGCCTTCCGTGGCCTCAGCGTTTCCTCATCATGGATGAGCGTTTTGCGGCATGACCCCGTCGCCTGGCCCCTCTCGGTCTTGCCCCTTGTTTCAGCGGCCTCCGTGCCAGGAGCGGCGACGCCCCCGTCGCCGACATCGGATTCGGAAGAGCACGGCGAAAAACCGCCGACTGGTCATGCCGCTACGCGAAGCGCCGATTGGCGCCACGCCGATGGCCGAAAACACGCTCGACCACGTAGGCGCCTTTTCGCGGCCAACGGGTTTGATGAATGAATCACGCCACGCCCACCAAGGCATTTGGCCGCAAAGAGGCTCAGAGGGGCGGAGCATGCCAGCGGAGAACTGCCGAGCGACCATAGTCGCTTCGGACGCTTGGATTGCCGGCGGTAGAGGCGCAAACCTCTGATGCTGGCGGAACGGTTTTGCCCGTCCGAATGAGGTAGACTCGTTCATCGAGTGCCTCGGCGAGACGTGTGACAGCCTCCACCGATTGCCACGCGTCGGTAGATCCGGGACGTGGCCGACCGCTAAAAGATGCTCGCCGCGCCT